>BNVE01000001.1 GCA_025997875.1 Spirochaetia bacterium
ATCATGTGGTGGGGAAAAAAATAATTACAGGTCCTGATCAGTTTTTTAAAGTGGTTAAGGAAGCATTATATGCATTAATGCATCGTCCATCTATTATTTCAGCTTTCTTTCGTAAACCTTCTTTGCAATATATATGAGGTATTATTTATGAAAAGTTTAGTATGCCGGATGCTGTGCATATACCGCATATAGACGGCGTTAAATATGGACATACAGGTATAGGTAAACAGTCGAAACATGATACGCTATCGCTCTTATGAGATAATCGAAAACACCAGGGACAATGACCTTATTGGCACAGTGGTCAATAAGGTTATCATTGTTTTAATCTGCCTGAATATAATATCCATAATTGCAGAGTCTTTTGAAAATCTGAACAGCAATGTGTTATTTATTCTGCGGATTTTTGAATATTTGTCAGTTACGGTATTTACCCTGGAGTACCTTGTCCGTCTCTGGACTGCGCCGGACAGGTTTCCCGCTACAAAACATCCGTATTTGATATATATCTTTTCACCTATGGCGATATTGGATATGCTCGCTATTGCTCCCTTTTACCTGCCCATGCTGATTCATTTTGATTTGCGTTTCATGCGGGTCTTGCGTTTGTTCCGGCTGCTGCGAGTATTCAAATTGAACCGCTACAGTGATTCCCTTAATTTAATTGGACGGGTTATCAAAAAAGAAAAGTCCAAATTACTGATGGCCCCCAGGACATGAGTCCCGAAAAGCGGGAAGCATTGAGCAAATGGGCAAAAGCCCACGCCAAAATCAGGGGTGAAATCCGACCGCCCAAATTCGATATCCCGAAATATCAGTTGTTCTGCGAAAAATGCGGAACCACTTCATATTTCTATAATGACAAAATGCCGCCTTTTCATTGTGCGGAGTGCGGTTTGGAATTACAGGATGAAACATGAACGAAGAACAGCGTGAACGATGGGGAAGCCGGACGCGCCTTGAAAACGGCCTAGAGTATGAGATACACCGTTCCGGCTGGGGATCGTCGGAACGGTTTATTTGCATTAGCGGCTATAACGGCGAATCTCCCGTAGTGGAAATCCCCGCTGAAATTGCGGGGCTTCCGGTTACGCACATCGGCGACTTCGCCTTTCTACGCTGCACCCATATTACCGGCGTCAAATTCCCGGAGAACCTTACCGACATAGACGCAGGCGCGTTTTTGGACTGCACGGCGCTTTCGGAAATCAACATCCCCGGCAACTGTGACGGCTTCGGCGTAGACGCTTTTAAGAACTGTCCGAATCTTTCCCCAAAAACCCGCGCCTTGATAAATGAGCGCGACTACTTCGGCGGCGCTCTCGGCGAGGACGAAGAACCTTCCCAGGAATTTAAAGGAGCAAAAAATGAACGGAGAAGAAGCAGCCCAAAATGACTGAAACAGAAGGATGTAAGGAGATTTTATGGACATACAAGGAATAATCACAACCGTCATCGGCTACGCTTCCCACATAGCCGATCTGTTCGGCAAAGCATCCGGTATCCGCATCGGCGGCACGAGCGTTGCGGCAATAGCAACCCTTGCTGCCGCCAAAGCAGTCGAAAACAAAGTCCCCGCATGGATTAAATGGCTCTTGTATCTGGCCGGCGGCACAATGGCAACAGGCGGAATTGCGAACATCATACAGTCTGTACAGGGGGCAATTCAAAAATGGCGCATAACGAAAACCTCTGCCGTTTTATCCCCGGCTCACGGCTCACATATTGTTCGAAAAGCCGAATCGTGTCAAGGCATCCAATAGATATACATTCCCGCATTTTCTCTCAAACACTCAGTTACTCACACAAAATACCTTTGGACACTAGTACTCCATAAAGTCTAATATTACTCATGGCAATCCCCTAATCTCCCGATAATTATAACCGGGAGGTTACAATGACCAAGTCAAATATAAAATATCGGGTTACGCTCACCAGCGAGGAACGGAAAGACCTGAAAAAACTAATAAGTACCGGGAGGACCGCCGGATACCGGATACGACACGCGCAGATGCTCCTGGCCCTGGATGAAATCCCGGAAAACGCCGAATGGGCCGACAAAAAAATAGCCGCGGCCTATGGCGCTCATCAGCGGACCATAGGCAACCTCCGCAAGCGCTTCGTTGAGGAAGGGCTCGCTTCCGCTCTGGAACGCAAAAAGCGGGAAACACCCCCGGTCATCAAAATAGACGGCAAGGCGGAAGCCCAGATCATCGCCATAGCCTGCAGCGCCCCGCCTGACGGACGCAGCCGCTGGACACTCCAGTTAATCGCTGACCGGGTGGTCGCTCTGGGTGTTTTGGAAAGCGTCTCCCCGACGGCAATAGCGGACCATTTAAAAAAAACGAAATTAAGCCTTGGCTGCACAAAGAATGGTGTGTCCCCAAGCAATCGGATGACTTTGTAGCGCGCATGGAAGATGTGTGAGCCGTTTATCAGCTCCCCTATGACGCGAAACGCCCGGTGGTATGCCTTGATGAAACCAGCCGGCAGCTTATCGGACGGTATATCCGGACGCCCATACTATCATCCGGGTTTAGGACAATCTGAATACCCATTCCCTGGCCTCTCTGTATGCCGCCTTTCCTCCTGAGGAAGCCCGGCGCCTGGCAAAACGGTTTGAAATCCACCACACCCCCAAACACGCTTCATGGCTTGATATGGCGGAAATAGAAATCGGGGTTATGAGCCGCCAATACCTGGCCCGCAGAATTCCCACCATTGAGGAGATGACTTCCCAGGTACAGGCATGGGTCACCAGCCGCAACGCCCGCAAGGATACTGTTCACTGGCATTTCACCACCCAGGATGCCCGCATCAAACTCCAGCGCCTTTATCCGAAAATTTAAACTTTTTGGAGCACCAGTACCTTGTAGCAACTAAAAAGAATATAAACCACAAAGGACAAGAAGGACACAAAGTAAGAAAGAACTATTATCCTATTCCCCCTTCGTGTTCCTTTGTGTCCTGTGTGGTGGTTTTTCGTACTCCTTTTTATCTACATCTTTAGTTGTTACAAGATACTGGGGGCCGCTGGTATCGGCATTGATACCCTAACAAAGGTGTTATCCGCTTGTGCGGTGAACATAAAAAAAGACAGCAGGGAAAGACCGCACTCAAAGGAGACTTCAAAATGAAAATGAAGCGGAACAAATTTTTGTATGGAGTTTGCAAAGCAGACTCCCGCGCTAAAACATACGGCGTTTTAGCGGGAATGGCGGTGGTATTGCTGACATTCAGCGTGGTTCTTGCTGCGTGCGGCGGCAAGGACGGTGGGACAAACGCCAAGCGGATTACCGACATTGTGAAGGTTGAAACATACCTCGCGCAATTCAATGGGGCAAGCCCCGCCGGACAGTCCGGCACGGCGGACGCAAAACCGGAGACGGCGGTACTTGTCCTGAATGTGCAGCTCACCGCCGAAAACTGGATGGGCATCCTCAATTCGCTGGAGAACGCCGCCGTGCAAGTGCGGTTGGACCTTTCTGACTGCAAGCGGGGAACTCTGGCCACCGGCGGCGGTTTGCGGAGCGACGGCGTATTCGATACCAATGTTGCCACCGAATACGGCAGAAAGTACATTGAAGAACTCATCCTGCCCCGCGCGACAACAGCCCTTGCCGATAGCACGAAGGACAAGTCTTTGTTCTAAAACTTCACAAACCTGAACGCCGTAAGCGGCGAGAACATCACCAGCATCGGCAAGTACGCGTTCATTAGCCGTAAAAAGCTGAAAACAGCGCGTTTTCCCAAAGCCGCGGTGATAGGTGAAAGGGCTTTCCGGAATTCCGGCTTAATCAATGCCTGCGGCAACGTCAAGTTTTTCAGGGGAAAAGGATACCATAATGGCAACAGAAAATAACGAAACGGTGAAAGAACGGCAAAAACGGATCAAGCAACTGTATGACAACAAAAAGCGGGAAAACAAAATCACCCGAAGCGGAAATATCCCAACTGCTTGATGCCGGACACTTGATCAACAAACGCCCGACCAGAGGGAGGTATCTTGAAATAGAGCGGAAAGACCCCGAGCGTTCCTATGATGATTTTGACAATCTGACCCTTGCCTGTTATTGGTGCAACAACGCCAAAACAGACACCTTTACCCATGAAGAATTTATTATAATCGGCAAAGCCATCGCACAAATCTGGAAAAACCGCCTCAAAAAATAATCGGGTGTCAGTTACCAAATTTGTAAATCATTAATCCGTATCACAGCTACACAGCCTTATAATTTGGCAAACTCGTAGCGCAATCCCGTCGGGGAAACAAATACCCGGCAGTAAGTCTTGTTGCTCCGGTAATCTTCGAGGGTGATATACCCAACGCCCCCGGCATTCCTGATGATCCGTTTATGCACATGCCCCGTGAACATGGCGTCGCAGCGGCCCTTCAGCATGGACATGATCCGGGAGCGCTCCCTGACATCGGTAAACTGTTCGATATCCCCGGGACTTTCCACAAACAGATTGGCATGGGTAAAAATAAACCGGCGGGGTTTGGCGCTTTTGAGTTCATTATCCAGCCAGTCGATCTGCCGTGCGCCCCAGGCGGCGTTTCCGGAATCCATAATGAAGAGTGTGGTACTGGAAAGCGGCCCATCAATGCGGTAGGAGGATGAACCGATCATATCCTTCCACACGCCCCAGTTGCCAAAATACACATCGTGGTTGCCCAGCACGGGGTAACAGGGTACGCCCAGGGATCGGGCAATGTCGATAAATTTCTGTACTTCTTCCCGGTCCCCCCGGTTGGTGATATCGCCGGTGATGACCACAAAGGAAGCGCCGTTAATAACATCCTTCAGTTTTTCCAGCCCGTGGGCGTCGCTGCCTTCGATATGGGTATCGGTCAATACGATGAATGAGTAGGTATCCCCAAGGGTAAGCGAGCGGTCCGCAGGTGTAAGAAAGTGAAAGGTACCTTTTTCGTTCAAACGCTCTTCAAAATCGGGGGAACCAAAGAGCCCCAAAAGGTCCGCATCACAGCCCGGGCACAGCAAAACCACCGCAAGCAGGGAGATGCAAAAAACAATAAACCTGTTACGCTGCATTTTTTTCGCTTTAACAAATGCTACCATCTGCACACCAAGCCTCCCCGGTAGGCAATGCCGTAAAGGTTGGAGTTCAGTCCCACACTGCCGGTCTGTTCGATCCTGATCTCGTTTAGTAAGGAGATCCCTTTGGTAAGATATACCTGGCTGTTAAGGTTGAGAAAATAAGACCCCATGTTTCCCGCAAAAAAATTATCAAAGTTGCTGCACTCCAAGCCTATCCGTATTCTATCGGTTTGATAAAAATTGACAAAAGCGGAGAGCGCCAAAATTGATTCAAAGATCGCCGGCTCCCGGTCAAACAGGGTGGAACGCAGGGTGGTCCCCACAGAGACGCCCGCCCACTTTCCTTTAAGTGACAGAAAGGGCAGTACCGTGTGAATATGGGTCAGGTAGTCCGGGATGCCGTTATAGGTGCCCAGGAGATTCACGCTGAGCGGCAGGGGAACGGGCAGCTTGAATTCACCCCTGCCAAAGAGATCGATATCAAAGGCATCCCCGGTCTGCCCCAGGGCAATACCGCCCCCCAGGTTCAGCCCTTTGTTAAATTCAAGGGCGCCAAAAAAAGAAGAATCGTAACAAAAACGAAAGGCCCGGTTGAACTCGGGTTTTATAGCAAAGCCGAGCTCTTTACCGGTTATCTTGACATCGAATGCGTACAGGGCGGGGAGGATGGCGGAGAGGAGCAGCACAAGGCAGAGTTGTTTGGGTGGGAAAAGATGCATCAGGGCCATACGAATAAAGTATACTGATTCCGGGGGGGTACTGTCGAGGGATTGTGGCATATGCGGGCGAATTCCTCTATATCTCCCAAACCGGTATTGCCAATATGTTATCGCTTAAGGGCAGCGCCGTGGGGCGCAGGCATAAAATAGCGCCTGTGCCGACAGGTTTGCCAAGCTTTTCAAGGGCCGGAAAATTTTTAATATCCCCCCTGCCCGGCGAAGCTGTTTTTTACTCGTACGATCATACATAGCGATGTAAGATTATACGAAGCCCCGGTGTTCTGTCTTGTTCAAATGACATAACAAAAATACCAAGAAATAACCACAGAGATCACAGAGAATACTAAATAGACTTCAAATTCCCGATGGACAACTGGCACAGCTTAAGCCATCGCACCGGCGTCCGCAAAATAGGGTGAACATGGAAAACTACAAACCCATAAAGAAAGGCGTCTATATCCGGCTTGATGCGGATATTCTCGAATGGCTTAAGGAAACCGGGGACGGATACCAAACCCGCCTGAATGCAATACTTCGCCACGTAATGACAGAAAACATATAGACGAGCCGGTTCCAAAACTCGGTTAGTTTTGGGCGCTTCCCCATATACCCCACACAGGCGGGCCACGGCGGGGCCTTCACGGTGTGAGCTCCATTTGGAATTCCCCGCTGTAGCAGACAAGCGAAGCGCAGGCTGCGGAAGCGGATTCCACAAGCGGAGCGAATACCGTGAAGGCCCCGCCGTAGCCCGTATATGTTTACCCATTACCCTTGCATTTATTGTCCCCCCGCACAATAATATAGGTGTAAAATAAGAAAAAAATCGAGGCGCCCATGCTTTTGAAAGACATTTTAACATTAGAGGATTTTAAAGGCGCACAGCTTATTGCCGGGGAAAACTGGCTCGACAATGACATCAACTCCGTTACCATACTGGAGGTTATCAGCGACGAGGTCATCAAATGGATCAAGGAGGGGGAGCTGTTCCTCAGCTGCCTCTACGGGGTTTCTCCCAACGTGGACCAGCAGCTCCATATCATCAGGCTTTTGTATTCCCGGAAGGCTTCGGGGCTGATCATTTTCAGAATGGTAGACTTCCGGCCCGATGTTTCACCCCAGCTTATCCAGGAGGCCAATACTATCGGCCTGCCCCTTATCCTGATGCCCCCGGAAGCAACCTGCGGGGCGGCCCTTAAGTCCCTTACCCTCCTCAATATCCGCAATAACGACCTTTCCGTGGCCTTGCAGATACAGCGTACCATGAACCTGATGATGCTCAAAAAAGAGGGAATACAGACCCTGCTCCGCTTTTTGATGGATGTTCTGCGGAAGGAGATCGCCTTTCTTGACAATACGGGCCGCATTACCTGGATAAGCGGGAATATTCAGAGAGAAGAACTGCCTAAAAATTTCAGCCAAATCCCGGAAAACGATCATTCCTCCGCGATCCAGTATGAAGACCGCTGTCTCCGTTACATTATTATTGCCCATAGCGACTATTACGGGTCCATCATCATTTTTGATGTGGAAAAATCCGAAATTGAATGGCTGGACCTGATCCTCTCCAATATGGTGCTCCCCATAACCCTGACAAACGTGCAAAAGACCGAAATCCCCTCAAAAATTCACCTTTCCCAAAAGGAATTGGACGTCAATATCTTTTTTACCGCCCTTTTCAACAAGAAATTCGAGAATATTCCCAGCATGATTGAGCAGGCCGAGCATATCGGCATCAGTTTATACGGCAAGCGTATCCTCATCCTTTTGCAGTTTGAAAAGGCCGTTGAACGGGAGTGTTTTAACAAAATAGAAAACTATATCACCGGGGAAAATGGGCAAAATGAGCTGTATATGTTCAATAACAGCCTGCTTTTGCTGCTCTTTGCGGATCTGCCCGATGCAAACGAAGAACTCCGCACCCGCAGGCTCTGCAATTCCCTGCTTGAACGGGTGGGAAAGGACACCGAACTTCATATAGGCTTAAGCAATGTCTACGACAGCATCAATGATCTTGAAACAAACTACCGCCAGGCTCTGCAGGCCCTTAAAATCGGCAGGATTCTCTACCCCGCCCAGCAGTACATCTACTACTGGGAACTGGGGGTTTACGCCATGCTCTACGACCACTACAGCCCTTCCCGGGAGGGCTTTGGGGTACAAAAGGACCTCTTCCGCCTGCGGGAATACGATGAAAAGCATGAAGGCCACTATGTGGAGACCCTGCAAAATCTCTCTATTGTGAACGAGAACATCGAAACCATCGCCAGCGCCATGCACGTCCACAAAAACACCCTGCTCTACCGGAAGAACAAAATCATCGAAATTCTGGAACATGATCCCTTCATCATGCCCCTTAAATTCAACTACCAGGCCTTCTTTATGGCGGAAAAGCTCAGCTCCCTGGACTAGTTTAAGCATAGACCATTTGTGCGAACGCACAAAAAAAGAGGAAAAATTCAGTTTTTGGTATAATGACCGGTTCCCGGAATAAGCTTACTATCAAGGTAAGGTATTTACCGCTTCGGGCTTTTTAACGTGATTTAAAAATGGATTTAAAAAAGTTTTTTCCCGGACGCCGCCCTGGGCGTTCGGGACTCTTTTTTTATAAATATTTTCATTCTGATTGAACCGCCGCCCATCCCAATGCCCTATATATATCATGAAAGTATCAAGGTTGATTTTTCAGCTCCGGGAATTCTTCTTCCCCCGCTTCTGTGCGCTTTGCGGCGCATCCCTGCTGGGCAGGGAAGAAGCCTGGTACGGCCTCTGTCAGGACTGCCGCCTGGGTCTGCATGATGAAGAAGGGCCGCGCTGCTCCCGCTGCGGCAGGCCCCTTATCTCCGAGCTGGACCTCTGTCTTCCCTGCCGGAACAAGGGGGCGGGTGAGGGCGAAACATCCAGCGCAGTTCCCTGCGAAGGCAGCTGCGACCGGATCGTTGTTATCTTTCCCTATACCGGCCGCTACCGGAAACTCCTGGGGGCTTACAAATTCGGCAGGAACCCCGCCCTGGGCCATTTTCTGGAGGAAAAACTCCTGGCAGGGGTACAGCGTTTAAGCCCCCAGGCGCCGGCTGTCCTGTGCCCGGTGCCGCCCCGGCCCGGCAAGATACGCAGGACCGGCTGGGATCAGGTTGAATACCTGGCGAAGCTCCTTGAGGGGGACAAACTGCCGGTCCAGCGCTGCCTGAAGCGGCTCCCCTCCCGCAGCCAGAAAACCCTGGACCGGGAGCACCGCCTGACAAACCTTAAGGGCCGTTTTATTCCCGTCAAAAAAATCCCCCCGGAGCTGATCCTCTTTGACGACGTGATCACCACCGGCGCCACTCTGGAAGCCTGCGCCGCCGCCCTTAAGGCCGCCGGCGCGGAAAGGGTGTACGGGATTGGGTTGTTTTATGATTAATGTAATAGAGTTGTTCGCCAACTAACCGAGTTGTCGAACAAGTCTAATATTTTTTAATTTTTTTTCGTTTTGATTGAATCGCCACACATCCCAGTGCCCTATATAGGTAGTGAGAAATGTGGAGTGAGTTGTGAGCCGACAACAAAATTATTCACTCTTCATTACTAAAACCAATGACTTTGGAGGGTGTATGGCAAAAAAGGCGGCGAAGGTTTTTATCCTGATTTTGTTTACCCTGGGCCTGGTAAGCGGCTGCGGGAGGAATTCCATGGAGGCTGAATATGAGGCCATAAGGGATTCGGGGCTTACCGGGGAGGCCCTGCTGGGGAAGCTTTCGGAATTTGAACTGCGGAACATGGGGCACTTCAGTTCCAAAGTAGACTTGGGGGGCTATTATTTTCTTTCCGGGGACATTGAACGGGGGGCGGACTATTTCCGCAGGGCGGAGGCGCTGGTAAAACAGGCGCCGGCGGATGAGGACACCCAAAAAAACATCACCATCATGTACGGAACGCTGGCCCAGATTCATTCCATACGGGGCGAATACGATATTGCCCTGGGTTACGCGGAAAAGGCCGCCCGGGATGATACCGAACAGGGGCTTCCCTACGGTTATCTCCGGGGGCATATCCTTCTTGAAAAAGGGGAGCATGAAAAGGCCCTGGAAGTTTTTGATCCCCTGTTCAAGTCCCATGCCGATAGGGCCTCCCCCGACAATATCCGCGCCTATATGTACCTCCTGGGGGTATCGGATCGTCCGGCGGAAGCCGCCGCCATGGCGGACCTCTATTTTGAAAAGGGCCCCTATTTCCCGGGTCTGGGCCTGTTCGCGTCTTCGGTCTACGAGGCGGCGGGGGAGCAGGAAAAGGCTGTCTATGCGGCCTTTCTGGATTACGAATATCAGTGCGGTTACCGGAAGATGGATCACACCCTCTTCCTGAAAAACCTTGAGACATTGGAAAACCGGTTTGCATCCCAAAACAGGCCCATTGCGGGGGCGATCAACCTGGTTCGCAGTCTCTACGATGCATCCGCCCTGCCTTTTATCCCGAAAGAGGCTTCTTTTTTTGCGGAGGAATATATCATCCTGAAAGAAAAAATTCTTGAGGGGACACTGGGAGCGGAGGATTTTAGCCGGTACCTGGACCTGGAACATTATTTTTCAAGCTTCCCGGTGTATTACTGGAACCTCTGGCAGGGGGTTTCAAATCTAAAGGGATATACAAAGGCAAGCTATCTTTCGGCGCTGGAACGGATCATTGCGCTGGACAAGGACGGGGTCTATGCCCAGGGGGCATGGAATGAGTTAAGTAAAACCCTGGGGTTCAAGAGTGATGAGTAATTTTCATATTGCGTTGTTTTTTATGTTCTGGGCTCTTTGCATCCTCCTCTCCGGCTGCAAGGGGGAACACCCCAAGGCGGAAGCGGAGCGGGCCTATATCGCCGCGGTGGAAGCCTACGGCGCGGAGAAATACGAAGAAGCCCATGATCTTGTCCGGCAGGCTTTGTCACGGGACCGGAAATTTTATCAGGCTGAATTTCTTGAAGCCAGGATACTGTTCTTTACCGGCAAAGAGGATGGGGCAGCAAAGATCTTTGCCAAACTGGCATCCCGGCATCGTGAATATACCGAGGCGCGGATCTGGTATATCCGCTGCCTTATCCTGAGCGGGGAATATGAAAAGGCCCGGAGCCTGATCGAAGGGGAACTTTCTTTTAACAGTTCCGACTGGCGGATCTATTACCTCTATTCCCTTTTAGCCCAAAAAACCGGGGACTATGAAAAACGGCTTTCCATGGACCGCCATGCGGAAACGGTCCTGACAGATTCCGCCAGGGTCTATATGGACATGGCCCTTACCTGGCAGGCCCTGGGGCTTGAAAAAAGGGCGGCCGATTACCTGGAAAAGGCCCGCACTGTTTCGGGGTCAAATGTCTCATTACAGCAATTTACAGGAGGGTTCAAATGAAGCGGTTCTCACTTTTTTTCCTTATGGTTATTTTTCTCCTGCTCGGTTCCTGCGTCACCGGGACGCGGCGCGGCTCCTTTGCGGATTACCCCGGCCCGCCCTTCTTTTACGATTGCAGGATCAATTCGGTAAGCCTTACGGTGGATCACGTCAGGGAAGACAATATTGCCTCCCAGCTGTTCATGATCTGCCAAACCTATCTGGAGTCGAAACAGCGCTACGATCCGATCCGGGCGGACAAGACCCTGCTGCTGGATATTAGGGTGGAACAGCGGTCCTTTATGCACGATGTGGACCTGTACAACGCCATCTACGTTTCCTGCGTCATACAGGATGAAGGGGGCCGTATTTACGGAAAGGAGAACGAATATATTTCGGGGAAGCGGACCATGATCTCCTCGGCGGAACAGGACCGGATCATGGGGCGTATCCTGGACCGTATCCTGAAAAAACAGAAAAGCCAGTACCGGGCCATGCTTAAATACCGGAAGAAAAATGAAAAATAAGCTGCGCATAATGGCGCTTTTAGTAATACTGTTTTTCTCCCACCGGGCTGTTCACGCAGCGGATGTGGTGTTTCACTCTCCCGGTGAGGCGGTGAATTTTGCGGTACAGAATTCCACCCTCTGGGTCTTGCAGAAGCAGGGGGCCCTGCAGAACATGAAGGCCGCAAAGCTGGGCTTCCGGGACTTCCTCCCCACTTTCAGCTTTTCCCTTTCCGAATCGGATACCACTACCCTGCTTTCCCCGGATTCCCGTACAAAAACTATCCAGGCTTCGGTTAACCAGGAGCTCTTCGACGGGGGCAAGAAGAAGCTTGCCTATGAAGCGGGCCGCCTCTCCTCCCTCTATGCCTACCGGGAATACGAATCGGCCTTTCGGGAATTTTCTTCCGGCATCATCTCCCGGTACTACCAGTACCTTGGGCAGTCCGTCCTGAAGGATATCCGGGAGGACCTGGTAAACCTTGCGGGGGAGCAGCTTTTGATTATGCGCAGGGAAGCTGATCTGGGGATCACCCTGGAAACGGACTACCTTGAGTATTTGATTTCCTACATCAATATCGAAAACGAACGGGATCAGAGCATACGGGATTTAAAATCCCTGGAACGGAGCTTTAAGGCCGCCATCGACTTAAGTGAAGAAGCCGGTTTTTCCATAGAGGATGATTTCTACCATGGGTTTGATTATTTTTATTTTGAAGGCTTCTTCGATTATGTCCTGGGTCTGGTTAAAAACGCCAGTACGGAAATCAAAAAACAAAATTTGGCGGTGGAATATGCCCATAAGCAGCTGAAATATTCCCGCCGCTGGTACCTGCCGCTTATCGGCGCACAGGGAAGCATTTCCTTTTCCGGGGACGCCTATCCCCTGACGGAGCCGAAATATTCTTTCAAGCTGACCTTTAGCTTTTCCGATCTCTCCCTCTTTCCGCTGAGCGTCAATACCGGGGGCGGTTTTGATCGGGACCGGCTTTACAATGTGAATAACGGCGCATCGGTTAATGCCGGGCCGAATCCTGTCTACGCTGTTCAGCGGAAGCAGGCGGATATCGCCCTTATGCAAAACAACCTGCAGCGCCTGCAAACGGAAAAGGACCTTTGGGAATCCCTCTACGGTTTGATTATTTCCCATGACAACAACCTGCGTTTTGCCGATACGGCGGAACGGACCATCGCAATTCTGGAAAAACGGCTTGAGTTTTCCCGGCTTGAACTGGACAAGGGGGAAAAGAAGCGGATCGATTACCTTGAAGAACTGATCTCCCTTGCGGAGACAAAAATTTCCCTTATGGAATACCAGAGCCAGGCGGCGGCATTAGAACGCTCCCTGGAAATTCTTGCGGGCTTTCCCTTTGGAGGATTAAGAGATGCGTGCCTTCAAAACAAAAAATAAACCGATAAATAAACCAATACGGATCGTTGTGATCCTCTTCGCAATCATCCTTGCCCTGCTGCTGCTTTTTTCCTGCGGAAAAAAAACAGATCCCGGGGAAGGACGGAAACCGGCGCAGGTGCGGGCGGCGGCAGCTGCGGCAAAACCCTTTCACGATGAACTCAGCAGTTTCGGGACCGTTACCTACAAGATCAAGAACGACATCACCGCCCAGGTTGAGGGAATCATAACAGAACTGCGGGTCCGGGAGGGGGATGAGGTCAGGATGGGGCAGGAGATTGCGCTGCTCAAAAATGTCCAGTTGGAGATTCAAAGGGAACAATACGAGAACGCCCTGGACTCCGCAAAGGCCGGTCTCTTTATGGCCCGGACCAGGCTGGAGGAGGGGCGGCTGGGTGTGGAGAGCCGCCTGCTTTCCATTGATAAAAACCAGCTCGCCCTTAAGCAGCAGGAGATGGAAATGACGGAGGCCCGTTCCGCCCTGGAAAACAGAAAGGCCCTGCTTGATATCGGGGGCATTACCGATTCGGCCTACCGGAACCTGGAACTTTCGGTCAGTTCAAAGGAAGCGGAGATTGGCATTTTAAAAAAGGATATTGAGATTGCCCGGCTGGGGCTGCGGGACACGGACCTTATCGCCGCAGGGTTCACCCCTTCAGGGGACAGCGAAACAAGGAAACAGCAGTTTATCGAATTAAACACCCGGTCTGCGGCGGCGGAATTTGAAACCGCGGAGGCGAATCTGCGGAACGCCGAAAAGACCCTGGATTCCGCAAACCGGCTTATCGAGGAACTGTCGATCCGGTCCTCGGTTGCCGGGGTGGTGGGCGCCCTGTATTTTGAAACAGGTGAATATGTCCCCCGGAATGAAAAGATCGCCACCATCATGGATATATCCCGGGTCTACGCCCTCTTTTACATACAGGAACAGGATATCAGCAGTTTCACCCGGGGGGCGCCCCTGGGGATAGAAATTCCTTCCCTCAAAAAAAACCTCAACGCCGGGATAGACGAAATATCACCCATGGCGGACCCCCAGAGCGGGAATTTTTCCGTCAAGGCGGAAATTCCCAACCGGGACCTGAACATCAAGCCGGGGATGTTCATCAAATGCCGTATCCCCCGCTCACAGGAGATGAGCTTTCCTGTGGTTCCCGAAACGGTTCTTGCGCGTACAAGGGGAAACGAGGGTGAGCTTTACTGCGTTATTAACGGCATTGCGGTGCTCAAGACCGTCACGGTTCAGGCCAAAAAAAACGGGGAGCTCTGGATTTCTTCGGGTCTTAACGAGGGGGATGTGGTGATAGACAAGCCTTCCCCCTTCCTCAAGGAGGGTGAATATGTGGAATACCGCTAAAATTTTTCTGTTCGGCCTTTCCCTCCTGTGCACGGGCTGTCCGCTGGTGACCTTTGAATACCTTGATATCACCTGTTCTGTCGCCGAGGGGGATGCTTATTTCGGCGAAGAGTACATCAGGATCGGTTTTTCCCAAGAACCCGACAAGGGGGAAACGGAGAGAAAAATTCAGCTCAATGAAAACACCGCAGCCGCCCCCATGGATTTCTATTGGGAGGGTTCGGCCTTTTTTGTCCGGCCCAAAGCGTCCTGGCAGAAGGGCCAGTACTATTCCCTTGCCCTGGAAACCAGCCTGAGAATGAACGACGGCAGGACCTATACGGCGCGTCTTCTGCGTTCCTTTATCTATGGGGAACCGGGAAATGAACCGGAGCTTATCTCCGGAAAATTTGAAGCCGGGTCCCTGGTCCTCTCGTTTTCACGGCCCCTTTTGATTACGTCCTTTAACGAAAAATTCAGCCTGAGTCCCTTTGCCGATTATTATACGGATTTCAGCGATGATAATAAAAGGGTGATCATCAGCCCAAAAAACGGCTGGCAGGTGAATACCGCCTATACCTGGCTTGTCAAAGACATGGTAAGTTCCGCCGGTTATCTTATGAAAAAAGAATATTCGGGCCTCTTTTCCGGAGGGGATGATATTGAGCTACCCCGCCTGGCCCGGGTCTGTCCGGTCAGCCTTGGGGGATCGGCCTCTCTCTGGCATACCGGGACCGCCCTTGACGCGCTTATGGAATGGCAGGGAATAGGTTTTATTTTTTCAAAGCCCATGGACGAAGGGTCCATACGTTCAGGAATTTCCTTTTACCCTTCCCTGAACGGCTATTTTGTAAAGGAAGACGACCGGCGGTTTATCTTTATCCCCGATGAACCGTACCAGCTTCAAAGGGAATACCGTTTGACCCTTGCGGAAACCCTAAAGGATACATCGGGGCTTTCCCTTTTTGAACAGCGTCTGATCTTCTTTACCGCCGCGGGCCGTTTCCTTAAGGTGGATTCAATCTACTTTGACGACGATCCCGCTCCCCTTTTAACCGGGGGCGCGGTGCAGAATTACACCCTCTTAAGCGCCGCCCCGGCTCTGCCCCTGCGGCTTCGGGTGACCATTGATTTTTCTTCGGCCATTCCCCTGCCCAACCGGAAGGCCGCGGTGGATTCCCTGTCCCTTACAGGCCTTTTCCCCGCCTCCGCGGCAAACCCCATCCTGCTTTCCGCGGTTTGGCTGAACTCCGGTTCCCGGCTGGTTCTGGAATGGGAAAATTTCACCCGCACCGACGGGGTCGTTCAGTATTACTACCAGATAAAAATTACCGCAGGCCCCCGGGGCGCGGTCAATCAGGCAGGTGAATACCTTGAGGAGGACCTATGGGTCGTATTCAGAGCTTTATAAGCCTTATGGTCTTAAGCCTTGTCTTTTCCTGCGCATCCTGGCTGCTTCCGCCCCTGGAGGTCCTTTCGGTTTCAACCGAAGAGGATATCCGCATCAGCTTTTCCGCGGCCCCGACGGAAGCTTCCCTGCGAAAGGCCTTTTCCCTGACGGCGGACGGCGCCGGTTTGCAGGGGGATTTCTTTTTCAACGGCCAGGAGGTGGTTTTTAAACCCCTGAACGGACTACAGGAAGGGCGGGAATATTATCTCCTTATCAGTACCATTGCGGAGGATCACAGGGGGAATTCCCTGCTAAAGGATTTTCAGCACCGTTTCTACACCAAGGAAGACCTGGGGCGTCCCCGGCTTGTCAGCATAGAGCCCCAAAACGAAACAAGCCTAATCCTGCCCCCGGAAGCCATCACCCTTGTTTTTTCCAAACCGGTGGACATCAATTCTTTTACCGCTTCTTTGCGTATCAGCCCGTCCATTACCCATGTACTTGAATGGAACGAAGATTGTTCCGCGGTCAGGATCATACCGGTAAAGCCCCTGACAGAGGGGACCCGTTATACCATTACGGTCTCCACCGCCCTGACGGACCTTTCCCGGAACAAGCTGCAGAGCCCCTTCAACAGCACCTTCCTCTTTGGGCTTGACCGTTCCCCTCCCCTCTGTTATTTGGGCTGGGAAAGTCCCTCAATCCCGGGAGGAGACCTTGTCCCCGCATTGCCTAACGGGCATGTCCCCTCGGATAGTAAGATGAGGCTTTCCTTTAATAAAAAGGTGGCCGTAGAATCGCTGGCGGGCCTTATCAGCATAAGCCCCTCCCTGGGCCTTACCTTTACGCCGGACCTTGAACGCAGGGACAGGGGGACCATTTCCTTTTCGCAGAAACCGGAATGGGGCAAGCCCTATACCCTGAGCATACGGAAGGGGATAAGCGACACCCTGGGCAACAAGACAGAAGAGGACATTGAATTTCCCCTGGTCTTTAACCACGGCAATTTCAAGCCCCCGGTTTTTGCATGGGGGGGACTGAAAAACCAGGCCGTCATGGAGAGGATAAGCGGGGATACGGATTTTTCTACCATAAGTTTCGATCCCGCCTATTTTCAGGAAAAGCGGGAACGGGAGATGGACCTCTATCTGGTGTTCAGAATTACTGCGGAGGCCGATTCGCTTTCGCTGGTTTCCGCCATGGGGGCAATTTCCATCTCCGCCACCAACGGATGCGCGGAAATTTCCATCAGGACCATGAGGGTCCTTTCGGAGGCCGAATATGCCCTAAGCGATATCTACGATGCCGCCGCAGTACCCGGGGAGGGGGAAAAACTCTGCGCCGTTAAAATAGGCATTGAGTTTGAAAATGTCAAACAGCTTGGGCTTATCATTTTTTCGATCGGCCGGGAACTTTCCGATTCCCTGGGTAATACCATGACCGGAAATATCACCCTTAGCTACAACAAGCAGTAAGCCATGAAGCATATTATTGGGTTTTCCGTAAAACATCCGGTCTCCGTAGTTTCCGGCCTTATTGCGCTGGTACTGCTGGGCCTCCTCTGTGCGTTTATGATCCCCGTGGATTTTCTGCCCGCCCTGGGTTCCCGGAATCTTCTGGTGGCCGCCGAATACCCGGGGGTCTCCGCCGCGGATATGCGCTCCATGGTGACCATCCCCCTTGAGGATGCCTTTGCTTCATTGAGGGGCCTGAAATCCGCCTCGTCGGTCAGCAGGGACGGGCTTTCCCTGCTTTCGCTGGAACTCCACTGGGGGCAGGATATCGACATGGCTTTAACCGAAAGCCGGGAGCTTATCGATATCTGCTATGAAACCCTCCCCTCAGGCTGCGCCAAGCCCCGGGTCCTGCGAAACGACGCCGGCAAAAAGGATACCCTGACCATTGCCCTTATCCCCCTGGACGGGGACCTGCGCTACGGCCGCCGTATCGCGGAAACCGATATCAAAGGCCGGTTCCAGCGGCTTTCCGGGATCGCCGGGGTCAGCCTGAGCGGCGGCGAAAAGGAGGAAATCCAGGTCCGTTTCCGCCGGGCCGAGCTTGAATCCCGGCGCCTTACCCTGCAATCCGCGGCGGACATCATTTCAAGCTCAAACTTTGAATACCCTGCGGGGACCATCAGGGAGGGGGAACGGGAATTGTCCGTAAAGACCTCCGGACTCTATACCAGTCTGGATGAAATAAAAAATACCCCCCTGGCCTACAATGAAGGGGGCCTGCTCCGGGTGGGGGATATTGCCGACACGGTCAGGACCGGCGCGGAAAAGGAATCTTTTTTCCTCTACAACGGCCTTGAGTGCATCAGGATAGGGATTCAGAAAAAGCCCGGGGCAAGCCCCCTTCAGGTTTCGCGTCTGGTAAAGGAAGAAATTGAGGTTCTTGAAAACATCTACGGCGCATGGTATGAATTTAAAATAATCAGTAATACTGCGGACAGTATTGCGGAATCCATTATCTCCCTGCTCCTCTCCGCCCTGGCGGCCCTGCTTGCGGCCAGTATCGTGGTCTATGTCTTTCTTAAATCGATCCGGTTCTCTGTTATTATCGCCCTTATCATCCCCCTGTCGGCGGCCTTTTCCATCCTCGCCTTAGGGGTCTGCGGGGAGACCTTGAACATCATGTCCCTTTCGGGTATCGCCATCGGGATCGGCATGGTGATCGACGCGGGCACGGTGGTGATAGAAAACATACAGCGGGCATTGGGTTCCGCCGGGGATGGCAGCGGGGATGATTCCGGGGGGACCTCGTGGGAGGAAACCATCATCAATGCCGCCAAGGGGGTGGCCCTGTCCAATTTCGGTTCCGCCCTGAGTACGGTCATTGTTTTTATACCGGTCTTTTTTATCAGGGGCCTTCTGGGGGAACTCTTTTCCGGCATGGCCATAGCGGTAATTTCTTCAATTTCATCTTCATGCATCCTGTCCTTTACCTATGTTCCCGCGCTCTGCGTGTTAAGCAAAGGGATCGGGGAGAAAAAAAACAGGGGCGACGCCTGGATAAGCCTGGCGGAAAAAAAATACGAATCCCTGCTTGAGGTTTTTCTTGCCCGGCCCCGGTATGTGTTTATTCCCCTGGGTATATGCCTGGTTACGGGAATATGCTCCTTTGCCCTTATCAAGTACCGGCTGCTCCCGGAGATCCCTTCAAAAAACCTGGACTGGGAAATTTCCTTTCCCCCGGACACGGGGCTTCCGGCCATGCTTTCCCAGGCCCGGGAGATTACGGCGTTTTTGCGGCAGGAAGGGTTTATCAATTCCATTGAAATTGCCGGGGGCCTTGAGCATGATGACTTTCCAACCCTGGCGCAGCCTGGGGAATACGCAGAAAAGCTGCGGATAAGCGCCTCCTTAAAGATACCTGCGGATAGGGGGATGGCAAAGATCCGCGCCTGTTTTGAAGGCTCAGGTTTGTCCCCGGTCTTTAATAAACAGCAGGATATCCTCTCCCAGCTGCTGGAAATTTCCGCCGAAACAGGTATTTTACGGGGAGATTCCCCGGAAAGGCTTGCCGGCATGGCCAATATGCTAGCGGAAAAGGGGGCCGGGATAATTCCCCGGCTAAGCCGCAGCGAATCGGTGTTTACACCGGACCGGCTGGCGGGGGCGCGGTTTTCCGTAAGCGCCCAGTACATGGCGTCTGTTGCCCGGGATACCCTGGAGGGGATTTTTACGGTTTCCTATTACGAAAAGGGCCGGGAAATACCCCTGCGGGTACTATTCCGGAATGAGGACATCTCTTCCATTGAGGACCTGGAAAACACCCTGGTTCCTCTTGGTGCGGGGGAGGTCCCCTTACGGATATTGGGCGCCATTACCGGGGAAACCAGGGAACAGGTTTTGTACCGGTATAACAGGCGGGACGCAAAGGAGATCAGGTTTCCTGCGGATAACATTGGCGCCCTCATCCCGGCTGAATTGATGGAAGGCTGCGATCTGGTTTCCCCGGGGGCGGCGGAACTTAAGGAGATGATCCAAAGCGGCCTGCTCCTCCTTATGGTAACTATCCTGCTTTTGTATTTAACCATGGGCGCCCAGTTTGAATCCTTTGTTATCCCCCTGCTCCTGCTTATCAGCCTGCCCCCGGCCTTTTCCGGGGCCTTTCTCTTTTTATTGCTTTCCGGTAATTCCCTGAACATCAACAGTATTATTGCCCTTATCATACTCTTTGGTATTTCCATCAACAACTCCATCCTCCTCTACGAATCCTGCGGGGACTTCAACAGAAAATCGATTATCGATTCGTGCCGCAATAAACTACAGGCCATTTTGATCACCAATGCAACCACCATCATTGCCCTGATCCCCTTTGCAATAGACCCCCTGCGCATTAACGCCCAGGCATCCCTGTCCGTCGCGGTGATCGGGGGGCTGCTCTTTTCGCTTGTACTGGTCCTTTTAGTGGTCCCGGTTTGTTTTCTTTATGTGCTCCCGGAGAAGCGGAATGGTGAATAAAAGGAACGTTCCACCGGCGGTTTTTATTTTTATCATCATCACCGTAATTGCCGCGTTTATTGCCCGGAACCAGAAAGCGGGGGAATCCGCGGACAGCCGCTACCGGGTGTTCAGTATCCGCTTTGAATATTACGGCATGGAAAGCGTGGAAATGGAACGGGTCATCACCATCCCCCTGGAAGAAAAAATTTCCGGCCTGGCGGAGCTCCGGGAAATCCGTTCGGTAAGCGAATACGGCAAATCCCTGACCACGGTTTACTTTGACCGGAGGGCGGATCAGAAAAAAGTCTACCTTTCCCTGCGGGACGCGGTGGATAACCTGTACATCACCCTGCCCCAGGCGGTACAGAAACCCAGGATATACTCCGCCGAATCAAACCGCAGGGCCTTCCTCAGTATTGCGGTCAGTCCCGGCGGAACGGCCAATGACCCGGGAAACCTGACCGCGGAACGAAAATATATTGAAAGCACCCTGAAAAAGGAATTTGAAGCCCTGGACGGTGTGGCGGAGGTGATCGTTTCCGGGGGGGCCATCGATGAAATCCGCATTGAATTTGATCCGGACCGTATCGCCGAAACAGGGGTTGACCCGGAGGCCCTGGGAAATATTGTCCGGGACGCCAATGTCCTGAGCCTCGGGGGCCTATTGAGAAGGGACAGTACAAACAGCCGGGTCCTCTTTAATACCCGCATCCGGGACCTGGAAGAAATTAAAAACCTCCCCGTAAAGGCGGGGGAAGAGATAACATCCCTGAAATATTTTGCCCGCATCGACCTGGCAAGCCGGGAAGGGAATGAGATCCTCAAGGTAAACGGCAAAGAATGCATCGGGATTCAAATCATAGCCTCCCCCGCGGCCAATGTGATGGAACTTTCCCGTAAATGCGTCGCCATCCTTTCGGCATCGGAACTGCCCCAAGGGGGTATCAATATCCTTAACGACTCGGGAGAAATTCTCCGTGGGATGATCCGCAATATCATGATTGCCATACTCCAGAGCTTTTTGGGGATCATCATTATCATCCCCTTCTTTTTTAAATCCCTTAAGGTTACGGTTCTGTTAATTTTACTGCTCCCCGTCAATATCCTCTGGACAGTAGGGGTACTGTATGTACTGGGGCTTTCGCCGGATCAGAACGTGCTTGCGGGGATTGCGATCTCCCTGGGGCTCGTGGTTGACCCCTGCCTGATCATTGCGGGGATTGCGGAAAAAAAGCATACCACTGCCGGATACCGTAATGCGGTGAAGCGGACAACAGGGGCCATCATCGCATCTTCCGCAACCACCCTGCTGGTTATCATGCCCCTGTGCTTCCTTGATTCCATTGTGCCGGGGATACGCAGGGTTGCGGCCGCCATCATGGTGATGCTGCTTAACAGTCTTTTTATTTCCTGCATCTTCTTTCCGGATTTTGTGTTCAGCAAAGAACCGGCAACAGCAATAGTACCGCAAAAAATTTTCAACCGGTTTAAAAATGCTTATATCCGCCTTTCCTACCGCTTAAGCTTTTTCAGCATCGGTCGGAAAAGGTTCCTCCTGTGGGTTTATCCCTTTATCGCCGTTGCCGCTTTTGCCCTCTTTTTTGTTTCCGGCAAAAACATCAGCCTGGATGTCCGGGACCGCCTGCTCTACGCTTCGGTTGAATACGAAGGCGAAAGGACCGCCGCTTCGATAGACCGGGACCTTGGGTATTTAACCGGGCTTATACAAAAGGAAAGAGGTGTGGAATTTGTCCGCCTGGAAAGCCGGAAGGGGACCGGGGAACTGGAGATCCGTTTTGATGAAAGAAGGGTAAAGCGGCGGGAACTGGCGGACAGGGTTGCGGCGCTTGCGGATTTGGCGGGGGACGGTTTCCTCTACGTCCCTGACGCGGGGGGGAGCTTTAAAGCCGGCATCCACGAAATTGAAATTGCCGCCATCGGGGATGAAAGTGAGAAGTGCCGGGAAGCGGCAGCTGCGGGCGCCGCGGCGGTGAACGGTTTAAGCAGCGCGGTGCAGACCGTGCTGAACTTCAAAAAAAACGAGGGGGCGATCTTCTTTATACCCGACCGGGACCTGATTGCCGGGCGGGGCCTAAGCATCCGGGACATCGCATCCACCCTGCGATGGATGGTTTTTGGCCCCGTGGTAGACAAATGGATACAGGGCGGCGCCGAGACGGACATCCGCCTTGCCGGCAGGGACATAAAAAACAGTACCCTGGAAAAAGTTGCAAACCTCCCCATCCCCTCCCCCGCCGGGAGCGTCCGGCTTGACACCCTGGGGCTTTTGAAGGAAGCCCCCGGTCCGGGCAAAATATACCGCCGGGACGGAAGGCGGGCCGCGTGGTTTACCGCCCACATCCGGACCCCCAGCACCGGGGCGGGGATTGCCGCGATCAGGGAAACCCTTAACACCGTTGAAACCGAAAAGGGCTACGGCTTCCTCCTCTCCCGGGACCTGGAACTGCTGGACAAACAGTACCGTATCCTCCTCCTTGCCTTTATCGGGAGCATCGCCGGCATCTTCCTTACCCTTACTGCCCTGACGGAAAAATGGAAGTTGTCCCTGCTCATCACCTCGATCATCCCCGTTTCCTGTGTACTGCCCCTGCTGGTAAAATTCCTCTTACGCAGTCCCCTGGAAATGGGGGATATGGTCGCCCTTCTGGTGATCAGCGGGATCAGCGTTAATAACGCCATATATATTGCGGAGTCCCATGCTTCCCGGGTGTGTTTCCGGGTCAGGGAAAAGGCCCGGAGCATCCTGGTAACATCCCTGACGGGCATTGCCGGGGCGATCCCCCTGGCCCTTATGAGCAGCGGGGGCTTTTCCTCCGCCCTTGCGGGAGGCATCATCTGGGGCACCCTGGGTTCCCTTATTGCCGCCCTCTTTCTTTTCCCCGGCTTGCTCGCTAAAATGGAATAAGAGAAAATTCCGTCCCGCAGGAGCGGCCATGACCATTGACATCAGCAAAACCGCGCTCATCGAAATTGATATACAGAATGATTTTTGTCCCGCCGGGGCCCTGGCGGTGGATAAGGGGGACGAGGTTCTCGGCCCCATCAATGCACTTGCTGAGGGATTTGCCCGTTATGGCGGAAGGGTAATCGCCACCGCCGACTGGCACCCGGCGGGGCACGTTTCCTTTGCGTCCTCCCATGGGGGCAGGAAACCCGGAGACATCCTGGAAGGGATTACCGGCGGGGACGCTCAGGTCCTCTGGCCGGATCACTGTGTACAGGGAAGCGGCGGCGCGGAATTTCACAAGGCGCTGGAAATGAAAAGCGTGAACCTGATTATCCGCAAGGGCTTCCGTAAAAACCTGGATTCCTATTCAGCCTTTTTCGAGAACGACCGGAAAACCCCCACCGGCCTTGAGGGCTACCTGAAATTTCTTGGTATTGAAACTGTGGTCCTTGGGGGGCTTGCCACAGATTACTGTGTACTTTACAGCGCGCTGGACGCAGCCGCCGCAGGTTTCAGGACCATCGTGTTAAGCGACGCCGTCCGGGGGGTTGGTTTTCCCGCAGGCTCCGTAGAAAGGGCCTTTGCTTCCATGAAGGATGCGGGGATTGTCCTGGCCTCTTCCCCAGAGTTGATTGGGGGGATACGGTAATGGGCTTTGAAGAAGCACCGGCCTATTCGGCGCTGTTCTGTGATTTCTATTCCCTTACCATGGCCCATGGGTACTGGAAAAAAAACATAAACCACCGCTCGGTATTCGAGATGTTCTTTCGCCGCCAGCCCTTCGGCAACGGCTTTACCATCTTTGCGGGGCTCGCCACCTTTATGGAAAACCTCCGCAACTTTCACTATTCCGCAGAGGATATCGCCTACCTGCGCTCCCTTAAAAATTTCGATGGGGCCTTTATCGATTACCTGGCGGACTTCCGTTTTACCGGGTCCGTCTGCGCGGCTGCCGAGGGCTCGGTGGTCTTTCCCCACGAACCTTTGATCCGGGTGGAGGGGAACATGATCGAATGCCAGCTTATTGAAGGGATGCTCCTCAATACAATTAACTTTCAAAGCCTTATCGCCACCAAAACCGCCCGGGTCTGGCTGGCTTCGGGCAAAGGTTCGGTCATGGAATTCGGCCTCCGCCGGGCCCAGGGACCTGACGGCGGCATGTCCGCTTCCCGGGCCGCCTTTATCGGCGGCGCTGTGGGCACCTCCAACACCCTGGCGGGCAAGACCTACGGCATACCGGTCCTGGGGACCATGGCCCACGCCTGGGTAATGGCCTTCCCCGGCGAAGAGGATGCCTTCCAGGCCTACGCCGATATCTACCCCGACAAATCTGTCTTCCTTATCGATACCTACGATACCCTGAAGAGCGGGGTCCTTAACGCCATCAAGGTGGGAAGGAAACTTGCGGAGAAGGGGGAAAATTTCGGGGTGCGCCTTGACTCCGGGGACATCCACTACCTTTCAGTGGAGGTGCGAAAAATTCTGGATGCCGCGGGTTTTCAGAATGCCGCGATCACGGTGTCCAACGATCTTGACGAATCGATCATCCAGACCATGACCAACGCAGGGGCCCCGATCAATTCCTGGGGGGTGGGCACCCAGATGGTCACCGGCGGTACCGAAGCGGCCTTTTCCGGGGTCTACAAACTTGCCGCCCGGGAAGACGCAACAGGAAAGCTGATCCCGGCGATCAAATTTTCCGACAACCCGGAAAAGACCACCAACCCCGGCGTAAAACAGGTATGGCGCATCAAGGATCAAAGCGGCATGGCGGTGGCGGATGTGCTCAGCCTGGAACAGCCGGTTTCAACAGAGGAAGGGCCCGCAGGAGCCGAAGAAAGCGACATTCTTGAAAAGGGCAAGCGCTATTCCTTCTGGCATCCCGCCGCAGATTACCGGCACTTCTATCACGAGATCACCGGAACCGCCGAATGCCTTCTTAAACCGGTTAAAGGGGATCTTCCCTCCCTTGCGGAAATCCGCTCCCGGGTGGAACAGGAACTGGATTCCCTGGATTCCAGCTACAAGCGGCTCCTCAATCCCCATGTCTACAAAGTGTCCGTTACCACCCGGCTGCGGAACCTCAAGCTTGATCTGATAAAAAACTATCTGGGGGATCTGTAAAAAATGAAGGACATAGAGATACGCATTCTCAAGAGGGAAAAAAATCGGAACACCCATTCTTCTGATGGAAAAGTTCCCCTCTCCCAAGCCCTTATCAGGGCGCCCTTCGGAACCCGGGCGGATTCCCTGGTTGGGCATTTCAATGTTCCCGAACAGGAGATCGCCGCAGTCAAGATCAACAACGAGATTCTGCCCCTGGGCGCCAGGATCGAGATCAACGCCGCCATAGAACCGGTGCTCCTGGAAGACCCCGAGGGGACCATGATCTACCGCCGTTCCCTGGCCTTTCTGCTGGCGGTTGCCAGCCGGCGTATCTTCCCCGAAAAGAACCTCTACGTGGGCCACTCCCTGGGACACGGTTACTACTATACCTTTGCGGAGGGCCAGAAACCCGCCGTAGAGGAAATTGAAAGCCTGAAAAATGAAATGCTTGCCCTGGTGCGGGAAGACCTGCCCATATCCTTCGGCTGCATGGCCTATGGGGAAGCCCTGGAACTCTTTGAAAAAAGCCGCCAGACCGATACGGCCTTGCTGCTGGAAGAACGGAGCGAGTCCCGGGTACTGGTAAACGAATGCAAGGGCTTTGTGGACCTCTACATCGAACCCCTGGTGAACCGCACCGGGCTCCTCTCCTACTTCGACCTGATCGCCTACCAGGACGGGCTCCTCCTCCGCTTTCCCGGAATCGGCAGGGGACACACCCTCGATCCCTTCGAGGATAGTCCCGGAATTTTTTCCGTCTACGATGAATACAAAAAATGGGGCCGCATCGTGGGGGTCCATGCGGTGGGACACCTGAACCGCCTGGTGGCGAACCGGTCTATCCGGGACTATATCCGCATTGCGGAGGCTTTCCAGGCAAAGAAGATGTCCGAAATCGCCGACCGGATCTATGCGAAGAAGGAAACCGTCAAAGCGGTGCTGATCGCAGGGCCTTCCAGTTCCGGCAAGACCACCACCGCCAAACGGCTTTCGATAGACCTCAAGGTGATGGGCATAGAACCCATTGCCATCAGCCTGGACGATTATTACGTTGGCACCGACAGGACCCCCCTGGACGAAAACGGAAAGCCCGACTTTGAATGCCTTGAGGCCCTGGACATCCCCTATTTGAACGAGCAGCTCTTGGCCCTTTTCGCTGGGGAGGAAGTGACCCTCCCGGTTTTCGATTTTAAATCGGGCCGCCGCAGGGAAACCGGGGGACGCAAGATCCGCATGGAGCGGCGGACCATGCTGGTCATCGAAGGGATACACGGCCTTAACGACGCCCTTACCCCCCAGATCGCAGGGGAACTGAAATTCAAACTCTACGTGTCCGCCCTTACCCAGCTCAACCTGGACGATCACAACCGGATCCCCACCAGCGACAACCGGCTCCTGCGGCGCATGGTCCGGGATTACCAGTTCCGGGGCGCCGGCGCGGAGCGTACCTTCCAGATGTGGCCCAGCGTCCAGAAGGGTGAACGGAAACATATCTTCCCCTATCAGAACAGCGCCGACGCGGCATTCAACTCCGCCCTGGACTACGAACTTGCGGTGCTCAAGTTCTACGCCGATCCTCTGCTCCGTAGCGTCAAACCCAACATGACGGAATACGCCGAAGCGGTGCGGCTCCTCTCCTTCCTGGGAAACTTCGCCCCCATCCCGCCCCAGTACGTGCCGACCCAGAGCATACTGCGGGAGTTTATCGGAGAATCGGAATTTAAGTACTAGGCTTAATAAGAATAGCATTTATTCATACTTTACCCTATACTTTATTACAGTGAGGTAATTTATGCGAAAAATCAAACTTGCCGCTCTGGTCCTTATCATGGGCCTTATGGGACTCGATTCCCTCTCACCCTGCACAACTACCATAGTGACAAGGGGCGCCTCCGCCGACGGCAGCGTCATGGTCAGCCATTCGGACGACGGCCACCTGGGAGCCGATTCCAGCGTCATCTATGTTGGGCGGGCGCCCATTGACCGGACCGGAAGCCGCGCCGTGTACCCTTCTGCGGTGGCTCTGGATGTAATGCCGGAATACAACGCATTTGCAATCCCCCGCCTCGCAACGGATGAGGGGGCTCCGGGCTACCGGCATTCGGGAGTTCCCCGCACCATCCCTATAGGCAGCGTTCCCTACAGCGATATTCTGGATTTTTTAGGCGAAGCCAATCGCAGCACTACCTATGCGTACCTTGATTGCAATTACGGCATTGCCAATGAATGGGGGGTGATGTTCGGCGAATGTACCAACGGTTCCAAGGCAATCCACAAACCGGCGCCGGACAAGCGCATCTTTTATTCGAGCGAGCTTGCCCGGGTCGCCCTTGAAAACTGCAAGACCGCCCGTTCCGCCGTCCTCCTTATGGGGCATCTTATAGACACCTACGGCTATTGGGGAACCGGCGAAACACTCCCGGTGGCCGATGCCGAAGAAGCATGGGTTTTTGAAATGGCGCCGGTGAGCGAAGATTATACAAAAGCGGGGGGCCTCTGGGCTGCCCAGCGCGTTCCCGACGGCGAATTTTTTATAGCCGCAAATGAATTCCGCATCCGCGAAATTGATCCGGCAGAACGCAACCGGACCCAGCTCTACGGGGATAATCTTTTTGATGTCGCCCATGATCTGGGCTGGTATACGGTAACGGATAAAAAGTCAGGACTCATGGATTGGCTTGCAACAGTCAGCCTTGGCGAATACAGCCATCCCTACTATTCCCTCCGCCGGGTGTGGCGGGGCCTGTCCCTTGCGGCTCCTTCGCTGAACCTCGATCCCTGGGTGCAGGATGGGCAGAAGGGGCTTACCAGGGATTATCCCTTTTCCGTCAGGCCCGATAAAAAACTGACCCTTGGGGATATCCGCGGCCTGCACCGCGACCACTATGCGGGAACCGAATTTGATCTTACAAAAGGCGCGGCGGCCGGTCCCTGGGGAAACCCGAACCGCTATCTGGGAACAAATGATTCCGCCGGGGATGTGGGCGACCCCGACAGCGAACTGTTAGGCGCCTGGGAACGTCCCATCGGTGTATACTATACCAACGTGACCTATATCAATCAGCTGCGCCCGGATCTGCCCTATCCCATAAATATCATTTCATGGATTGCCCTTAACGCCCCTTCGGAATCGGTTTTTGTACCCTTTGCAATTGCGGAGATGCCGCCCATATACGAAATCTATGATTCGGGAGTTTACAGTATGGAAGGGCAGGCCTGGCAGATATACAATCTGGTTGGGGAGTATGTGAACCTGCGCTACAATTCCATGATACGCACTATCAACAGGGCGCAAAAGGAAAATGAGGAATCCTCCGCCAGGCTGGTAAGGGAACTGCAGCAGATGCTTTCTCCCCTGGCAAAGGAAAATCCCGAAGAGGCCCTTGCCCAGCTTAAGCTTGTGCTTAACGCAAACGCCTTAAAGATTCACCGCAACTGGAAGCTGCTCTTTGAGGATCTGGTCTTAAGCTATAATCAGGGTGAGGTGAACCTGGCCCCGCCGGGGGAACAGCGCAGACTTGGAAAAACCCGTTACCCCGACAGTTGGCTGGAAGGCACCGATTATTACCGGGGTCCCACAACCTACAAAAAGAAAACCGGCTATGATGAGGAACCTGCGCCATAGAAAGAACAAACAGGCCCTTCCCTGAAATCTGAATTTGATCTAATTTTAATTTATTCGGGAGGGGCCATGAGAATTGTTGAAGCGGCCTTGATCACAGAAACGGTAAAGCGGCTCTGCATTGATGCAAACAGAATTTTACCTGAGGATGTGCGGGAGCGTATCAGGGAATGCCGGCTGAGCGAAACCTGGCCCGGCGCACAGGATACCCTGGACAAGATCATCAGCAACTTTGAGCTGGCGGAAAAGGGGCAGCTTCCCATTTGCCAGGACACGGGGATGGCCTGTGTGTTTCTGGAAATCGGGACCGGTGTGTATATCCAGGGTGATGTAAACGAAGCGGTCCACGAAGGGGTGCGCCGGGCTTACCGGGAAGGTTACTTCCGCTCCTCGGTGGTGGCCGACCCGCTGCGGCGGAAAAACACCGGGGACAATACCCCCGCCATGATCTACGTTGAATTTGTTCCCGGCGACAAGCTTGCCGTCACGGTCGCCCCCAAGGGCTTTGGCAGCGAAAACATGAGCCGCACAAAAATGCTCAGCCCCTCCGACGGCATTGAGGGGGTGATTGATTTTGTTGTTAGCGCCGTGGATGAAGCGGGCCCCAACCCCTGCCCTCCCATCGTGGTGGGAGTCGGCCTGGGGGGTACCTTTGACAAGGCCGCCCTCCTTGCAAAGAAGGCCCTGCTCCGTCCCCTGTGGAATCACCATGGGGACCCCTACTACGCGGAACTTGAAAAAACCTTACTTGAAAAAATCAACGCCCTGGGAATCGGCCCCCAGGGTTTCGGCGGCGCTACCACCGCCCTTGCTGTGGCGGTGGAAACCATGCCCACCCATATCGCAGGGCTCCCCTGCGCCGTAAACATCAACTGCCACGTAAGCCGCCATATCCGGGAGGAGCTGTAAATGGAATACCATATTGACCTGCCCCTGAGCAGGGAAAAGAACGCCCCCCTTCTGCCGGGGGATGCGGTGTACTTAAGCGGCGTCCTCTACACCGCCCGGGACGCGGCCCACAAAAAAATGGATGAACTGCTGGACGCGGGAAAGCCCCTTCCCTTTCCCCTTGAAGATTCGCTTATCTATTACGTGGGCCCCACCCCGGCGGCTCCGGGCCGGGTGATCGGTTCCGCGGGACCCACCACCAGTTACCGCATGGACGCCTGGGCGCCCCGGCTCCTCTGCCTGGGACTGCGGGGCATGATAGGCAAGGGCCGGCGCTCCGAAGAGGTGGTGCGGGCCATGCAGTGGGCCGGCGCGGTCTACTTCGGCGCCATCGGCGGCGCCGGTGCATTACTGGCGGAGTGCATCAAAGATTCCGAGGTGATAGCCTTTGCGGAACTCGGCGCCGAGGCCGTCCGCCGGCTCACCGTTAAGGAATTCCCCGTAACGGTGGTCATCGACAGCAGAGGGGAGAATTTGTATCAGACGGGCAGGCACGCATATCTGATGAGCAAAAAGTAATTTTCTTAAATCCGTGTAATCCGTGGATAATTCTTGGTCTTAATTACTTTGGTAATAGGCGCTTATACCTTCAAAGATGAGCTTCCCCACTACGGAACCGCCGTCAAGGATACCGATGCTCTTGTCACCGTAATAGGAGGCGCGGCCATGGACGGATCTCATGGCCTTTGTCGCCTCAGACCCGTCTGCGGCGGCTTTTGCGGCTGCGGCATATATAACAGCAATACTGTCATTTGGGTTTGACTTTTTCAGCAGCTCTACGGCGGGGAAGATCGCATCAAGGATCGTTTTTTCTCCGGGCCCGGATTTTGCTTTTTCCATGATATTGTTAAGCCCCGCTTCCATTGCCAGGGCGGTTTCGGAAATACCGGCATCTTCTTTTCCTTTCAGGGCCTTCGCCATACCCATAAAACCAAAGGAAAGAATCGTACCCAGGGAAGAGGGGGCGGCCTCATTAAAGACACCGCCGCATTTCATCAGCAATTTCCCCAGATCCTTTTCTTCCGCCCCGGCAAGATACCCCTCCACCGCCTTAAAACCGGCGGCTATGGATATACCCAAATCACCATCACCATTCTGCTGATCCAGTTCCACCAGGTAATCCTTGTTTTTACTTATCAGATCGCTGATTGAAGTAATCGCCCCGCTTAAGTCCGCAGCATTCATAATCAAACCCCTATTTGTTCAGATTGGTATAGAAGGGGGTAACAGCCGGAGAGCGGAGCAGTTCCTTCAATTCAGCGTCCAGCTTGATAATGGAGGCGGAAAGCCCCATCATCTCCATTGAGGTGGCAAATTCCCCGACATGGGGCATATAAATTGAAACCCCCTTCGCCGTTAAAAGCTGGGCGATTTTACGGTAAATAATCAGCTGTTCCTCAAGGGGGGTTCCCCCCAGACCGTTTATCAATACTGAAACTTCATCCCCCCGGGACAGGGGCATGTCGGCGGTGATCCGTTCCACCATTATTGCTGCTATTTCATCGGCGGTGATCATTTTTTTTACTTCAATGCCCGGCTCCCCATGGATGCCCATGCCGATTTCTATCTCATCATCATTTATGGAGAAGCTGGGCTTCCCCACTTCGGGTAAAATACAGGGGGAGAGGGCAACCCCCAGGCTCCGGGTATTGTCCAGGGCCTTCTGCGCGATGGCGGTAACTTCCTCAAGGTTCAAACCCTTTTCCGCGGCGGCCCCGGCAATTTTATAGGCAAACACTATCCCCGCTACTCCCCGGCGTTTTTCCGCGGTCTCCCGCGGCGAAGAAGCCACATCATCCCGGCCCAGGGCGACGGTGGTTTTAATATCGTCAAACTCAACCATTTCCCGGGCCATTTCAAAATTCATTACATCCCCGCCGTAGTTGCCAAAAAGACAGAGCACACCCTTTCCGGAATCGCAGGCCCGGATGAGATCCGCCATCTTTTGGGAAGAAGGGGAGGCAAACACATTACCAATTGCACAGCCGTCCAGCATCCCCTGCCCCACATAACCCAGAAACAAAGGCAAATGCCCGCTGCCCCCGGCGGTAACAATCCCTACTTTCCCTTCTTTTTTGGGATACCCGCTTAAAAGTATCCGCCTGTCGCCGTTGAGCAGTTTAACCCTATCTCCAAAGGCTGCGATGATCCCCTCGACGGTTTCATCTACAAAATCGACGGGCTTGTTGATAATTTTTCTCATAATGTCTCTCCTTCCTGCATATTTAAAAATATTATGGCCTTATTTCCAGCCTGTCAAGATAATTCCCCGCTGTTTATCATTTCCCGCGCCCGGACGCCCCCTGAAATATCATCCAAAACCTTTGTTTCTTCGGCGAACATTTCCTTGCGGTACTCCCCTTCCCGCTTTTCCTTGAGCTTGTCAAAGACCTTACGGTCCCGGGAAGCTTCAAGGTAGGCGGCACGGGCGGCTTCTACCTTAAGCTCCGCCTTTGCGGCCTCTTCCAGCAGGCGTTCCTTTGTCTGATCCAAGCGCGTGATATACAGATCGTAGCTTTGGATTTCGACTGTAACGTTATTGGGGGAGAAACGTTCCTTGGCGGCCTTTGTCTTTTCAATGGCGAGGGCCTTGATTCTGTTTTCAATTTCCGTAAGTTCGCCGATTGCCCTGCCCAGTTCGATCTCGGTTTCCCGTTCCCGGTACTTCCGCAGTTCCAGAATCTTTTCCAGCGGAAATCTGAAACGCTTCATTATGGGCTGCCGACAGCATTACTGCTGCCAATATTGGCGGCTGCTGTTTCTTCAAGCGGTATCTTGACGCCGCTGATCCCGGCCATCACCTGCAGGGTATCCGCCAGGGATGTTTTTTCACCCACATCCTGAATAAGGAAATTCTCTATCCCCGGATGTTTTGCGATAGCCTCATCCGCCGCGGGGTTTGAACCGGCGTGGTAGGCCCCCACGTTGATAAGGTCCTCGATCTCCCCGTAGACCGCCATGTTCCGGCGGATGACCCCCGCCGCCTGGCTGCTTGCCTTTCCGGAAACCACCGGGGCAAGCCGGGAGATGCTCTGCAAAACATCGATGGCAGGATAGTGATAGGCCTGGGCCAGCTGCCGGGAGAGGACGATGTGGCCGTCCAGAATTCCCCGGACCGTATCCGCCACGGGCTCGTCCATGTCGTCGCCGTCCACCAGGATGGTGTAGAAGCCGGTAATGCTTCCCCGGTCGGATGTACCGCTGCGTTCAAGGAGTTTCGGCATGGAGTCGAACATGCTGGGGGTATAACCCCGGGTTGCCGGGGGTTCCCCGGTTGCCAGGCCTATCTCCCGCTGGGCCCGGGCGAAACGGGTTACCGAATCGAAGAGGAGCATCACATCAAGGCCCTGGTCGCGGAAGTACTCCGCCACGGCGGTGGCCACATAAGCGCCCCGAAGCCGGGCCAGGGGGGGCGAATTGGAGGGGCTGACAACCAGCACCGAACGGGCAAGCCCTTCGGGCCCCAGATCGTTTTCTATAAAGTCGTTTACCTCACGGCCCCGCTCCCCGATAAGGGCCACCACGTTCACGTCCGCATTGGTGTTCCGGGCGATCATCCCCAGCAGGGTGGACTTTCCCACACCGGAACCGGCAAAGATCCCCAGCCGCTGTCCCCGGCCAACCGCCAGAAGGCCGTCGATGGCCCGCACCCCGGTGACGATCCGGTCCTTTACCCGCCGGCGCTGTAAGGGGTCCGGGGGATTCGCCATGGCAGGGTACATCACCGCCGATTCAATTTCCCCTTTGCCGTCTGCGGGGTTCCCCCGGGAATCCAGAACCCGGCCCAGAAGTTTGCCGGAGACAGCCACCTCAAGGCGGTTCCCGGAAGCAATCACCCGGTTTCCCACTTCGATGCCGTCGGTTTCTTCATAGGCCATGAGCTGGACAATCTCGTCCCGGAGTCCCACCACTTCCGCCTGAATAATGCCCCTGCCCTTGGGGGCTTCAATGCGGCATATCTCGCCGATGATCGCCTGGGGTCCCCGGCTTTCAATAAGCAGCCCCTGGACCTTGCTGATATGCCCCACGCATTTGATGGGGTCGATACGCTCGGCGGTTTCACTGTATTTGCGGATCAGATCGCTTATATCAAAGGCATCGCTTGTATCGGACAGATCGGTTTCAAAAAGGGTACTCATCACGGCGCCCCTGTGCCGGCCGGACCGGCGCCTCCACCGGCGCTGCCGTTACCAGCACTATTACTGCCGGCGCCACCGCCGTTGGTGGATTTGGGCTTTGTCCTGATGGGGGATATTTCCAGTATCTTTGTTTCCAGTTCCGCAAGCTGGCTGGAAATGCGGGCGTCAATTTCGCCGAAGTCGGTTTCGATGATGCAGCCGCCGGGATCGACCGTAGAATCCTCCGCCACCTGTATGCCCTTTACCCCTTCCATCTTCTGAATAAAACTGTTGATGTGTTCGGTGGTAAGTTTTACATCCGCCATGTTCACCCGGATAAGGATATTTCCCCGGCCCTTTACCTTGCGCAGGGCCTGGGTTACATTTGAGCGCACCACATCCTTTTGGGTCTCGGAGATGATCTTGATAACCTTGCGGGTCATCAGTAATACTAAATCTACGATCTGCTGTTCGGTTTCCTGAAGGATCTCTTCCCGCTGGGACTGGGCCCGTTCCAGTACGGTCTGGACCCGTTCAACCAGGCGGTCGGCCTCCGCTTTGCCTTCGGCGAAACCCTCTTCCCTGCCTGCGCTCCTGCCCTGCTCTTCCGCTTCTTTCCGCACGGCCTCAATGGTTGCCCGGGATTCCTCTTCAAGTTCCGCGGCTTTTTGTTTTGCGCCGGCGAGGATCTTTTCCGCCTCCGCCTCCGCGGCGCCCTTAAGTCCCCGGGCTTCTTCGGTTTTCTGAGCCGTCTCCCGGGAAGCCGCATCCCGGGCTTCCCTGGCAATACGGTCGGCCTCCGCCTTTGCGGAACCGATCATCCCTTCCCGTTCCGCTTCCCACTGAACCTTGAAGGCATCGGCTTCCCGGCGCAGATCGTCGGCGGTGGGCCCGGTATATTCTTCTATGGCCGGAGCGCTCTCAACCACATCCTCCTCGGGCGCAAGGTGCGCCATTTCGGGATAGGATGTGGGAGGTTCCAGTACAATCCTGGGGCCGTTTAAAGTAATTTCACCGGGTCTGAATACCGCTTTCGCCATGTAAACCTCTTATACCACCAGCTCGTCCTCGCCGGAGCGGGCGACCACGATTTCGCCGGTGTCCTCAAGGTGACGGATGATGGAAACGATCTTCTGCTGGGCTTCCTCAACATCCTTAAGCCGTATGGGCCCCATGTATTCCATGTCTTCCTTGAGCATACCTGCGGCGCGCTTACTCATATTGCGGAAAATCTTGTCCTGCACTTCGGTGTCCACCGACTTGAGGGCCTTGGCCAGTTCCTGGGAATCCACTTCCCGCATAACCTTCTGTATGGCCCGGTCGTCCAGCATAACAATGTCTTCGAATACGAACATCCGCTTCTTGATCTCCTCCGCAAGTTCCGGGTCCTCATCTTCCAGGGCTTCGATGATCTGCTTTTCAGAGGCGCGGTCAACCAGGTTGAGAATTTCAACGATGCTTTCAACACCGCCTGCGGTGGTGTAGTCTTCGCTGGACAGGGTGGAAAGTTTCTTTTCCAGTACCCGTTCAACTTCCCGGAGAACTTCCGGGCTGGTGCGGTCCATGGTTGCGATACGGCGGGCCACATCACTCTGCACTTCGTTGGGAAGGTTCTGGAGAATGATCGAAGATTTATTCGGCTCAAGGTAGGCCAGGATCAGCGCAATGGTCTGAGGATGTTCCTGCTGAATAAAGTTGAGCAGGTGCGCCGGGTCGGTCCGGCGGATAAAGTCAAAGGGCCGTACCTGCAAACTTGAGGTCAGCCGGTTGATGATGTCGATGGCCTTCTGGCTTCCCAGGGATTTTTCCAGCAGTTCCCGGGCGTAGTCGATACCGCCGGTGGTGATGAACTGGTTCGCCATCATCAGTTCCTGGAACTCCTGGAGGATGGCGTCCTTCTGGTCCGGCTCTACGGTTTCCATCCGGGCAATTTCAAAGGTGAGGGTTTCAATTTCATCTTCCCGCAGATACTTGAAGATCTCCGCGGAAATTTCCGATCCGATGGAGACCAGGAAGATAGCGGCCTTTTGGCGGCCCGTATAATCCTTGCTGCCCTTTTTCTTGCCCCCGGCTGCACCGCCGGCCTGGGAGGCGCCTGATTTTGCCATTTTCTATTCCTCCATAAGCCAGGTTCTGATAAGCTGAGCCACATCCTCAGGATGTTCCTTGGCCATGTTGGCCACAGTTTCCTGAAGTTCCGTGCGGGTCCGCTCTTCCACGGAGACGGACACAGCCACCCCTTCATCCTCCGCCGCCCGAATGGCGCTTTCCCGAATCGCCGCCTCACGCCGGGCCCGTTCATCCTCGGCCAGCCGGCGCCGCCGTTCCATCTCCCGGGATACAGTTCTAAAGATGATGAAAGCTATCAACAGTATAGCCAATCCTGAAAGAAATACCACTATGGTAGTCTGGAGCTGCTTCTCCCTGAAATAGGCGGCGTCCTCTTCGGCAAATTCTTTGGTCCGGTCAATGGGGATATTCTGCACCGTTACCGAATCTCCCCGCCCCGCGTTATACCCTACGGCGTTCTGCACCAAAAGCTGGGCCGCCCGCAGCTGCTCTGCGGGTACGGGTGTATATTCCCGTTCAATGGAACCATCGGGATTGATCACGGGCTTTCCCTTTTCATCGTACTTCCACTTCCACTTGCCGTCAATGTTTACCGCAACCGTCACCCGGTCGATCTGGGGGCTCCGTTCTTCCTGGGTCATGGTTTTATTCAGTTCCTCATTCTGGAAGAGGGTTTCCTGGGTCATCCTGCCGTAGAGGTTACTCATGTCCTTAAAGGCCGGGGGGGTCTGGCCTTCCACCCCTGCGGGGCCTTCGGGATTATACCCGGTGCCTTCCCATTTGGTGGAGGATGTATTCTTGGAACGGGTGATGGATTCAACCTGAATCGAATCATCGTAGGCCAGGCCGGGGGTCCGGGGTTTTATGATGATGGGGCCGTATTCTTCTTTTTCAACATTCCTCCGGCTCATATCCATATCGAATTTGATATTGATATCCCGTACCCGGTCTGCGGAGAAGTTTTCCTGAAGGGAGGCGAGGACCAGGGCCCGGTACTTTGCTTCCATAATCTGGATAAGTTCATTTTCCTTTTTGACACGGGCGACAAAATCTATATCCGCCATACCTTCAAAGTCGTTCAGCACATTACCCGCCTGATCGGTAATAACAATGTTACTGTCGGAGAGCCCTTCCACTGCGAATTTGAGGGTCTTCTGTATCCCTTCGATCTTCTTGCGGTCCCTGGTGATCTCACTCCCCGGTTTGGGAATGATAAGTACACTGGCGCTTACCGGGTTCTGGTCGGCACGGAACAGTTCCCGCTCCGGATACACAATGGTAACGATGGCATTGTCGATTTCGGCCATAGCCTTGATATGATCGGTAACCATCTGGGTTTGAGACCGCTGGAAGTTTTTGTTCCGTTCAAAATCGGTAATGGTCCACCGTTCCCGGTCAAAGATCGCCCAGGGGTCTGTCCCTTTGGGAATAAGATCTTCCCGGATCAGAATGGCCCTCATCCTGCGGGCAGTAATATCATCGGGTACCTGCACCACCCCGGTGGGGCTCACCGAGGTACGCACCCCTTCTTCGTTGATCCGTGAAATGATCCTGTCCCGAACATCTTCATCCCGGATAGGAGCGTCAATAACCGGCACCATGGTCGGCGCGGAAGACACCGAAAAGAGCACAACCACCCCTCCGACAGCCGCCACGGCGATACCAACAAGGATGATGCGCTGAATCATTGACCACTTGCCCCAGAGACCTGTAATCTGGGCGATAAGCCTTTTTAACCAATTCATATTCCCCTCCCCAGGAGTGCCCATTCGTCTATGCCGAATGGGCGGCGCCTTAGCGCCATTTTTATCTTGTGTTTATGATGTCCCGCCAGCCCTGGACAAGGCGGTTCAGTATGGTCCGGGTAGTATCCAGAGACATAGTGGCCTTTGCCTGGGCAATGGTAATATCGTGTATATCAACCGAACCCGGATCGGTAATGGCCTGCTGGGACAGGCTGCTGGCGAGCTGCTGATCCCCAGAAACCCTGTCCAGGGCCTGAAGCATGGTCTCTTCAAAAGTACCGGAAGGGATAACCGAATCGGCGCCGATCTTTTTTTCAAGCTCCGTAATGCTTTTACCGATCCCCGTAAGGGAAGATCGATCCGGGGCCATGTGTTTTGGATGAGTTAAATTGAGGGGGATCCTGTCCCCGCTTACCATCTCCGCAGAAAAAACAGCCATATATTACCTCCCATAATATACCGTAAAATTATTAAGCTTAGCGTCTCCCGATATCCAGGGCCCGTTGGAACATGGCCTTGGAGCCCTCAATGATCGAAGCGTTGGCCTCGTAGGCCCGGGTCGCGGCGATCATGTCGGTCATTTCCGTAACGATATCCACGTTGGGCATTTCCACATAGCCCTGCCGGGGCCCGGTCTTGATCGCATCCGGGTGGGTGGGATCGTAGACCAGTTTATTTTCCGCGGCATAATCCTTCTGTACTTCCAGGACCCGCACTCCCCTGCCCACGCCGTTGTCCATGGATTCGGGAAGGAAGGGGGAGCGCCAGTAGGGGCCTTCCACCCGGGGCCGCATCACCACCCGGCTTCTCCGGTAGGGTCCCCCTTCGGGGGTACGGGTGGTGGACACGTTGGCGATATTGTCGGCGATCACATCGGTGCGGAGCCTTTCGGCGCTCAGCCCCGTGGCGGCTATGTTTATCGAATTAAAAATTCCCATAATTACTCCTTAGGGACACCTAACCTCTCAATACCAGACTCATCTGGCTGAATTCAAAACTTGCGGCCTGGGCAAGCAGGGTATAGGTCATCTGGTTCTGCGTCAATCCTATCAATTCCTGTTCGGGATCAACGTTATTACCGTTGTTGTTATAGGTACTGGTATAATCCAGCACCCGCCGGGGCTGCACGCCCTGGTAATCCCGGGAGCGCCAACTGGGTATGTGCTTGGGATTGGTCAGGGTCAGTTCCAGGGGGGGCCGCTGTTTTTCCGTGTCCAGGGCCCGTTTCAGTTCACTTTCAAAGTTCACCACCGAGCGCTTGAAATTGGGAACCTCGGCATTGGCCATATTGTTGGCCATCACATCCCGGCGGATGAGGTTAGCATCCATGGCCCGGTGAAGCAAATCCACTGTTTTGCCAAAATTGTTATCAACCTTCATTTACATTCTCCCATTTTAAACATCGGCAAATTCCAGAAATTTTTAACCGCAAAGTCGAAAAAGGACGCAAAGTTTCACGAAGTAATTAATACTCATAAAATATACCTGCCCAAATCCTGATCCATCACCAGGCCGTTGAGTTTTTCGTTTACGTAGTCGGCGGTGATGGGTATCTTCGCCGGTGAAATATCCGGGGCCTCAAAGGAAAGTTCCTCCAAAAGGGCTTCCATGATCGTGTGGAGCCGCCGGGCGCCGATGTTTTCCAGCCGGGAGTTGACCTCCGCAGCCAGGGCCGCAAGGCGGTCTATGGCTTCTTCGGTAAAATCGATCTCGATCCCCTCGGTAGCCAGGAGGCCGGTGTACTGTTTGGTCAGGGCGTTCTTGGGTTCCGTAAGGATGCGGAGGAAGTCCTCCTTGCCCAGGGAATCCAGTTCCACCCGCAGGGGGAAGCGGCCCTGAAGTTCGGGGATAAGGTCCGAGGGCTTGCTCACGTTGAAGGCCCCGGCGGCGACAAAGAGGATGTGATCGGTGTTCACCGGCCCCCACTTGGTGTTGACCGTGGCCCCCTCCACAATGGGGAGGATGTCCCGCTGGACACCTTCACGGCTCACATCGGGCCCGCCGCCCCCACGATCACCCTTGACGGCGATCTTGTCGATCTCGTCGATAAAGACGATCCCCGTTTCTTCCACCCGCTGCCGGGCTTCGTCGCTTACCCGGTCCCGGTCGATAAGTTTTTCAGCCTCCTCGGCCTTGAGTATCTCCCGGGCCCGTTTAATGGTGACCACCTTTTTTTTCTTGTTCCCCCCGAAGAAACCGGCTATCCCCGAAAGGCTCGATTCCAGATCCTCCATGCCGCCCCCCATCATCTCGATGGAGGGGAACTGGGGGTTCTGGCTTACGATGAGTTCCACGGTCCGTTCCTCAAGCTTCCCTTCCCGGAGCATGGTCCGGAATTTTTCCCTGGTGGAATTATCCCTGGGCGTTTCCGCAGTGTTGTCGCTAGCGGCGCCCTGGGCCGCATCGGATGCTCCCTGGGCCGCAGCCTGATCGGGCGCCGGCTGTTCATCAGAGTCGGCAGCTTCGTTCTGCGCGCCCCGGTTAAAGGGGATGCCGATCTGAATGGCGGTTCCCATGATTCCGGGCCCGCCGGGATTGTCGGGGTTGATGGAAAAGGCCCCCATGGGACGCACCACCGGGCCCGGCTTCGGCTTTGCTTCTTTTGCCTTGGCGCTGCTGCCGGGGAGGAGCAGATCGATAAGGGCCTCCTCGGCCCGCTTCTCCGCTTCTGCGGTAACCGATTCCTGCATCTCCTGTTTCACCATCTGGATGCCGGCGGCCATCAGGTCCCGGATCATGGATTCCACATCCCGGCCCACATAACCTACCTCGGTGTACTTGGTGGCCTCAACTTTGATGAAGGGGGAACCCGCCAGCTTGGCGAGCCGCCGGGCGATCTCGGTTTTGCCCACACCGGTGGGACCGATCATCAAAATATTTTTTGGGGCGATATCGTCCCGCAGTTCCGGTTCCAGCTTGAGCCGGCGTATCCGGTTACGGAGCGCAACCGCCACGGCGCGCTTGGCCTTCTTCTGCCCCACGATGTACTTGTCCAGCTCCGCCACAATTTCACGGGGGGTCAACCGGTCCAGATTGGTTTCGTTAATTTTTTGCTCAGCCATTATTTTAATTCCTCCAGGGTGATCTGGGAGTTAGTATAGATGCAGATGCTCCCCGCAATTTTAAGGCTCCGCTCGGCGATCTCCGCGGCGGAAAAGCCGCTCCCCTCAAGATAGGCCAGAGCCGCCGCATAAGCGTAGTTCCCCCCGGAGCCGATGGCCAGGGCGTCCTCCGCCGGCTCTATCACATCCCCGGTGCCCGATATGAGCAGGGTCTTGGAAAGGTCCGCCACCAGGAGCAGGGCTTCAAGTTTCCGCAACGCCCGGTCGGTGCGCCAGTCCTTTGCCAGTTCCACCGCCGCCCGGAGCAGGTCCCCGGAATATTCCTTGAGCTTTGTTTCAAACCGGTCAAAGAGGGTAAAGGCATCGGCGGTGGCCCCGGCGAATCCGCAGAGGACCTTGCCGTCCAGCAAACGCCGGACTTTGCGGGCGTTGTTCTTCATCACCGTCTCGCCCATGGTCACCTGCCCGTCGCCCGCCATGGCAACCTTGCCGTCCCGGCGCACCGCCAGCACCGTGGTGGAACGTATTTTCATTTTTTCATTATCACTCATGCTTTACTCCTCATAAAAACTTGCAGGGAAGAAGAAGATAAACCACAGAGGGCACAGAGGAAACGCAGAGGACACAGAGAAGAGAAAAAAATAATATCTTCCTCTGTGTTCTCTGTGTCTTCCCTCTGTGTACTCTGTGGTAATGTATTCGTATTCGTCTTCGTCTTCATCTTCCTGTTCCTTTGCCCATACGAGTATGTGCGGCTCCGCCCCCATGGGGATGAGATTTAGCGTAAACTTTCTTGAGCCGTTCCATGTCTACGTGGGTGTAACGCTGGGTGGTGGAAAGGCTGGCGTGGCCCAGGAGTTCCTGCACCACCCGGACATCGCAGCCGGAATTTACCAGGTGGGTAGCAAAGCTGTGGCGCAGGCTGTGGGGGTGGATGTGTTTCCCCAGCCCGGAACGTTCCGCGTATTTGGCGATGATCCACCGGACCCCGGGAACCGATATGGGGCCCCCCTTGCGGTTGATAAACAGTTTTCCTGTGGGGTGTTCCCCCTTGATTTTCAGCTGCCGTTCACCCAGATAAGACATCAGGGCTTCGCGGGCCTCATCGGAAAAAAACACGTACCGTTCCTTGTCGCCCTTTCCCAGCACCCGGGCCCCGCCCAGGTCCGGATCGAGTTTTTCCACACTGAGGGAAACCAGTTCGGAAATGCGGAGACCTGCGGAGTACATGGCAAGGATCAGGGCTTTGTCCCGCACCGGCCAGAGGATCCCTGCGGTGCCGGGAAGTCCGGCGAAGCTTGCCATCTCCCGTTCCCAGAGAAAACTGGGCAGGGTCCTGGGGGTCTTGAGGTTCCGCAAAGCCCCGCAGGGGTTGTCACCACGGCGGTTGAAACGGATAAGCCAGCGGTAGTAGCCCCTGATGGAAGATAGGGCCCGGTTCACGCTTACCGCGGCAACCCCCTCGGCGCTGAGGTCGGCGATAAAGCCCCGCACCTGGTGCTGGTTTGCCGCCTCCGTCACAATTCCAAGGTTGCCGCAGTAGTTGGCAAAGTGGGAAAGATCTTTCCCGTAAGCCTCGATAGTCCGGCCGGACATTCCCCGCACCGCGGAAAGATAGGAAAGGTATTCCTGGATTGCGGGGGGCGTTTCGTTGTTAAGGGTGGCGCTGGTCTTCATTTATTCCGCATCATCCTTTTCCGCCGCTTCCGCCGCCAATGCCGTGGCGTCCGGTTCATCGTCACTGTGCAGGTAATCACATTCGGGGTTGATACAGGCCTTGTGGGCGCCGTTTTTCTTGTCGTATTTTTCCACCATGAATTGGCCGCACTTGGGACAGCTCTGGTTTATCGGCTTAAAATGGCTGATAAAGTCGCAGTCCGGGTAATTGGTACAGCCGTAAAATTCCTTGCCCCGTCCCCTTGTCTTGCGGGCAACGATGTCGCCCCCGCATTTGGGGCACTTGGCCAGGGGGATGGACTTGGTGTTCCGGCATTCGGGAAAGCCCGAACAGGCGAGGAAGTAACCGAAACGGCCCAGCTTCTTCACCATGGGCTTGCCGCATTTTTCACACACATGATCGGTGGGCTCGTCCAGGGAACCCTTAAAGGATTCCAGGGTTTTGCCAACCTCATCAACCTTATCCTTAAAGGGCTGCCAGAATTCCCGGATCATGTCGGGCCAGAGGATGGCGCTTTCCTCAACTTCGTCGAGCTGGTTTTCCATGGAGGCGGTAAAGGCGGCGTCCACGATATGGGGGAAGTATTCCACCAGCATGTCGCAGATCATCCGCCCCAGGATGGTGGGGACCAGCTGCTTGTTTGACCGTGTCACATAGTAGCGGTCCAGCAAGGTTGAAATAATCGGCGCGTAGGTTGAAGGGCGGCCTATGCCTTTTTCTTCCAGGGTCTTGACGATGGAGGCGTCGGTGTAGCGGGGCGGCCCCTGGGTAAAGTGCTGCTCGGGATAAAATTTATCCACCTTAACCTTGTCTCCGGTCTTGAGGGCCGGGTAGGCGTTTCCCTTTTCCTCACGGGAGGCCAACAGTTTTATTACCTTGTAAAAGCCCTTCTCAATAAGCCTGGTCCCGGCGATACGGAAGATCCCCTCCCCTGCGCTGATGTCGGCGCTCACCGTGCGGGTCTTGGCATTTGTCATCTGGCTGGACACAAAGCGTTCCCAGATAATCGTGTAGAGCCGCAGCTGATCCCGGGTCAGATGATCCTTTACTTCATCGGGGGTATAACTTACATAGGTGGGCCGGATCGCCTCGTGGGCGTCCTGGGCCTTCTTCCCCACCGCATACTCCACAATCTTTTCAGGAACTTCCTTGGGATAATTTTTACCCAGCCACTCCCGGACCTCTTCCAGGGCGGTCTGGGAAATACGCACAGAATCGGTACGCATGTAGGTGATAAGACCTATCCGGGAACTGCCGATGTTCACCCCTTCGTAGAGCTGCTGCGCAACCTGCATGGTCTTTCTGCTGGTAAAGCCCAGACGGTTTGCCGCGGTCTGCTGCATCTGGGATGTGGTAAAGGGCGGCCGGGGCCGCACGGTCTTGTCGGTCTCCCGGATGTCGGAAACAAAACAATCGGCATTAGTAATTCTGTCGATGATGGACTTTACTTCTTCTTCGCTTTTCAGGTCCGGCTTGCTTCCCTGCCAGGACACGAGCTGTGCGGTAAAAGAGGATTTACCAACTTTAAAATCCGCTTCCAGGGTCCAGTACTCTTCGGGGATAAAGGACTCCACTTCCTTTTCCCGTTCGCAGATGAGCCGGAGCGCCACCGACTGAACCCGGCCGGCGGAAAGTCCGTTCTTCACTTTTTTCCAGAGCAGGGGCGAAAGGTTGTAACCCACCAGACGGTCCAGCACCCGCCGGGCCTTCTGGGCGTTCACCTTGGATTCGTCAATGATACCGGGATTCGCCACCGCATCCTTGATTGCCGCGGGGGTGATCTCGTTAAAACTGATCCGCCGGATGGGCACGGTTTGGGTCTTCGCGTTAATGGCGTTCCGCAGATGCCAGGCGATGGCCTCCCCCTCACGGTCATTATCACTTGCCAGTAATACGGTGTCCGCCTTTTTGGCGTCCCCCTGGAGTTCCTTCAAAAGCTTCGCCCGTCCCCGGACGGTGATGTATTCGGGGGTAAAGTCATGATCCACGTCGATGGCAAGCCGGGACTTGGGAAGATCGATCAGGTGCCCCATGGAGGCCTTAACGGTATATGAAGGCCCCAGATACTTTTCGATGGTTTTTGCCTTGGCGGGGCTTTCCACAATGACCAGGATCTTGCGTTCCTTTGGGGCTTTTTTGGCTTTGGATTTTTTCGCCTTCTTTGCCGGTTCCTTTTTGGTATTTGCCGCCGAAGCCGCAGGCTGAGCTTCCCCTCCGGAACCCTCCGCCGAAGCCACAGACTGAGCTTCCCCTCCGGAAGCAGCCTTTTTGGCCCCCTTTTTTTTACCGGCTGCCGGGGTTTCTGTTTTCTTTTCTTTTTTTATTGCCATAGGTTTTTTTCCTTGGGATTCAAAATCTGCGGAGTCCGGATGCCCCACTCATCAAGAATATCAGAACCGGAATAAATAATCCTGGCCCCGTCCGCCGCAAGCTTCCGCGTCCCTTCTCCGTAGGCCGATAAGCCTCCCCGGACGGTTCCGGAAGTGCCGGCGTTCCCGGCCCCAACAGCGGCCCCCGAAGAAGCGACCCAGAGGTCCCGGCCCTGCTCCAGGGCAAACTGGGCGGTGATCAGCGCCCCCGATTTGGCGGGGGCCTCCACGATCAGGGTTCCCCGGGCCAGGGCGGAGATGATCCGGTTCCGGGCGGGAAACTGCCACTTCCGGGGGGAAGTTCCCGGGGGATACTCCGAGAGGATAGCCCCGCCGTTTTCCAGTATACGCCGGGCCAGGGCCCGGTTCGAACTGGGGTATACCTCATCGGGCCCGGAGCCCAGGACCGCTATGGTCGGGGCGCCCCCCTCAAGGTTACCCCGGTGGGCCATGGCGTCGATCCCCAGGGCAAGCCCGGAAACCACCGGTATATTTTGAGCGCCCAGGAAGCGGCCGATGTCAAAGGCCTGGGCCGATGCCGCAGGGGAGGGACGCCGGGTTCCCACCACCGCCGCAAGGGGCTGTTCCGGGTCCGGCAGATTCCCCCGGTAAAACAGCGCCACCGGGGGATCGTAGATCTCCCGGAGCAGCGGCGGATATTCCGGGGAGACCAGGGATACCCAGCGGATGCCCCGGATCTGCGCCCCGCGGGCGTCCTTTTCAGCCTGGATGCGGACCGTATCCATGTCCCAAAGACGGGGCATGGGACGATCAAGGATCAGTTCGATGTCCCGCTTTGAAAGTAGGGTTATTTCTGCTTCCCCTTCAAATTTCCGGCACAGAACTCCCCGTTCAAGGGCGGTAAGACCGGGTATGCGGGTAATAATCAAATCCAAGAGGCCCCGGTCTTTAGCCATACATGTTTCCCCGAATAAAATCCCGGTTATTCTCGGCTTCCGTTTTTTGATTTGCGTCCCTGGTGGTAACCAGAATCCGGTCGTAGAGTTCAATGGCCTTTTCGTATTCCTCCGTTATGTAATAGGAGCGGGCAAGGGCGAACATACCGTCCACGCTCCGGGGCATTAGTGTCATATACCGTTCAAGATGAGGTACTGCCTCGGCAGTCCGGTCAAGTTCCATCATGTACAGAAGGCCCAGATCGTAGCGGGGTTTTGCGTAGGCTGAATCCAGTTCGATGGACCGCTTAAAGGCCTGTTCAGCCATGGTAAAATACCGGTCCCGATCGCTTTGCTGCTGTCCCGGCCCCGGCCTGGGATCCGGGGAGGCCTTCGCCACCATTATCGCGGATACCCCGGTAAGGTAAAAGACGGTGGGGTCCTCCGCATTGTACAGAAGGGCTTCTTCCAGGGCATCCAGGGCGTCCTTGTGCATCCCCCTGTCCGTAAGGCGGATGGCGAGTATCTTCCAATAGGTTCCAACCTGGGCGGCGTCCTTGACATGCCGTTCTATGGCGTCTTCGTAGGCGGCAATGGCGGCGCGGAGTCCTTCGATAGTTTCAGGAGGCCCGCCCCTGGGGGAACTCAGTTCCGATATCCGTTTTGCAAGGGTCCGATCTTTGTCCCGCTGTTCATACCGGTAGAGTGCGGTGATCCCGCCGATCACGACGAGGACCGCGAAAATTGCCGCCAGAGCTCCCTTTACATTGTTCTTTTTACTCATCTGATATGTAGCCTCCCAGCCTTGGTAAAAACCGGCGGTGATTATCCCGGAGCAGGGAAACATCCACATGGGTATAGATTTGAGTGGTAACCAGGTCCGCATGCCCCAGCAGTTCCTGTACCGAGCGGAGGTCCGCTCCCCCCGCAAGCATCTCCGTAGCAAAACTGTGCCGCAGGGTATGCAGATGGGAACCGGTTCCCGCCATAGCGGTAAACCGGGTATAGTTTTTCCAGATCCCCTTCCGGGTAAGCCGCTTCCCCGATTTGCCGATAAACAGGGCGGGGCTATGCCGGTGTCCCGCAATAAGGGGGCGTGCTTCCGCAAGGTAACGCTTAAGAGCGAGCGCGGCCTCGGGGCCGAATACCACCAGCCGCTCCTTGTTTCCCTTACCCCTGACCCGGGCCATGCCCCCGGCAAAGTCAAGGTCCTTTATATTGAGGCCCACCGCTTCCGAAACCCGCAGGCCCGCGGAATAGATAAGTTCATAGATCGCCCGGTTCCGCAAACCCAGGGGCGTTTTTGTTTCAATTGCGGCCAGTATCCGTTCCACTTTTTCCCGGGGAAGGACCTCGGGGAGGTGCATTCCCCTGCGGGGTATTTCCAGAATCGCCGCAGGATTATCCTGCCGGATATTTTCGTCCATGGTAAATCTGAAAAAGGATCGCAGCGCCGATATGGCCTTTGCGGCGGATCGGGAATCGATCAGGTCGATGGTCCGCCTCCATTCAAGGTACCGGGAAACCCCTTCCGCTGTAACCGCCGAAACCTCAAGGCCTTCCCCGGCAAGCCACTCCAGGAACCTGCGGATTTCAAGTCCGTAGGTTTCCGCGGTAAGCGGAGAGCGGCGTTCCAGGGCGATGAGCCTTGAATAGTATTGGTCAGCCAGGGATGAATTTTTCACGATCCTTACGCGTTCCCTTCGGTACCGGTCTTGTCAAGGGATTTTTTTTCCACCACAAATTTGCGATCCCGGATTACCGTAGGGATATCAAGTTCATCTTCCTGATAGGTATTCCGGTGGCTCAGGAAATCGCCGCTCCGCTTTGTCCGCTCGCGGATATTCTGCCATTCACCATAGTCGATAAAATCGCTTTCCTTGGGCTTTACCACCTCAAGGGCAGGTCCTGTTTTTGCGTTCCGGGCCTCTTCGTTTTGAAACCCCGTGGCGATCACCGTTACCCGGAGCTCGTCCCCCAAATTTGGGTCCAGGGTTACCCCGTGGATCAGCACCACTCCGGGAGCAGCTTTACTGCGGATAATATTAACCACCTCGTTTAACTCAACCAGGGCAAGGTCTTCATTTGCGGCAACATTCACCAGAATCCGTGTGGCCCCTTCGATGGTTGTTTCAACAAGCAGGGGATTGTCAATGGCCCGCTTGGCGGCGTCTGTTGCCCGGTTTTCCCCTGCGGCGTGGCCGATACCCATCAGGGCGTCCCCCTGCCCCTTCATGGTGGACTCCACATCGGCAAAATCGATGTTGATGTCCCCGGTCTGGGTTATCAGATCTGAAATACCCTGCACGCCCTGGCGGAGTACATCATCGGCTATCAAACAAGCTTCCTTCCAGGTGGTCTTCCGGTCCACCATGGTCAGGAGCTGTTCATTCGGAATGATGATCAGGGTATCAACGGCATCCCGCATTTTTTTGATCCCCTCTTCGGCAAGGTGCATCTTGTAATCGCCCTCATAGGCGAATGGTTTGGTAACCACCCCGACGGTAAGTATCCCCTCTTCCCGGGCAGCCTTGGCGATGATCGGCGCAGAACCGGTGCCGGTGCCGCCGCCCATGCCGGCGGTAACAAAGACCATGTCGGCCCCTTTGATACTGCCGATGATTTCATCAATATCCTCGTTGGCGGCCTTCTCGCCCTTTTCGGGATTACCCCCGGCCCCCCTGCCGGCGGTAAGCTTGGTCCCGATCTGCAGCTTGACCTCTGCCCTGCTTTTTTTGATCAGGTCCTGCACATCCGTGTTGACTGCGATGAATTCAACACCCTGTAAGCCGCAGTCGATCATGCGGTTTACCGCGTTGGACCCGCCCCCTCCGGCGCCGACAACCTTGATTACCGCCGGAACCGGACTTTCCATTTCGTCCTCATGAATCTCGATATTCATGATATTCATAAATCCCTCCCAAATCACTTTCTATATTTGCAAAACATTCAGGATGCAGACACCCCGGATGCAGGCATGCTAAAAAAATTCTTTCCTGAGCCACTCGGAAAGTTTTGAAAAAATCGCGGTCTGTCCCTTGTCCCGCTGGGGAGTTCCCCCATTCCCGCTCTGGTCAGGGCCGAGCTTTCCTTCCCGGTCATTTCCCTCAAGCACAAGCCCCACCGCGGTGGCGTAGACGGGGCTGCGGTATTCCTCCACCAGCCCTCCAAGGGGCAGGGGCAACCCGACCCGCACGGGCATTCTGAAAACCTGACTCGCCAGCTCCGCGGCGCCCAGCAGCTGCGCCCCGCCGCCGGTAAGTACAATCCCCGCCCCCAGGGGCCGGGAAAGGTTCAGCTTGTCAAGCTGTTCCTTTACCATCTTGAAGATCTCTTCCATCCGGGGCTGGATGATGGTAAGGATCTGGGATTTCGGTATGGACAGGGGCGTCCGGCCGCCGACCCCGGGGATGATCACATCATCATCACCCTCAGGAGGGAAACCATTGATTGAGCTCCCAAGCATGGGCTCCCAGCAGCAGCCCGCCTCAATTTTGATCTTCTCGGCATTTTCAAAGGAAATGCCCTTGATAATCGATATATCCCGGGTAACCTGCTCTCCCCCCGCCGGTATGGTGGTGGTTGAATAGGGGGTCCCGTTGTTATAGACCAGCATCTCCGTGGTCCCCCCTCCAAGGTCAACCAGGGCAACCCCCAGTTCCTTCTCCTCTTCGGTAAGCACGGACCTTCCCGCCGCCAGGGACTGGAGCACCAGATCGTTAACCAGGAATCCGGCGCGGTTAACACACTTGATCAGGTTCTGTGCGCTGGTAACCGAGCAGGTAATAATGTGCACCTCCGCTTCAAGCCGCACCCCAATCATATCCCGGGGGTCCCGGATACCCTTTTGATCATCCACGATATAGCTCTGGGGGATAAGCTCCAGGATCTGGCGATCCATGGGGATCACCACCGCCCTGGCCGCTTCCAGCACCCGTTCAATATGGCTGTTCCCGATTTCCCGGTCCTTTCCGTTCACCGCAACCACACCCCGGGAATTGATCCCGTCGATATGGCTGCCGCCGATTCCGGTCCAGACGCTTTTTACCTCACAGCCGCCCATCATCTCCGCGGCGTCAATGGCGGCGGCTACCGAGCGGAGGGTGGCTTCGATGTTCACCACCACCCCCTTCCGCATCCCCGTGGAGGGGCAGAGCCCCACGCCGGTTATTTCGAGAATGCCCTTTTCATTGCGCTCGCCTATGACCGCGCAAACCTTGGTCGTGCCTATGTCGAGACCGACAACTAATCCATTGTTAGCCAGAGGAGGCCTCCTTTATCTTATATGACGCCGTTTCAGCCCTGAAGTCAATTTCCTCAAGTTCAGGGTCTTTTGACGCAAATACATCAAGCAGGAGCATCACATAACGAAGGGTTTCTTCATTTAAATCCGATTCAAGCCGTATCCGTACCGGAGTATGAACCGGATATAACACAAGATCAAATCCATCAAAGGCCTTCCGGTTTATCCGTATCTCGGAGATCGCTTCGAGCAGTTCCGGAGCGGAATCGCAGATGGACTGGAGATTCCCCAGGAAGGGGCCAAACATGGCAGGAAGCCGCATCCCCAGGGTAGGGGGATCGAACACAAGCCCGGAAATAAGGGGCAGGGGCTGCGGGGAAGCATCGCCGTTCCCGTTCCCGATTTTAAACACCAGCCCGGTATGGTCAAAGTATACCGGGACCAGCCTGCCGTCCAGTTGGGCCAAAGAAAGGCCCACCGCGGAGCGGGGTATCAAAACGATCTTCACCGTATTGGGGAAGCGTTTGGTCACCCTGGCGGACGCAATCTCGTACAATCCCTCAAGGGCCTTTTCCGCAGACCGGGCATTTACCGAAACAAAGGAAGACCGTTCCCCGATTCCCGCAAGGGCGATCACCGAAGTGCGGTCAATGCCGGGAAAGGCCATCACATCAATTTTGGAAAGGGGCATACAGGGGGCAACCGCCAAAAGCCAGATCAGCTCCAGGATCAAAACCGCCGCCGCTGCGATGATAAGGACCTTAAGCCCCTTCTCCAGTCCCGGGGTGGGCGAGGATTTGACAGGCGCCGCATCCTCTGAATAGGTAAAATCACCGGACATCAAATTCCTCCTCCCGGGCATAATAGGGAACTTCCTCAAGGACAGCTTCCTGATTATGGCTTGAAACATTCACAATAAGGCCGGCCATTAAAAGGGTGGTCGCCAGGGAAGAGCCCCCGGCGGAAAAGAAGGGCAGCGGGACCCCGGTGGCGGGCAGGGACCCGGAGACCACCGCCACATTGAGCAGCGCCTGGGATACCACCATGGTCACCAGGCCGTAAGCCAAAAGCCGCCTGAAAGCCGTTTCCGCCTTCAGCGCCGCCTTGTAACCCTGGCAGGCAAAAACACCAAAGAGGATAAACAGGAGGAGCACCCCTAGGAATCCCGATTCTTCGGCGAAGGAAGCAAAAATAAAATCCGAATGAACCTCGGGCACGCTGGCGATCTTCCGGGTCCCCTGCCCTATGCCTTTCCCGAACGCGCCCCCGGACATGATCGTAAGCAGGGATGAACGGACCTGGTAGCCCGCCCCCTGGGGTTCCCAATCGGGCCAGAAGAAACTGATAACCCGCCGCAGCCGGTGTTCCTTGGTAAGGATCAGCAGCCCCGAAAGGGGAAGGAGCATCACGATGGCGGCAAAGAAGTAACGGAACTTTACCCCCGCAAGGAAAAAGATGATCAGTGCGTTCACCGCGATAAACACGGCGGTGGAAAAATTGTTCTGGAAATAAATGACGATAAAAAACAGGGCGGTTACCAAAACCGGAGGCAGCACCCCCGATGTAAAGGAATCCAGGGTATCCTTTTTTTTGTCGAAGATATGGGCCAGGTACAGGGGCAGCACCAGTTTGACCATTTCCGAGGGCTGGTAAGTCCAGGAAGCTATTTTGATCCAGCGGCTGGCGCCGTTTTTATTCACCCCGATCCCGGGGACAAAGGTAAGCAGGCAGAGGATAAAGGTTCCTATTACCAGAAGCTTGATGCACTTCCGCAAAATCTCCAGCTTGATCCGGGACGCAAAGAAAAAGAACACTATTCCCGCGAGTCCCAGTATAAGCTGCCGGGAAATAAAGTAGAGTCCGTCCCCAAAGAAACGCTGCCCGAATGCGTAGGATGAGGAATAGAGGGTTACCAGTCCCAGGCCGGTAAGGAGCAGAATACTGCCAATCAGAATATGATTTCCCGGTGAGAGGCGGCCTGTTTTTTCCACATCAAACTGATACATTTTTTGTTCCGCCTATTGTATCTTAAGGGTTGAAAGGGCAATGATCGCAAAAAGCCCCCCGAGTATCCAGAAGCGGATAACCACCTTGGTTTCCGCCCAGCCCGACAATTCAAAATGATGATGAAGGGGCGCCATCTTGAACACCCGCTTCTTCCGCAGCTTGAACGAAATAACCTGTATCACCACCGACATAATCTCCAGTACAAAGACCCCGCCGATGATCAGAACCAGTATCTCCTTCTTGATGATAAGCGAAACGGTAGCCACCACGCCGCCCAGGGAGAGGCTCCCTACGTCACCCATGAAGACATCCGCCGGGTGGGCGTTGAACCAGAGGAAACCTATGCAGGCCCCCACCGCCGCAAGACAGAATACGGTAAGTTCCCCGGCGCCGGCAATGTAGGGCATCCCCAGGTAGGACGAATAGTCCACCCGCCCGGTCAGGTAGGTGAGTATTGCCAGGGCGATAAATACCAGGATCAAAAGCCCCGCCAAAAGGCCGTCCAGGCCGTCGGAAAAATTCACCGCATTGGATTCACCCACAATCAGAATTACCCCAAAGGGAATCCAGAGGACCCCCATATCTACCACCGGGTTTTTAAAGAAGGGAACGTACAGCGCGGTAATCCCCTCCTCCCCGGAAAAGTACAGTATCAGTACTACTACGATGGCCACGGCAAACTGGCCCGCCAACTTTGCCCAGGCGGGAAGCCCCGCGGAGTTATGCCTGGTAACTTTAAGGTAATCGTCGGCAAATCCGATTAGGCCAAAGGCGACAAAGGAAGCCAACGTAAGCCACACCTTTTCGCTCTGTAAATCCTGCCAGAGCAGCATGGAAATGATCACAGAAACGATGATCAGTACCCCGCCCATGGTGGGGGTGCCGTCTTTCTTCAAATGGGTCGCCGGGCCGTCGGTCCTGACCGCCTGCCCTATCCTGAGACCTTTTAAGGCTTCGATAATCCGGGGACCAAAGATAAAACAGATAAGCAGGGTGCTAAGCGCCGCATAGGCCCCCCGAAAGGTCAGGTACTGGAAGACGTTGAAAGCGGTGATGTATTCTACCAGAGGGTACACAAATTCAAGGAACATTATACCGCCCCCTTAACAGCCGCCGTCTCACCGGCAGCAAGCGCAGCGGTAAGCCGCTCCAGGGCGCAGCCCCGGGAACCCTTCAATAAAACTAAATCCCCATCCTCTACAAAATCTTCAAGGGCACGGGAAAGCCCGTCCATACTGTTTGTGTGAAAAAAAGGAACCTGCCTCGGCGCATCGGTATACTCAGGAGCTGTCTCCATTGCCGCGGCGGCGGCCTCCGTTTCCCTTCCGTAAAGGAACACCTGATCCGCCGAAGAAGAAGCAAGCCTCTGTCCCAGTTCCCGGTGGGCTTCTTCAGAGGCGTCCCCCAGTTCCAGCATGGAACCTATCACATAAATTTTCCTGCCCGGATATTCCAGATCGTCGCAGAAGTCCAGGGCCTCCGCCGCCGATTCGGGGTTGGCGTTGTAGCAATCCTGGATCACCGTGACCCGCCCTTCAATAATCTCGCTGCGGCCAAAGAGGGGCTTTACCGCAGCCAGCCCCTCCCGTATGGCCCTGTCGCTCACCGGAACTTCCCGGGCAATGGCCGCAGCCGCAAGGGCGTTCCGGAGATTGTGTTTCCCCGGCAGGCTAAAGCGCACCTTTTCACCGGCCCACACAATTTCTGTTCCCTTAAGCCCCAGGTCCCGCAGCGATTCGGGTTCGGCCAGGCCGCCGGATGAAGGGGAAAACTGCGGCCCCGATCCGTAGAAGCGGACCAGGCCCTTTACATCCCGGGCAAGAAAATCACGGTATTCATCATCCGCGGGGATCAGGGCAGTTTCGCCGCCTGAAAATTCCGCAAAAATATTTTTTTTCTCCTCAGCTATTGCCCTCTTGCTGCCGAGAATACCGATATGGGCAGAGCCGATGTTTGTGATAAGCGCAAGGTCAGGTTTAAGGACCCGGGCCAATTCCGCAATCTCCCCCCGGCGGTTCATCCCCAATTCAAAAATCCCGATTTCGTGGTGGGGCCGGACTTCAAAAACCGAAAGGGGAAGCCCGGTCTCGGAATTCAGATTTCCCCGGTTCATCACCACCTGTTTTTCCCGGCCCAGCATGGCGGCGGCAATTTCCTTTGTGGTGGTTTTCCCCGCAGAACCAGTGATGCCGATCTTTTTTAAGCCGGGGAATTTTTCCAGATAGGCCCGGGCGGCATCCTGCAAACCCCGCAGGGTATTTCCCACCGCCACAAGCTCAGCCCCGTATCGGGCCGCAGTTTCAACAAGGTTTAAGCCCCTGTCTTCCAGTTTCGATTCATCCACCAATGCGCAGACCGCGCCGGCCTTAAAGGCGGCTTCCGCATAACGGTGCCCGTCCTGGACGGCGCCTGAAAGGGCGGCAAAGAGCGCGCCGGGCTTTACCGTCCGGGAGTCTATGCTCACCGAAGAGAAGCCTGAATTTTCAGGGGGGATCTTTCCCGCCGGGGAAATGCGGCGCCCCTTGAGGGCATTGCAGAGATCGGTAAAGTTCATCAGGGGGGAAACCTTTTGTTGAGGTTCCGGAACCGGAGAAATCAAAGCCCTGCCCCCCCCTCTATTTTTATTTGCAGAACATCTTCCGGCTGAATTTTGACCAGATTCAGATCGTTGCGGGCAATGTTTTCGATCCGTTCCGAAGAAGAGAGCACTGCGATTCCCGCGATAAGCCGCTTGTTGCTTTCCACCCATTCCTCCTGGGCTGTTTCAAGACGGCTGATTTCCCGTTCCAGGGCCGAATATCTGGCGGACTGCCAGGCAACCAGCCCCAGGAGACAGGGTATGGTCAAACACACAAAATAGAGAAGCAGATAACGCCTTATCATTGTCCATCCTCATCCAAAACTTTTTCTACTACCCGAAGCCGGGCGCTCCTGGATGCGGAATTTTTTTGTATCTCCGCTTCTCCGGGGGCCACCCCTTTCCGGGTTAAAATATTTACAGCGCGTCGTCCCTCACATCTACATATCGGCGCTTCCGGGGGACAGGTACAGTCCTTGTTTTTTTCCCGGAAAAAATTTTTTACGATCCGGTCTTCCAGGGAATGGAAGCTGATAATCCCCAGCCGTCCCCCCGGTTCCAGCACCCGCAGGCTTCCTTCCAAAAGGTCCGGTAGCCGGGAGAGCTCGCCATTCACCGCGATCCTGAGGGCCTGGAAGGTTTTTGTGGCGGGGTGAATTGGACCACGCCGGTAAGAGGGGGGAACCGCCCGCTCCACCAGCTCCGCCAGCGCTCCGGTTGTACCCAGGGCGCCCTGTTTCCGGGCCTCCACAATGGCCTTTGCGATCCGCCGGGAAAACCGTTCCCCAGCATTCTGGTACAGCAGATCCGCAAGCTCCTTTTCCGGCAGGGCCGCAACAAGTTCCGCCGCGCTTGACCCGGCGGAAGTATCCAGCCGCATATCCAACTTTTCGTCCCTGCGGAAGCTGAAACCCCGGTTCCCCTTCTCATAATGAAAAAGGCTTACCCCCAGATCAACCAGAATCGTATCGGGCCTTTTAATCTCCCCGGGAAATTCCGCAAAAAAAGTCTGGGACCAGCCCGAATAAAAATGAATACGGTCGCCGAATTCCTTAAGCCGTTCCCGGGCTACCTTTTGAATTTCGCTGTCCGCGTCAATGCCGATGATCCGCAGGTCCTGAAACCGGGACAAAAAAGCATAACTATGGCCGCCCTCCCCCAGTGTGGCGTCTACCATGAGTTCCCCGGGGCCCCGGGGCCCTAGAAATTGAATTGTCTCCTCCGGCAGTACCGGCGTGTGAACAATCTCCATCAGAAAAGTTCCCCTCCCAAATCACTATTACCCCAAATCTATTAATCGCCCTCTAATCCAGCTTGAAAAGCCGAATGGAACCCATTTTATCCATCACACTCCGGGCCGTAGCCCCCTGAACCACCGGTTCCCCCTCATCCACAAAAGCGGAGTGGAAAGCCGTATCCCAGATTTCCAGGCGGTTCTCGGCGCTGATCACCCGGCATTCCTTGGTCAGCTTCGCGTACTTCCTGATAGTAAGGGGTATGGCGATGCGGTTCGCCTTATCAAGCTCCACCGGCTGGGCCTGATAAAGGTACCTCTGCTCAAAGAAAAACCGTTCCTCCACGGTAAAATCCAGACCGGTCATCTTTGCCTGCACCTTTTCCCACACCGCGGCTTTCATAATCCAGGCGCTGGGCAGCATTCCATAGGTGATAACCAAATCACCCTGGTAGCGGTCCCGGAACCGGAGAGGAATATTTACGCGGCCTTTTTCGTCCAGGATACTTTCAACGGCACCGGTTATCAGTTCCATACTTTCCTAATTTTTCGTTAAATTTCCTAAATTTTCCGGATTCCCCACTAATCCCCACATTTTTTATTATCTTCATAAGAAAAGCCCCCGTCAATCGGGCAAAACAGAAAAAGTTATAAATAGTAAAAAAAATCCATTTTTATAGCTACACAACCGTATAGCTTCAAACGTACCTTGCATTCTTCGGGATCCCTTCGTTATGATGCGAATATGTTTATGAATGAATACTTTGTGGTCTTCCCCGAAGGGGATGTTCAGGAGGTTCCGGACAGGCTCCCCCTGAACGAAATTGTGGATATCAACGGCCGGGGCCTTCCCCTGCCCCTTCCTAGCTGCAAGACCATCGCCTTCCGGGTTGCCAGGATAAAGGTAAATGAAAACAAGGGGGGAAACGAAACCTTTCATTATCTGGAACTTTTAAGCGCCCCGGAGCTGATACCCTATGCCCGGTAGCCTTATCGGGACCCGGAAGGAGAGCGGCCTCCACAATGCGCTGAAATTCCGCTATACCGGACCCGATGGGGAAACCGAAAAGTCCATGGGGGACTATGTCTGCGACGGCCTTACCCCGGATGGCGAAGTCATCGAAGTCCAGATCGGCAGCTTTGGCCCCCTTAGGGACAAGGCCCGCTCCCTTGCCGCCTTTGGCCCGGTACGGATCATCCACCCGATCATTATCAACAAATACATAGAAACCCTTGATATCGAAGGACAGGTCCTGCGTAAACGGAAAAGCCCCCGGAAGGGAACCGAATGGGACCTCTTCAAAAACCTCCTCTATGCCCCGGAACTGGCCACAACTCCCGGCCTGACCATTGAACTGGTCCTGATCGACGTGCTGGAACAGCGGAAAGACGACGGCAAAGGCTCCTGGCGCCGCAAAGGGGCCAGCATCTCAGACAGGGAACTGGCGGGCTGGCACTCCTCGGTGAGCCTCAGCGGCCCAAAGGACTATTACCGCTTCCTCCCCTTTACCCCAAAGGAAGAATTTACCTCAGGTGATTTGGCAAAAAAGGCCAAAATCCCGGCCAATCTTGCGGGAAAAACCCTCTATGTGCTCATGAAAATCGGAATCGTAAAACGGATTGGGAAAAAGGGCAGAAGCTTTTTGTATAGTAATTTCTCTTCTGATGACTAAATCGTAAAAAAAGACTATACTCATAATTCAGAGGGCATAAAATATGGAACAGGTTGTACAAAACCAGCTTAATACGATAAAAAACCTGATTGTCGAAACTATTCCGGTAGAACAGATATATTTATTTGGTTCCTATGCCTATGGGACTCCTCATGCCGATTCTGACCTGGATATTTACGTGGTGATGAAAGATGACGCCCCTTATGAAGTTCTGGAGGCGGAGCATATCATTCGGGAAGCTATACATGGGCACAAAACAATGCCGACCGATATCCTGGTAAAGAAAAAGTCGCGGTTTCAATACCGGTTATCCGCCCCAACCCTTGAACAGGAGGTCGCCGAACAAGGGATATTGATTTATGGCTGATACAATGGACAATTTAGAGGCGGCGAAAGAGTGGCTTGCCTATGCTGAAAATGATTTTGGCAGTGCCGAATACCTTTTAGGCAGAAGACCGCTTCCGCTTGAAGTTATTTGCTTTCTCTGTCAGCAATCAGCGGAAAAGTTATAGTGTCCGGCCAAGGTATCCCGATGAAATCGTAATAGATGAGATTAGAATGAAGAAAGCCCTTACCGATGCAAAGGCAATTATGGAGTTTTCCCGCCCCTTATATCCCCTTAGCAAGCAACCCTAGGGACAATATATCCGAAAATATGCTAAAGGGTGCAAAAATGGGTAACAAACCCTTGCCGGTTCATTACCCACTCTTTACTTGGTAAAGCTTATTTTACCAGGCGTCCACCATGTCGTCGGCGTCGCGGTTATCCTCGGCAAAGAGGTCTGTTACCGCCCGGAGGTCATCAAAGTAGATATAATAGCTTCCAAAGGCTTCCATGGGATCGCAGACGACCCGGAGCCCGGAGATTTTAAGGCCAAGCTGGTTGTTGTAGTGGTAATTCCGCTGGACAATGCCGTTCTTGCCATCATCGGCCTGGGGGGGGATCGCCACGGTCATCTTTTTCCAGCCCTGGAAATTCAATTTACCCATATAGAGCTCAAAATGGCGGCCAAAGAAGTCCTGAAGCTGGAGATAGAGTTCGTGGTTGTAGTTACGGCCTACCGCCCAAACGGAAACGGTCTTGGTAATGCCCTCAATCGGGATGGGCCGCAGGGGATACAGGGTAAAACTGGTATTGCCCCGGTGGATAAAATCAACACGGGTACCCAGAACGTACTTGTCGGGGATACTAAGGTCCGCTTCTTCCGGAATGGGCTCTTTCCCCGCAGGGCCGCCCTCAAAAAGCCGGGTGGTTGTAAGCCCGTCGTCCGGGGACATGGTAGAACGCCAGTAACCGTCCTTTTCAAATTTATCTACAGAGACTTCTTTTAAAAGCTGCTGGGCTGCGTCAATCCCGATCCGCTCGACATTGGCCGTCCCAACTTCGGCGCCCTGCTGGGCAAAAAGGAAGCCGGAAAATAAAAGAAATAGAACAGCAACAGTAAATCGTTTCATTATAACGGTCTCCTTAATTGTTACTCGATGCGGACCAGAATTCCTGTACGGTTTCAGGATCTCCCAGCTCATCGCCATCGTAAAGGGATTCAAAGGTATCGGTAAGTATCTTGAAATGATCAAAATAGATATAGAAATTATCCACCCGCTCAATGGGCTGGGTCGTAATCCGGAACTTGACAAAGGTTAGACCCGCATAATGGGGAAGTATCCGTTTGGACTGGGGGATATTATGGGGAATATTGGCCCGCAGATCCCTCCAGCCGGTATAATTGATGTCACCCAGTCTGAAGCTGTGAACCACACCCCGGTAATCCCGAACATAAGCATCGATATAAAAATTGAGGTTTGATCCCCACACCCACATATCCAGGTACTGCACCCGGCCCGGAAGGGGAATTTCAAAGGGCTCCGTACCATCGCCGCCTGCCGGTACGGGATACACATCAATCCAGTTATAGCCCTTGCGATCAAACTTGCCCCAGATACCCAAGCTTTTCAGTTCCAGCCCCTGGGGGTTTTTGCCGAACAGGGCCTGGGGGAAAGAGGGAACATAGGTCAGTCTGGGGAAGTTGCCTTCATCATTCTTTGTGGCAAATTTGCTGGCGTCCGCCCGCCATTCAAATTCGTATGTTCTGTTTCTTCCTTCAGCAACCCACTCATGGGTGGTACTGCCATCAAAGGCTTCCAAAAGCATGGCCTCCGGATTGACAGTGGCCTCATCACCGAATGCTGAAAAAATAGCTGTAAATACCAAAAGAATAAGGAAAACAGCCTTGAAACTACCTTGTCTCATCCAAATACTCCTTTTTCCGAACCATAGGAAACGAGTTCTAACCCGATTATATTTCTTATCGGTATCTTTGTCAAACCATGGAAGGGTTTTTTTGTGTTATTATAAAAATTCCGCCTGAACCGCCGTTTTTATCTTCTGTAAGACATCCGGATCCCCAATCCTCCCCCCCGGAATGGTAATTTTCGAGGGAAGGGGTTTTACATCGGGGAAAATTTCGGCGGAATCCCCCCCGGGGAATTGGCGGAAAACCTTAAAAGCCATAGCCCAGGGGGAATCATCGAAAATAATCTTTACATTGGCCGGCGTCAAAGCCGTATCCAGCCAGGAAAACAGAATAACCGGGGCTTTGGTATTCTTCTCAACGAAAATGGGGATCTGACCGGTCATTACCACGCAGGAAATATCCCCGGGGGCGGCATAATTCGAGTTGGTCGCCAGGAAAACAGGGTTTTCCATAAACCCCTCTTCCCGCAAACCTGCAATAAAGGATTCCCGGTTAAAAGGAAAATTCACCTCATCCTGGAAGAAGAGAATGCCCCCGCCCCCCGCCAGGGCCAGGATCGCCGCGCAACGCCCCGCCCGGTACGCATCGGTTTGGGAATCCGCCCCGATATAGGCCAGGTTCCGGCCGGCATTTCCCGGCGCCCCTCTTCCGCGGCTTTCCCGGCCTTCGATAATGGCAACCGGCGTCCGGGGATGATCTTCGGCATAGCGCCGCCCTCCCCGCCCATAACGGGCCGGCAGGATCGCCCCCCAGGGACGCCCGCTTGCCTCTTCCAGGGCAAAGGCCGCCGCATCGGGCCCGGCGCTTTCGGCGAGCATGACCTTCTTTACCGGCCGGAAAAGGCTCAAAGAAAGCCGGACCTGGGCAATCAAAGCCCGCCGCACCCCGTAGAGGGCGTCAAAAGAAGCATCGCTCAGAATAAGCGCCGGCGGACGTGAAAAGAAAATCCCCGCCGGGAGGGCTAAAACAAACAAAACCCCGGCCAAAACAAGCAGCGCCCTTACCCTGCGGACATTCATATTAAAACCATAGCGATATGAAGAAGCCAAAGTCAACCGCCCAGGGCAAAAGCATTTAACATTTGCCAAATAGAACATCATGAAGGAAATCTTGATTGAGAGCCGCTTTGAATTGTTTTCGTCTGGCACTCCGTTTCTTGTCTGTTTGGGTTGAACGTAAAAGTCTAAGCGCTATCTTTCGCAAGATATCCAGATTTTCCGGTGCGTGGTCTTTACGGACTTGCGAGGCATCTTCGGCAAAACAAACATCAAGGGACCAGTGCAGCTGATTTTCGATTGACCAGTGTCCTCGGACAAGATACCCAAAACGCTCTGCGGTTGCCGTAAGGTTGCTCAGGTAATAACGGTCATATGCGGTCGTTTTCCAGCCAATTTCAGCGGTTGTATCCACGGTTCGGCGGGTACAGTGATATCGGACAAAGGTTTTTAAGTCAGGCCAAAGGGAGCCGTCTTCATACCAATGTGCACCGGTTATGGTTATTTTTCGCTCTTCGATCCTGCCATGGTCCTTCTCAGAACCGCTTTCCCATTCGGTGCACTGTTCATTTTTATGCGGGTCAGCATCAAGACCCGTAAAACAGTCCTCAAGTTCCTGATACAGTACCGGATGATTTTCCTTCACCATTAAAACGTAGTCGGCACCCTTCTGCCGTATTTTTCGGGCAATTTCCCGCTGACACCCCATAGCGTCAATCGTGACCGTGTCGCCTTGTATATCTATCGTGTCCAATAATTGTGGAATGGCGGTTATCTCGTTGCTCTTTTTCTCGGTTACCAGCTGCCCTAAGACCAAGTTTTCCGCTCCAACCCACGCCGAAACCACATGCACGGCATGGTTTTCACCATCCGTGCTCCCCCGTATTGTTTTTCCATCTATATTGATGTTCCGGTCTCCGCATTTGCTGACCAGATTCAGCCATCCATACATGCTCTTCATCAGTTCTTTCGGATTTACCCGCCGGAAAACACGCTCAAACGTGCATTCATCGGGTATCCCGTTCGGTAATTCCAGAAATGTTTTGAACCAGCTCTTCCGGGCCTGTCCCAATTCCTCCATTGCTTCAAATTCATCCTGCCCGCTTATGACGGTGCATAGTCCGATTACCAGGATATCAATCAAGTTATGCCGAAAATTGCCTTGATGCCGCCTGGGATCGTGAATCTCCCCCAAAAAATCGGTCATTTTGGTTATATCGGCTTGCGTTACTTCCATTCCTTCTTCCCCTCCCAGTGAAGATATAGAAGTATACCATGATATTCTAAATGCTTTTGCCCTGGTCAACCGCCCACCACAGACACACGCAGGCAGCGCAGCGTAATGCTTCCCCCCTAACAGCAGAGACCCATCCTCGTACAACCGGAGTTTATTACGGGTACGCTTGGGATAAGGCGGAGGGGGTGGCCGGGAAAACCGTGACCCTCTTTAGAGGGGCATGGTTTTCTCGGTCAGGACCCCCCGACATTATTCTGCGTACCCGTGGGACTGCACGGTTGTATGAGGATGGGTCTCTGGGATATGTTGACTTTTTTATCGATTTTTCTTTATCGTTAAAAAAAGATCGTTTATAATTCCTGAAAGGACAGATCGTGGCAAAACAGAAAATTTCCGCTGCCCCATCGGTGCGCCGGCTGCCTTCGTATTTACATACCATCAGGCAGCTGCAAAAAGAAGGGGGGGAGTATATATCGGGGACCCTCATTGCCCGGGAACTGAACCTTGAACCCATCCAGGTGCGGAAGGATCTGACCATAACGGGGATTATCGGCAAACCCAAGAAAGGATACCCCGTGGAAGCCCTGATCAAAGCCATCGAGCGTTTCCTGGGATGGGATACGGTCCAGGACGCGGTACTGGTGGGGGTGGGCAATATGGGCGCCGCCCTCTTGGGCTACGAGGAATTCCGGCGCCATGGGCTGCGCCTGATAGCGGCCTTTGACAAGGACTACAAAAAAATCGGGCTCCGGGTCCATGGGGTACCGGTGCTGTCCGCCGATACCATGGATATACAGATCCGCAGCTTTGGGGTAAAAACGGCGATCCTCACGGTCCCCTCCTCTTCGGCCCAGGAAACGGCGGACCTGCTCATCAAGGCGGGGATCGATGCGATATGGAATTTTACCAATGTCAAACTCAAGGTCCCCGAACATGTGGTGGTTCAAAAAGAGGACCTTTCATCGGGTTATGCCATGCTCTGTGTAAAGAAGCAGGCCAAAGACATGGAAGAAAATGACACAAGACCCAAATAAAGACGCGGCCCAGGCTGAAATGCTGGAAAACCGGCTGCGGAAGCGGTATAAACATCTTAAAAAATGGGCCAAACGGGTTGGAACCGATGTATTCCGCCTTTATGACCGGGATATCCCCGAAATTCCCCTGGTCCTGGACTGTTTTGGGGATGCCATTTCGGGGGCCCTCTACAAACGGCCCTATGAAAAGGATGAAAATGAGGAGCGGCGCTGGCTTGCCGCCATGCGGGACGCCGCCGCAAGGGCCCTGGATATCGAGGCGCGCCATGTTTTTATCAAATTCCGGGAACCCCAGCGCCTGAACGCCCAATACCAACGCCTGCAAAGCCGGGTAGAAAACGTCCATTATGAACGGGATGTCCACGAGGGGGGCCTGTGTTTCCGGGTAAACCTTTCGGACTACCTTGATACGGGGTTTTTCCCGGACCGCCGCAAAATGCGCGCCCTTGTCCGGGAGGAAGCGGCGGGTAAAGAGGTCCTCAACCTGTTCTGCTATACCGCCTCCTTTTCCGTATATGCTGCGGCGGGGGGCGCTGCCCGGGTTGATTCGGTGGACCTTTCCCGGACCTACCTGGACTGGGCGGCCCTCAACTTCCGCCTGAACGGCTACGAAGCTTCCGTAACCGGCCCGAATGCCGCCTCGCCCCGGACTGCCGTTTCGCCCCAATACGCCCTCATCCGCGCCGATGTCCTTTCCTTTCTTGCCACCGCAGAAAGGGAAAAAAAATCCTGGGATATGATCATCCTGGACCCCCCAACCTTTTCCAACTCCAAAAAGATGGAATCCACCCTGGACATCAAACGGGATCACCAGGCTCTTATTAGCCAGGCCTTAAAGCTATTAAGAAGCGGCGGCCGGCTCTGGTTCAGCGCCAATGCCCGGCACTTTCACCTGGATGCGGGGGATTTCCCCGGCTATGCAATCAAGGACATGGAAGAAGCGATTACCGATGAGGATTTTGCGGGGAAAAGGATACCTGAATGCTATCTTTTTCAGGTATAATCAATTCATGAAAAGGAACCTTTGTCTTATCGTTGCGGCGCCAGTGGTATTGATGGCGGCGGTTCTGACAGCCGCCTGCGCAAGCGATGGCCCGGCAGTAATAAACGGAGCGCCCCAGGCGGAAGGGGCCGATGCCCCCAGACCGGCGATAGCAACCCCCGTAACCGGGGATCGGCTTGACACCCGGGAATTTGCCGGCCTTCCCCCGGAAGCCAGGGCCTACCTTGCCGCAGTCTCCCGGGCCTTCCGCAATCAGGATACACAGTTTCTGCTGGCCCAGGGGGAAAAGACCTTCGAGGCCGAGGTGAAGCCCCGGTACGATGACGAAGCCTATCTGGCCCTGCTCTACCGCAGCGGCCCCTATGCGGCGGACACTCCCTGGGGAAAAGGCCAGACCGCCAAACTTGAACCTTTGGCAATACGAGGCATTGAATATATTGATTGGGAAGAACAGGGGCCTATGCTGGCAATTCAGGGCAGGCTCATCCCCAAATCCGGCGCCGCCATACCCTGCAAAATCATCCTTGCATGGCGGCTGACGGAGCCAAAGATTTTGGGAGTGTACCCTTAATATAGGGTAATTTGCATTATGGCTTTACAATATAGTCTTGAAGAACCTTTATATTTTCAAGATAAGCCTGTACCTCATGACCAAAATGCAGCCACTGATGGCCCGATTGTAATTCCAACTTGAAAGCCCGTACTTCATCAACACCATCAATCTTGACACTAACTACCCAATAACGGGTTTTGTTATTCGTCGCAATCTTCACATAGTTAGACCCGGAGGGTGGGTTAATAAATTCAAAGTCCGGACCGAAATAAACAGTTGCGCTTCCCCGAACAGAACCCCGAAGCCGTGGAACCACATCATCCAACTTACTTACGGAGGGTATTGCCCCCTCTTTTATATCAACACTTGCTTCCCACTGAAGGGTACTTAGATCTTTTGGCCCGGCAGGTTGGCCAAATGTTGCACAGCCCGCAAACACAGCAGATACCACCACCACAAAAATCAACAGAATCAGCCTCTTCATTTTTCTTCCCCCTACCTATCATGTAAAAAAAATTAAGATTAACCTGTAAAATCCGTGGACCCCTCTTCAATTATTCTTTGATATTGTACTTCCTGCGGAACCGTTCGATACGGCCGGCGGTGTCTACCAGTTTCTGTTTGCCCGTAAAGAAGGGGTGGCAGGCGGAACAGATTTCCACCTTGATATCCTTTGCGGTTGAACGGGTTTCAATAACGTTCCCGCAGGCGCAGGTAATCGTAGTCGCCTCGTATTTGGGATGAATCTTGTCTTGCATGTTTATCAATCCTCCACTATAGCGTTCGCCCCGGAGAAATCCTTTAGAACGCGGTTCCTTTAGTCCATGGCCGCCGAACCGGTGTTCATTGACTTAAGGAATGCTTCATTATTCTTGCTTTTCTTCATCCTGTCAACCAGGAGCTCGATGATCTCGATGTCGTCCATGGGGTTGATAACCTTGCGGAGGACCCAGATTTTCTGCATTTCCTCTTCGGAGAGGAGCAGTTCTTCCTTCCGGGTGCCCGACTTCTTGATGTTGATCGCCGGGAAGAGCCTGCGGTCGGAGATCCGCCGGTCCAGGTTGATTTCCAGGTTACCGGTGCCCTTGAATTCTTCAAAAATCACTTCGTCCATACGGCTGCCGGTTTCGATCAGGGCGGTGGAGATGATGGTCAGGCTCCCCCCCTCCTCGATGTTCCGGGCGGCCCCGAAGAAGCGCTTGGGCTTGTGGAGGGCATTGGAGTCAACGCCGCCTGAGAGGATCTTCCCCGAAGTGGGCACGGTCTGGTTATAGGCCCGGGCCAACCGGGTAATGGAATCCAGGAGGATAACCACGTCCTTTTTGTGCTCCACCAGGCGCTTGGCCTTTTCCAGAACCATTTCGGTTACCTGCACATGCCGGGTGGCCTGTTCGTCAAAGGTTGATGAAATTACCTCCGCCCGGACGGTCCGCTCCATGTCGGTGACTTCCTCGGGACGCTCGTCGATAAGGAGCACGATCAGGTAGACTTCGGGGTGGTTTTTGGTGATCGCGTTGGCGATCTTCTGCATCATGATGGTTTTACCGGTCCGGGGAGGGGCCACGATGAGGGCCCGCTGGCCCTTGCCGATGGGACAGAATAGGTTGATCACCCGCTCGCTGATGCCCTCGGTGGTGGTTTCCAGGTCCAACTTACGGTTGGGGTACAGGGGGGTCAGGTTGTCAAAGGGGATGCGGTTCTGGGCCACCGTGGGGTCGTCATAGTTGACCGTCTCCACCCGGAGCATGGCAAAGAAGCGCTCACCCTCCTTGGGGCTGCGAATCTGGCCGTAGACCGTGTCCCCGGTTTTAAGGGCAAAGAGCCGTATCTGGCTGGGGCTGATGTAGATGTCATCGGGGCCGGGGAGGTAGGAATTCTGGGGGCTCCGCAAAAAGCCGTAGCTGTCGGGGAGGATTTCCAGAGAGCCGTAGGCGTAGATGACCCCCCCCCGCTCGGTGTGGGCCTTGAGGAGGGAGAAGATGATCTCCTGCTTCTTTAAGGCCACCATGTCTTCGTGGGTGATGTTGTAACGGCCCGCCAGTTCGCGCAGGTCTATCATGTTCAGCCGGATAAGTTCGTTGATAGAGAGCCGGGGCTTGCCGTTGTCCTGGTCGCTGCGGGGTTCGGGTTTGCCGTAAATGTCGGGCATGGAGGGCAGGTTTTTCGGCAGGCCCAGGGTCGATGGAGGCAGCGCCGGGGAAGCCCCGTCCGGGCCGGGGACGGCTCCAACAGAATTGACGGCCCCGGGGTTCCCGGAACCGGAATTACCGCCAAAGTTTCCCCCGGTATTTCCAAAGCCGGAGTTTCCGGCCGGGGAAGAACCGGGAAATGATGAGCCCTGTGGGGGCGCCGAAGAGCCCCGGTTATTGTAACGGGACCGGGAATGGGCCCCTCCCTGCCAGGAATTTTCGTTTCCCCCGGAATACCGGCCTCCATGGACCGGGTCCGGAGAATCGGCGGCGGGACCGGAATTCCCGGTGAAGTTATCCTCCCCCCTGGGCTCGGAACCCCTGGTTGAATGTTCCCGGTAGGGGCTACGTTTTGTCCGGGCCCGCACTACTACGGCTTTACCACCGGAACGCTCATCATCCCCGTCTTCACCGGCGAACGCATCCGCTTCGGAAGCCGCCGGAGCTTCCCCGTCTTCACCGAAGGGGACATTATCTTTCTCCTGGACTTCTACCAGGGTTTGTTCTCCCTGTTCAAAACTTAATTGTTCTTCATTTTCTGCAACTTTAGGTTTTCGACCTCTCCGTAACATTGCCATGTATTAAACCACCTATAGGGTATTAGAATCCCGAAAAAAAAATATCGGGAAAAGATTGGATGTATTCCATCAGGTACACGTTTTTAATAATTTTTGTTTCCAGTTAGATTGTTTGTAAACATACGATAGGATACATAAATCATAAACAGAAAATATAAGCGATGTCAAGCCGTCTGCAGGAAATATACATCCTTAGGACAAACGATCCAGGAGGGCTTCCACCGCCCGGGCGGCTGCGGCATTCCGCACCCCGCTACGGGAATCCCGGTAATGAAAAACCTGGGCCCGGGTCTCCCCGCCCCGGACTGTGGTGGCTATCCAGACCGTACCCACCGGGACCGCCGTCCCGTCGCCGCCGGGACCCGCAAGGCCTGTTATTGCCGCCGCCAAATCAACGCCGCTTTTATCCAGAGCCCCCTCCGCCATGGCGCAGGCGGTCTCCCGGCTCACGGGACCGTATTTTTCTACCGCCGCCTTTTCCAGGCCCAGCATCTTTACCTTGGCGTCCACCGTATAGCTGACAAAGGAACCCCACAGCGCATTGGACGCCCCGGGGACCCGGGCGATAAGGTCCGCCGCCAGCCCTGCGGTGCAGGACTCCGCCAGGGCAGCGGTTTTTGACAGGGCGGTGAGCTTTTTTACCAGCAGTTCCGCCGCGCCCCCCTGGGAAGAAAGCCCTCCGGGAAGTTCGGCGGACTCAGCCATTGCCCCGCTGCAATTCAGCCTTTATTTCCTCCGTAGGCCGGGAGAAGATATCCACTTCCCTGTCCATGGAGGTCATGCTGCACTGGCCTTCAAAGAGTACCCCGTCGGCAATGCGGAGCCGGGCGGCGGTAACATCCCCCCGGACTTCCGCGCCGCTGAGCATGTCCACCTTGTCTAAGGCGTTAACCGCGCCCACCACGGTCCCGTAGACCGTCAGGGAGCTCACCGAAATATGATCCGCCTCTACCACCGCGCCCCTATCCACAATGAGCGCCCCGGTGGCTTCGATGGTACCCCGGAATTTTCCCTGAATACGGAGGGTTTCCCTGAACCGGAGAAAACCGTTAAAACTGGTGCTTTGCCCCAGCACCACCTCCGCAATGGCGTCTTTCTTCTTGCCTTCCGTCTTGGTCATTCCTTTCCCAATTCCTGGTGCGGAAAATTACGGCTCTGGCTTTCCAGGACCGAAAGGCCTATCTCATTTTTCTTGAGATCCTCCCATTCTGCAAGGGTTTTCTCTATCCGGGCGTCCAGTTCCGCGATATGCTTCCTGACTCCTTGAGTTTTTTCCGTAAGGACCCCCACAAGCCGGGACAGGGTACTCTTGTCAACCGTTTCTTCGTCCCGAATAGCCGCGGCAAGGGCTGAATCAAGTTCATCCACACTGCTTACAAAATTTGCAAGGCTGTTTTTTATGTCCTCGTTTAACTCTTCCGCCATGTCAAGCCGGGATTCCCGCACCGCAATCTGGGCAAAAAGCTCCCGGTTCCGCAGTACCACCCGGATACGGGCCAGAACTTCGGAAAAATTGAAGGGCTTGGTGATATAATCATCTACCCCCAATTCAAAGCCCTCTATCTTGTCCTTTATATCATCCAGGGCGGAAAACATAACAATAGGAATATCCCGGTATTTGGGATCCCCCTTAAGGGTTTTGGTAACCTCCCAGCCGGTCATCCGGGGCATGATATTGTCCAAAAGGATAAGATCCGGGTAAAAACGTTTTACCTTTTCCAGCGCTTCAATGCCGTCTTCAGCCTTTTCGACGATAAAGCCCAGCTTGGAAAGCATAACTTCAAAAAATTCGAGATTAAGTTGTTCATCGTCGACAATGAGTATCTTCTTTCGAGTGTTCATGAATCCCTTCCTTTTTTTACTGTTATGATTATATATGAAAGGCTCCCAAAAATCAACAGGGTAATGGCGGCGCCGACAAAGATAAAAGCCAGAAAATCTCCAAAACGGGTGTACAGGGAATCGGGAGTGATCACCGGAACTTCCACGGTAAGGGCGGATTCCGTAAAGGGCGGGGCCAGGGCGATGAGGCGGCCATTGGGGTCCACGGCGCAGGTCTGGCCCGAGGCGGTGGAGCGAACCATGGACCGGCGGTTTTCCACCGCCCGGAAGACCGCCATGGAGAGGTGCTGATTCTGGGCGGGGAGGCTGGCGGACCAGGCGTCATTGGAGAGGTTTACAATCAGTTCCGCCCCGTTCCGGACAAAGTCCCGGCTTAAATAGCCAAAGGTGTCCTCAAAACAGATGGGGCTGGAAAATTTGAAGCCCCCGGCGGAAAAGACCGTGGCATCCTCCCCCTTTTCCCAGAAATGGGTATCCGCTTCTTTCAGGGCCTTATACATCCAGGGGAGCTGCTTTTCGTAGGGGAAATGTTCCGTAAAGGGCACCAGGTGGAGCTTGCGGTACAGCCCCGTCAGGTTCCCCTTTTCATAGAGCATCACCGCATTGTAGTCGATCCGGTAATCCTCCTGGGGGTTCAGGGGGTCCCTGTTGGGATTTTTGACCGGGTCCTTGCGGCCGTCGTCATTCCCTATCAAAAAGGGAACTTCCTGAGCGGCAAGGTAATCCAGCAGTTCCTTAACCAGGTCCCAGGATTCCCGGTCCCCCCGGTAGGTGCTATGCCAGTAAATCCGGGGAACAAAGGCCGTCTCGGACCAGACCACCAGGTCGGGCTTCGGCGTTGCCCCCAGGGCCTCGTCGGAGAGGCGTTTCAAGACCTCGTAATTGTGCCGGTAATCCTTGATGTCCCCCCGCCAGGGATCGGTGTTATGCTGAATCAGGGCTATCCGCGCCCGCCTTGCCCCGGAATAGTCTACCTGGGAGAAAAAGCCGTATCCCAGGGCGGCGCAGAGGCAGATGAGCCAGACCAGGGCGAAAACCCGCTCCCGGCGAAAAAAGACCCCGATATTCCCGGGGATATCCCGAAATACCAATGCCGGCCTTCCCCGAAGGCCGGGACCGGCGGCATTTGGACCGGCCTTCCCCTGCAGGGCGGCCCCCAGCCAGGCTGAGGGAAACACCAGAAGGGCGGAAACGCCCCAGACCCCGCAGAGACTTGCGATCTGGATAAGGGGGATCAGTTCCCACTGGGAATAGCCTATGATGCCGTAGGGATAGCCCAGGAAGCCCTGGGTGCGGAGGTACTCATAACTTACCCAGAGGACCCACTGGACCAGATAGAAGCGGCGGGGGAAAAGCAGTTCCGCAATTTTAAGCAGGGGAAAAAGCAGGCCCAAATAAAACAGGTAAACGGAATTGACAATAAGACCCGCCATGGGATGGAAAACGCTGAGCCAGTAGTTAAAAAGACTGTAGGCGGCATACCCGTAGAGGGCGCCCCAAAAAAACGAGGCCCCTAAGCCGGTACGGCGGACAAGGGCAAATACGGGAACAAGGGCAATCCAGGCAAGAAGGGGCAGCCCCTTTTCAACCAGAAGGTTCGGAAAGGCGGCGGAAAAAAGCAGGGCCCCCAGGGCCACAAGGGCCAGGTTGATAAAAAAATCCCCTGCCCGCGCTGAATGCTCCCGGCTTGCAAGTGACTTCATTTTTTCTTGTGTAAAACGGGGCGAGGGACGCCCAAATTCCAGACGTCCTGTTTTAACTCCCTCCCGGGCCTGAATGAGGCAATGCCATGGGAGGTAACGGATACGGTTTCCCCGGTTTTTGGGTTCCGGGCTTTTTGGCGGCCCTTGCGGACCTTAATCTCGAAGGTTCCAAAACCCCGGAGCTCAATAACCATATTCTTGACCAGGGAATCTTTAATATCATCAATAAAGAGATCGATTATGGTCCGGATTTCTTTACGGCTCATGCCGGTTTTTTCATACAGGGAATCAACAATTTCAGCTTTGGTATATTTCTTTGCCCCTGTCATTTTCCCACCACGAGACTCAAACCGTATACAATTATCAGCCTGCCAACAGCAGAAAAAATTACTGGGCGGCCTTGATTGAATTAAAAAGCCGCTGCATCCGGGACTTTTTCCGGGATGCGGCATTTTTCTTTATAATTCCCTTTTGGGCAGCTGTATCGATCTTCTTGATCATGTCTTTAAGAGCGGCTTCAGCTTCGCCAACTTCTTTCTTTTGGGCCAGAATCGTAAATTTTTTGGCGCTGGTCCGGACGGAGCTTTTTACCGCCTTATTCCGGATACGGCGCTCTTCACTCTGCCGGTGACGCTTTTCAGCCGAACTTATCTTGCCTGCCAAAGGATAACCCCCACTACGTTATAAAAAAATCTAAAGCAGCGTTAAAACGCTTAAGCCTTATTTGAAATCCGAAGGACGCCGTTCAAGGCGTTTGCACTTCTCGCATTCAGCTACGTTCTTGACCTTGCCGTTTTCAAACAGGGTCTTCATCTTGACTTCACCACCGCAGGAACAGAAAAATTTCTGGGTTGAAACAGAGGTACGGGCATTCTTACTGGCCTGAGCCATATCTTACTCCTTGAAAATACATTGGATGTTTCTTACAAAATCCGTTATTAAAGTACTATGGATTCAGGAGACTTGTCAACCACCGGAAGAAGAGTCCACGGATTTCCGCTTTATTACGGGGTTTCTACGGCCCGTTCCACAAAGGGGCTGCGGAGCTGGGCCTGGGCCCTGCCGCGCCATTCCCCTGCGGCGGCCTGGTTGAGGAGGAATTCCCAAAGGCCCCGGGCGGAGCCGGCTTTGCCGGTGGCGTACAGGGAGCTTCCCAGGTAATAGGCGGTGCGGTAGTACTCCACATCTTCGATATAGGCCTGTAAGTCCCCTTTCCCCCTAATCTTTTCCATAAGGTTGTCCAGGGTACTAAAGATATAATGGTATTCGCCCCGGAGGATTTCTTCTGTCATAAGGCTATGGGTAATTTCTTCCAGCAGGATCGTATTCTGGATAAGGAAGGCAAACATAAGGTGTTCCGCCGCCCGGCTGTGCCTGCCGGCGGCATAGTAATAGAACCCCAACTGCCGGTGGGCCTTTTCCACGGCGGTATTATCGTAGCGGTACAGGGTCAGGAAACGGTTAATGCCGTCCTGCCCCAGAATATTCAACATGGAGGTTTTTGCGAAGCCCCCGGTATCCTCCGACCAGAGAGTATCACCGGGTACGGCCTCCTCTTGCCGCTCCCAGGGATGGCTTTCGTTGACGCCGGTAAGAATTTCAATCAGGACCCGCTCCATTTCGGTATATTCCTGTTTTATCCTGTGGATGTCGGCGATCTCATAGAGGAGTTGGGTGTCAAAATCCGGGTTCTCAAGGAGGCGGCGCTGCCGGTGGACCTTGAGGAACTGCGTGAGGGCAAGCCCCAGTTCCCCTTCCACACGGTAGGTTTCCCCTATCCAGTACTCCGCTTCGGGGTAATCCTTAAACTTGCCCAGCTCCGCCAGGGCCTTTTCCGCCGAATTGTTCAGGGAACTCCGTGGGACACGGTAGTAGAGCTCCCTCAGGGCTGCGGCGGCGCCTGACAGGCCCTGGTCGGTGATATAGGTTTCCATGGTATCCAGGGAATCCCTCATCCGGCGGACTTCGGGAATTGAGAGGAAGCTGATAAGGTTCTGTTCCATTTGGGCATACATGGTCTGCCGCTGCCGCCGGGCATCCTCAAAGGCCAGCAGGGCGCTGCCATAATCCCCCTCGCGGAAGAGGAACTTACCCTGTTCCATGGTATACCACCAGGGCCTTTCAAGCTGCCGCAGCGATGAACCGGCCTGGGCGGCGGCAAAAGCGCCGCAGAACAGGAGCATAAGGAGTAATAATACCGGGTACTTTCTCACTATATAGTCCCTTAAAGCCCTAAAGCCGGTCCAGTTCTTCCCGAAACGCCCTGTCCGCGGCAACGACCATATCCGCTTCTCCGGCGTCAATGGTACGGATCACCTTACCGTGCCGGAAAAGGAGGACCTTGTTCCCCGCGCCGGTGATCCCTAGGTCCGCATGCCGGGCCTCCCCGGGACCGTTCACCGCGCAGCCCATGACCGCCACGGTGATATTTTTATCCAGGGCATACAGATAAGGCTGCCACCGTTCCGTAAACCCGTGGGTGTCGAAGCTGTTCCTGCCGCAGCGCGGGCAGGAAACGATCCTGACCCCCGGCCCCCGCGGCCCGGCCCGTTCCGCCGCAGTTCCGCTGCCTTCGGCAAAGTTGCCGCCGGCCATAGCCCCGCCTGAGTCTATGGCGCAGGCCAGTATCTCCCGGCCGGCGATCACTTCCCGCTCCATGGTATCCGAAAGGGATACCCGGATGGTGTCCCCGATTCCTTCTGAAAGCAGGGCCATGAGGGCCGCAGTGTTCCGCACCACACCGGCGATCAGGGGCCCCGCCTCGGTAACCCCGATATGGAGGGGCGCATCGGTCCTCTCCGCCAAAAGACGGTTCGCCCTTATAGTATCGGCAACTGAAGAGGCTTTCATGGAGACAAGAACATTGGAAAAATCAAATTCCCGGAAGATCGCCAGTTCCCGTTCCGCCGCCTCCACCAGGGCTTCCGCCTGGCTTAGGCTGCCTGAGTCTGTTTTGCCGCGGAGGTCCAGGGGAAGGCTCCCGGCGTTCACCCCGATGCGGATGGGCCTGTTTTTTACGGCTGCCTTGGAAAGCACCGCCTCCACCCGCTCACGGCTGCCTATGTTACCGGGGTTGATGCGTATCTTGGCAATGGGGAAATCCAGGCAGCGGAGGGCGATTTTGTAATCAAAGTGGATGTCCGCCACCAGGGGCATGGAAACCATTTGGGCCAGGTGACCCAGGACTTCGGCGGCCTCAAGGTCCGGGACGGCGAAACGGAGCAGGGCGCAGCCCATGCGTTTAAGGGCCGCAATACGCTCAAGGATTGCTTCCCCGGCCTGGTTTTCCAGATCAACAAAAGAAAGGCGGTCCTTCCACATGGTCTGAATAAGGACCGGGGAAGCGCCGCCTATGGTAAGAGCATCCACCTGATCAAAACCGCCAAGCGTAACGGCCCGGGATACCCGCTTTAACATACCCTCTTGGTCTACAGGCTGATCATGGAGAGAACCATCGCGAAAATGGCGACGGTTTCGCAGATACCGACGATCATCATGTAGTTGACAAAGCCCTTGCCGGTTTCACCGGTAGCGTCAGCGCCGGCGGCGCCGGCCTTACCCTGGGCAATGGCGGAAAGGGCAATGGCAAGCCCGGAAGCAAGGCCGATACCAAGGTACAGGGGGCCGTTTTCAGGGGAAGCAAGGGCCGCGGGCTTCATAAAGAGGAAGCCCAGAATATAGCCGTAGAAGGTCTGGGTTAAGGGAGCGCCGCCGAAGGCCAGCAGGGTCATGGGCGCCGCCTTGTTCCCCAGATAACACTTCTTCCATGCCCCGATAACCGCCTGACCGGCAATCCCGATACCGATTGCCGAACCCAGGGCGGAAATGCCCATCACAATACCAGCGCCAATTAATCCTAAATTCATATTCGACTCCTATTAAGCTCTATTTGCTTTATTTTCTACCCGTTTCAGCAAACGGTTTATATGCGGTACCCGACCAGGTAAGTCCTACATGGCCTGAAAATTCCAGGGTGTTCAAGCGGACCCCGTGAACGAGGACCGAAAGTACGTTGAGAACCAGATTGAGGCCGTGGCCGAACACCACCAGCGTAACCCCAAAGATAAAGAGGACCAGGTGCCCCAACATGGGACCGGCCATGGCGTTCACCGTGGAGGCAATGGCCCCGCCGGCAAGCCCCACCGCCCACAGCCTGATGTAGGACATAATATCGGAAAATACGTTTGCGATACCCAGGATCACCGAGATGATGTTCTTGCAGCTCTCCAGTGCCGACCTGCCGATGCTGCCGTCATAGTTGGCAAACACGAAGTTCAGCAAGAAGCCTATACCAAAGAGGTACACCATGGGCATAATCATGGGAATCTGCCGGTATTCGTTACTGGCTATGAGGGAAAGGATGATGAAGTACATCCCCACCAGCATGGCCACGGAGCCCACATCTCCCAGGAGCTTGAGGGTCCGGCTTCTGAGAATAACCATGATATGACCGATGGAAAGGTGAATCAGGGCCAGGGAGAAACAGAAGATCATCAGGTTCTGCTGGACGATACCGGAGTCATATTCCGACTGGGCGGCGGTCACGTTTGAGATGAGGGGCAAGGAGATGTCCCGCAGGAACTGGGGAAGCATGGCCGTGTCAAGGGCGAACCAGGTACAGGTAAGGACCCCCCACACAAAGTTTGAAAGCCCCAGGAGGAAGAGCATCTTCAGGCCCGCGGGAACCCCCTTCTTCAGGGTCTTGAAAATGCCAATAATAGCGGCAATCAGGACGATGGCCCCATAGGCCGCGTCGCCGAAGATCATCCCGAAGAATATACAGAAGAAGAGCAGGAACCAGCCGGAAATATCAATTTCGTTGTAGCCGGGCACCACTTCCAGGAAGTCCGTCAGGGGGTAGATAAGACTTGCCAGCTTGTTGTTCTTAAGCTTGGTGGGAACTTCGTCTTCCGGCCCGGGATCTTCGGCCAGAAGGGCCCAGCCGTTTTCCGCGGCGGCCCGCTTGATGAGCCCGAGATCGTCCCGGGGGGCAAAGCCGGTAAGCCAGGAAACGGCGTAGTCCGCCGGGACATCCTCAAGGACATCCATCCCCGCCCGGGCCCGTTCAAATTCGATAAGCTCGTTCAGGGTTTTCTTTTCGGTTTCAAGCAGGGATCGGCGGATAGCCATAAGTTCCAGCCGCCCTTCAAGATCCGCCAGCCGGTCCCGAATTTCCGCCATGTTTGTGTCGATTTCTTTAAGGGAATGTTCGCCCGGGGCAAAGGGGCTTTCCCCTTCCAGTTCCTTATCCAGAACCACGAGGTAAACGGTGGTCTTGTCTTTGCCAAGGACTATGCGCTGTACATCCCCGGGAAGGGTTTCATAAATTGCAATAGGGAGCTCATAGAGAAACAGCGGAAGCCCCCGGGCCGCCAAATCCCTGATATCCTTGGGTTTGAAATTGCCCCATTTTTCGATGCGGGTCCGTTCCCGGACCTGGGAGATCAGCTGTTCCTGGAGGGTTTTCCGTTCTTCCCCCATTTCCAGAACCCGGGTCTGAAAATCAACTTCAACTTCCGCGTCAACGGTGGAATAGGGTTCCGGCGCTGCATGGTCGGTGGCCCTGCGGCGGCGGTTTGTCTCCGGAGGCGCAGCTTTGGCAAGCTTCCCGGAAACCTTATAGGGCATCAATATGCCCTGGGCGGTTTCGAGCCTGGTCTTTTTGTCCAGCAGTTTGCTTAAGGAATCCGAGACGGCGCCCTTCTTTTCCAGATGCACCACACCCAGTTCCCGGAGTTTTTTAAGGGAAGCCTCCCGGGTCTTGTCCAGAACCACCAGGGATACCTTTTTCATGGGTACAATCACGAGGGGAACCTCCTCACTGCGTTCGTCGGGTGAATGATCACGAGGGGAACCTCCTCACTGCGTTCGCCGGATGAATGATCATTGTGCGGCCCCCTGGGCGGCGGCCCGGCCTGCTTGGGCAGCTTGGCCTGCTTGCGCAGCCCTGGCCAGACCCCGTTTGGCGATTTTGCCCCGGACTACCGCGGCGGTCTGCTGATCCCCCAGGTAGACCTGGATTTTCTTGATGTTCACCTTGGTTTCGGGGATTTTGATCTTTTCAAAAAGGTTCACCCGCTGGGTGGTAACCCGCAGTTCCCGGGCCAGGCGGCTGCGCTGTTCTTCAACAATTTGGGCTTCCAGGTCCAGGAGCAGCACCTGCTGCATCCGTTCCACCGCTGCGTCCAGCCAGAGGGGCGTTTTAAGGAGGTCATAGGGGGCCACTTCAAACTCGGCGCCCTGGAACAGGGGGATACTCACCCCGGCGATGTTCCCGGTAGCGGTTTTCAGGCTGCTGATCCGCACGATATCGGGGGTAAAGACGCCGGTTTCGCCATAGACGGCGATCCAGACCTTGAAGGATTCGTCGATACGGTCCTTCTCCTCCCGCAATTCCTTGATACGGATTTCGGTGGTGCGGATTTCCGCCTGGAGCTGCTGCTTTTTGAGCATCAGGGTAGGAAGATAGCGCTGATACATCTTGAGCGCATCTTTCTGCTTCTTCTGCTCGTTTTTAGTCAGCTTTATCTTTGCCATACTTCCTCATACACCTCTATTTTGTGGAGTTTTGGCTTGCCAAAACTCCAAGATTAAAAAGCGTCAGCTTTTTAATCCTTCTTGGGCCAGAATTTTGTGATTAGTTCGGTCCGCAGGCCCGTTTCTTCGGGGCTGAAACAGTCGGCCAGGATTTCCCAGCCCAGGTCCAGGGCCCCTTCCAGGGGGATATTGACCGAAAGGTCCATCATCTTCTTTTCAAACTGGTCCCCGTATTTGAGGAGCTTGTCGTCCCAGGCGGTCATGATAAAGCCCATGGCCTTCTTTTCCAGGGTGTCCCGGTAGGCGGAGTAGAGTTTGATCATGCCGTCCATCAGGGCCCGGTGGTCGGCCCGGGTCTTGCCGTTAACCTGCTGCTTAAGCCGGGACAGGGAGCCGAAGGGCTCGATGCGGCCGTTTTTCAGGTAGTACTGGCCTTCGGTGATGTACCCGGTGTTGTCCGGTACGGGGTGGGTTACGTCGTCGCCGGGCATGGTGGTAACACCCAGGATGGTGATGGAGCCGGCGTCGTCAAAGTCAACCGCCTTTTCGTAGCGGCTGGCGAGCTGGCTGTAGAGGTCTCCGGGGTAACCGCGGTTTGAGGGGACCTGCTCCTGGATAATCGAAATTTCCTTCATGGCGTCGGCAAAGTTAGTCATATCCGTAAGGAGCACCAGCACGTCTTTGCCGGCAAGGGCGAACTGTTCCGCCACCGCCAGGGACATGTCGGGGATCATGAGGCATTCCACCGTGGGGTCCGAAGCGGTATGAACGAACATAACCGTCCGGGAAAGGGCGCCCCCCTCTTCCAGGGTATCCTTGAAGAAGAGGTAGTCGTCGTATTTCAGGCCCATGCCCCCCAGGATGATCACGTCAACTTCGGCCTGCATGGCGATGCGGGCCAGGAGGTCGTTGTAGGGTTCACCGGAGACGGAGAAGATAGGCAGCTTCTGGGACACCACCAGGGTGTTGAAGAGGTCGATCATGGGGATACCGGTGCGGATCATGTTCCGGGGGATGATACGCTTGGCGGGGTTAACCGAAGGGCCCCCGATGGGGATCATGTTTTCGGTGAGGGCGGGGCCCTTGTCCCGGGGACTGCCGGAACCGGTAAAGACCCGGCCCATGAGGTTTTCCGAAAAGGATACCTGCATCTGCCGGCCCAGGAAGCGGACCGTGTCGCCGGTGGAAATACCCCGGCCCCCGGCGAATACCTGGAGGGATACAAGGTCGTTTTCCAGACGGTTCACTTCCGCCAGGGAGGTGCCGAACACGGTGTCTACCTCGGCGAGGTCACCGTAGCGGACGCCCTCGGCCTTGACCGTGATCACGCTTCCGGTGATGGATTCAATTTTGCTGTATACCTTATTCATGGTTTTCCGCCCCTGTTTCCTTAATTCATGGAGTTTCTGCAAGAAACTCCGCTGCTTGCATAAAAAACTTTCAGTTTTTTATGCAAGCACTTTCTCAGCGGCCTTATCCAGCCCTTGGGACTGTGCGGCCACGGTGGATTCAATCTCTTTTTCCAGAGAATTGAACCGCTCACTCTGCCATTCCGAACCGTTAAAGTCCAGGAATTTCTGCCTGAGCCGGTTAAACCAGCTGCGGGCCTCGTTTTTATCGGGAAAGGTGAATTGAGACGCCAAAATTTTCAGAAGGATCTTGAAGGTATAGGTCTGCCGTTCCGGGCTTACCGCTGCGTCAACCGCATCAAAGGAGTTCTGCTGGAAGTAAACCGAATCCAGCATGTCCCCCTTAAGGTAGACCACATAGTCGTCCAGGCTGGTTCCTTCTTCGCCGACGACCTTCATCATCTGCTCAACTTCGCTGCCCCGGGCCATAAAGCCGTGGGCATATTCAACCTTTTCGGCGGCTATGATCCCCTTGTACTTGGACCAGGAATCCAGGGGATGGATGGCGGGGTATTTACGGGCGTCAGACCGTTCCCGGGAAAGACCGTGGAAGGCGCCGACAACCTTGAGTGTCGCCTGGGTGACCGGTTCTTCAAAGTTACCCCCCGCGGGACTTACCGTACCGCCGATGGTGACCGAGCCGATGGCGCCGTCCCGGAGCCGCACCGTGCCGGCCCGTTCGTAGAAGCTGGCAATGGTGGATTCCAGATAGGCAGGGAAGGCTTCTTCACCGGGGATTTCTTCCAGACGGCCCGACATTTCCCGCATGGCCTGAGCCCAGCGGCTGGTGGAGTCCGCCAGCAGCAGGATGTTGAGCCCCATCTGCCTATAGTATTCAGCCAGGGTCACTGCGGTATAAACCGAAGCTTCCCGGGACGCGACCGGCATGGAGGAGGTATTACAGATGATAATGGTCCGCTCCATCAGGGAGTGACCGGTTTTGGGGTCCTTTAACTCGGGGAATTCCTTGAGGGTTTCCACCACTTCGCCGGCCCGCTCACCGCAGGCAGCCAGGATAACGATGTCAACATCGGCGTGCTGGCTGGTGATCTGCTGGAGGACGGTCTTTCCGGCGCCGAAGGGTCCGGGGATACAGTAGGTGCCCCCCCGGGCTACGGGGAAGAAGGTATCGATGAGCCGTACCTGGGTAACCATGGGTTCGGTAGGCTTGTAGCGTTCCACGAAGCAGTCGATGGGCCGCTTGACCGGCCAGCTAAAGGACATCTTTACGGGAATCGTGTTGCCCTTTTCGTCTTTTAATTCGGCGATGGTTTCCCGGATGGTGTAGGAACCGGCGGCCTTTACCGAAGCCACCGTATAGGTTCCAAGCAGGTTAAAGGGAACCATGATCCGGTGGGTAAAGGCCCCTTCCGGGACCGTCCCCAGGGTATCGGCCCGTTCCACCGTATCCCCGACCTTGACGGAGGGGGTAAAGGCCCATTGGGTGTCCACGGGCAGGGGATCCAGGTAGACCCCCCGTTCCAGGAAGTTCCCCGCCACTTCCGCCAGTTTGGGGAGGGGGTTCTGGAGGCCGTCAAAGACCTGGCCCAAAAGGCCAGGGCCCATTTCAACCGCGAGCATTTCCCCGCTGTACTCCACCTCGTCACCCACGGTGATCCCCTTGGTGATTTCAAACACCTGGAGCTGGGAGATATCCCCCCGGATACGGATGACTTCGCTTTTGAGCTGCTTGTCGGCAGCCTGGTTGCCTGCAACCTGGTTGCTAGCAACCTTGACAAAGCCCACTTCGTTCATGGAGACAGCCCCGTCGAAGCGGACGCTGACCATATTGCCGTTTACGGCTACTACTTTCCCTTTTGTTCCGGTCATTTCGGTTCTCCCGATTCAGTACTTGTTTGGGACTTAAGTCCCATGGCGGCGCCGTCTCCGGCAGCCTCCATGACGGCAGCATAAAGCCCCTTATATTCAGCAAAACCCTCTTCGGCCCGGAATGCGGACCGCCGTTCCATAAGGAGCAGCTTGAGGAGATAGGCATACACGGTATTACGGTCGAAATAGTCCAAGCCCTGATAGGCTTCGATGGCCTTCCACCGGGCTTCATCCAGGAAAATTTCAGCTTCCAGGGGGGAATCCAGGACAGAGGCGGCCTTTGCGGCGGCAGCGGCGTCCGCAGGGTAGTCTGTTACATCCGCGGGAACGTCCCGCTTTACCTTGGCTGCCCGGTAGCGGGCCAAATTCAGCCGTAGGGTCCGTTCCCAGGCGTACCATTTTTCAAAAAATTCCGGAACCTGGACAGCCTTTTTCCCGTCCCCGCTCACTTCCCAGGGGTCCAGGGTGCAGAGTTCCAGGAGAGCGGCATCCTCGGGCGTCAGGGCGGTTTGGGCAAGGTCCTTAAAGGCCCTTGACGCCATGGGCGCCGCCTGTCCGTAACTGAGGCTGGGAAGCTGCGCTACCAGGTAGTAATAAGCCACTTCGCTTATCCCTTGACCGCAGTTTTGAGGATCTCCGCAAGCCGGGGATTGAGGTAGGCGGCGAGGAGTTCCGCCACCGATTCGGAGGAGAAGTCGTAATAGGCGGAACCGTCCTTGCTGGCGATACGGAAACCGGCGCCCAGATTGTGATCGGACTTGAGTTCCACACCCTTTTTAAGTTCCGCAGCAAGTTTTTCGTTAAAAAATCCGCCAAGTTTCTTGAGGTCCCCTTCGGAAAGGAGCAGATTCAGGGAATCACTACCCTTGGAGGCCCAATTTTTTACCAATTCCGGGAGAATAGCCTTGAGAGTGTCATCGCTGAAGGAAGAAGCGGTCCCCTGGGCAACGATTTTGTCCAAAAGGGACTGAATTTCGGTCTTGAAGGCCAAAACCAGATTGCGGGACGCCTGTTCCAGTGCGGCGATGCCGGCCTTTTCAAACTTTTCCCCTTCCGCTTTGGCCCGGGAAATGATGGCCTCCCCTTCCTTGCCGGCGGCGTCCACGATCCGCTTCGCCTCCGCTTCGGCCTGAGATTTAAGCCGGGAGGCTTCCTCGGACGCAGATTCAATCCCATCTTTCTTTATCTTGTCGATGAGTTCCTGCAGCTGGATATCCATATTTTCCTCTTTGTTACGCTTACCCAAGCGGGCAAGGATATTACTTATATTTTATACACATATTGGAGATATTTTCAAGCGAAAGTATACCCTTTTTATTCAAAATGAGTCTACCAGTCAAACGAAAAAACCGCTTTTTCGTGGTAATTTTTCCCGGGGCCGAAAATGGCGGAGGGGAAATCACCCTGATTGGGCGAATCGGGGAAATGCTGGGTTTCCATGCAGAATCCCCCATGCCTGTCATATACGGAGCCCAACTTGCCCGGAAAACCGTCCAGGGAATTCCCCGTATAGAACTGAAGGCCCGGCTGGGTGGTAAAGAGCCGCATGCTCCTGCCGGATTGGGCCTCGAAAACCTCGGCGCAGGGCCGCAGCTTACCCGCTTCGCCGTCCACGACAAAGCAGTGGTCGTAGCCGCCCCCGGCAGCCTTGATATCCCTGCCTATGCTCTTGCGCTGGCGGAAATCAAAGGGCCCCCCCTGTACCGGGAGGAGTTTCCCCGTGGGGATGAGCTGTTCATTCACCTCAAGATAAGAAGAGGAGAAGATGGCCGCCTCGTGGGAGAGGATATCCCCCTCCCCTTCCCCGGCAAGGTTAAAATAGGCGTGGTTGGTAAGGTTAACCGGGGAGGGTGCGTCTACCTTGGCTTCGTAGTTGGCGATTATCTCATTGGATTTGGTGAGCCCGTAACTCACCGCCGCCTTGAGCTTACCCGGAAAGCCCCGGTCCCCGTCGGGACTTTCAAGCTCGAAACGGACAAAGACCCCGTCCCTTTCCCGGTAGGCTTCCGCCTTCCATATATATTTGTCGAAACCTTTCCGCCCCCCGTGGAGGGTATTTCCCTTGTCATTTTTATCCAGGGTATAGCGGCGTCCGTCCAGGGTAAAGGCCGCCCCCCCGATCCGGTTGGCAAAGCGGCCCACGGTAGCCCCCAGGTACCCCTTGTTATTGCAGTAAGCGGCCAGGGAAGAATGGCCCAAGAGCACATCGGCCCGGGGGCCTTTTTTCGAAGGTACCAGCAGGGAGGTCCAGATTGCCCCCAGGCTTGTAATGGACAGGACAAGGTCCCCCGCTTTAAGCGTATACAGATGCGTCTTTTCCCCGGTGGAAAGCAGGCCAAAGTTCTTTTTGGTTATTTTCATACAGGGATTGTACCATAAGGCGGGGGGAAAAGAGAAGAGGACCATGAACAATGAAGAATTTAACCGCGAAAGGGCACGAAAAACACGAAATTTTGTTTTGAAATATCTATCCTTTTTTCGTGTAATCCGTGGACCGTCTTAATTCTTTTGATACATATTGGTATAATAAATCCATGGGTGTCTTTGACCGGCTCGGGGATGTTATCAAGAGCTATCTCAACGATGAGGATGAAAAAATCTTCGGCAGGAGCAGCCGGGGTCATCAGCGGGGGGGAGATCCGGACCTGGATGCGGCCTTTGATGAGCTGAACGACTTCCTTGGGGGTGATTCCGCGGGGAGCGGCCACAGGGAAGGCGGTACGCGGCGGGACAGCTGGCGGGGGATCGTGGATGAAGAGCCGGAAGGCAGGTACCGCCGGCAGGATGAGGCCGGAGGGGGCGCGGGGAACGGCAACGCGGGCAGAACCGGCAGCGCAGGGAACAGCGGCGGCGCGGGCGGAACCAGGGGCGCGGGCAGCGCAAAGGGCGGCGCTTACGGTACAGCCGCAGGCCAGGGGACCCCTCCGGATGCGCTGCGGCAGGATTTTGCCGAACTGGGGCTGAGCCCGCAGGCATCGGCGGAGGAATGCAAGGCCGCCTACAAGAGGCTGCTCAAGATACACCACCCGGACCGCCATGCGGGGCATGCGGGGAATATGAAGAAGGCCACCGAGAAATCCGCCCGGATCAACGCCGCTTATGACAGGATTGTAAGGTGGCGGGAAACGGGGAAAAGTTAAATAAACGAGCCTGTCATTTCTATAAATCATTCTCCGTTTCTGGTTTCTTGGAAAATGACATCAAAACATACACCCCACTTTCATCTTGAAATCTTTTTAGTACCTGCCCTCCAGTAGAAATTATTTCTCGTGTTTCTGTTATGGTAGAAGTACTCGTCGAATCAGCGGTTTTTGAAATTTCAACTTTTGTCGTACTTTCTTTCCACATCGCAAATTGCCTGCGCGCATTTTGTACCGTCCTTCGGCAGCATTTTTGCTTGCTTTGATGACGATGGTGCCGTAGCGCACCCCACGAACAGTACCAGCATCGGAAAGACCGGGTATCCTGAACAGGATACCGGGGGATCTCGCCCCGGACCATCTTATTTACCGGCTTATAGATTTTTTTCCAAATCCGCCCAGAGAGCGTCCGCTTTTTTGCGGATAGTATCGAAGTCATCCTCGTTGGTTACGGGGGCGGTTCTTTTGGCAGGAACTACAACCTCGCCATCCTTCATGTTCTCGTCCCTGTTCGGTGTAACGATGACCCTGCCAGCGGTGGGATTTAAGGAGTAGTATTTGTCGCTTATGATGCTACCCCTGATAAAAGGGCGCTGCTTTTGACCGGTGAGAGTAAGGGTTTCGTTGGTCACGTCCACCGCGACCATAACCACCGGTTCGGTGGAAGCGATGTTTTTAAGGAAGGCGGTAGCAAAGGGGCTATTCCGGGCGCCCTTACCGTCTTCGGCTACATCTCCGGGGGCGGTGGAGAACATGACGAAGATGTCCCCCGGCACATCCCTGATAACAGCGAGGCCCCGGGTTCCGCTGCCCCTGGCAGCGGCAGGGAGGGGATTGTTGCGGCAAGCGTCAAGCACCACCACATTCACCTTGTTGTTGGCCCTGGAAAACTCGTCCAAAAGGTCGTTCAGGGAATAGGCGCTCCGCCGGAGGGTGCGCTCGGTGTCGATAGCAACATCCACAGGCAAGAGATAGTTTTGATCCTGAACCTGGATGCCATGACCGGCGTACCAAAAAAAGCCCTCGTTATCGAGGTTGGCAGCCAGTTTTGCCACGTAGTTGTCCACGGCATCGCCGAATTCCTTTTCCGTCACATCGAGTTTAAGGTCAACGGAAAAGCCGAGTTTGCCTAAGCTCGCAGCTATGTCCCTGGCATCGTTCACCGTGTTGGACAGGCTGTCGATGTGGGTGTAGGCAGCATTACCGATCACCAGAGCAAAACGGTTCTGGGCGAAAACAGCGCCGGTAACTGTGGCCATAACAACAAATACTGCAATTACTTTTTTCATGAGTCCTCCTATCCCCGCTTACTTAACACCGAAAAAGCCCTTCACCTCTTTTTCGATGAGTGAATTGGGAATCACAAAGGGCTTTGCAAGGATGGTGACGTTCACGGAACCCGACACGGCATAGCGCCCGGAAATCCCGCTGGCAGCGAATTCACCGCCGGTTTCGTCACCATTAAAGGTACCGCCGGATTTGGTGATGCCGTTTCTAACCTGACCAACAGCACCGGAAAGGTTCGAGGGTTTGGAAAAGGAAAAACTGTAGCCGCCGCCGGCGCCACGGGTGGTACCGGGCACTACCTCGGAGACATTCTGCTCTGCGGGGTGCATCATGGTCACCGCAAATTTGCCGCCGGTCACACTGTAGACGCCGTTAAAATTGCCGACAGAGAAAGCGCCCTTTTGGTTATCGCCGGAAAAAGTGCCCCCCTCGTCTTCCACCGTTTTTTTGAGGGCCCGGACTGCTGCGTGGATGTCAGAAGGCAGGCGGTATTCCAGGGTCTCTTCCACAACAGTAGTGGGCAAAATCGTGTAGGTGAATTTTGTTGCGGCGACATTGGCGGTAGGTATCGTTTGGTCGGTCACGCTGTCAAATTGCTTTTTTGAAGCAACGACAACGATGGTTTCTTCACCAAAAGGGGCGCCAAGGACGAACGCCGTTTTTTCGGGGATAGTTCTGATCTTTTTCTCTTTGAGGGTATTGTTTCTGTCGGCGCTGTTAGGGTAAATGACCTGTACCTTATTGTTGACATCGATCTGGTATACCTTGAAAAAGCAGTTGGCATCAGCTTCAAGACTGATAGTTATTCTGTCCCCTTCGTAATAGGTACGGCTATCAGAATTACACCAGGCAGTAATGGTGAAAGGATTGTTATTGATGTGAACATCGGTGCTGTCCAATTCCGCCACCGAATCCCGGTTTTCGGGGAGGATAGTGATGTGCAAAGCCTCAATTTCCGCCAGGGGCACAGTAAAGCCATGGGAAGCGATCTGCCGATTGCCGTCGGCAAAGAACGCCAGCGTCACCGCTACATCCGCACCGGTTTGCATGAAAGAACCGCCGAGCCGTACCCAATCACTGTTACCCCTTACCAGCGAGAGCCCTCTGGTGGGGGCGACAATGGTGACAAAGGGATTATTTGCCGCAAAGCGGGCCACCTTGGCGCCCAAAAACGCTGAAAATGCACTCACCGACCCGGTGTTCCCCACCGTGATAGGCTCCACCGATACTTCCACATGGCGGTTGACTTGAGCCACCAAAGCATCCACCGCTTCTTCCACCCGGTTATCCATGGTTTGGGTAAAACCGGCGGCCGTCAAAAAGGCCAAAAGACCACACACTGCAATAAGTTTTTTCATTTACTATCTCCTTGTATCAATTTCTTTGCGTGCTTTATCAACGACTTTCTGAGGCACCTGCCACATCTGATAGTTTGTGCCCCCGGCCTGTGCTTCACGTACTTTTATTAAGTCTGACAGCAGAGCGGCTGAATTTAGACTGCGATATACGTTTTCCAACCCCTCTAAGCGGCTGGAGATAACCACGTTTATTTTCTGTACTAAACCGACAACTGCGTTTCCTTGAGCCTGATACTTTTGCACCTCTGAGTTCCAGTCATTAGTGTCAATATCTATTGCAATAATTGCATCTGCATATTGTGGTGGATTCCTAACCAAATCCGGTCTTTGACCCTGTTTTTGCGGTGCATCCTTCTCCCGTATTTCATCGCTGTATTTGTGTTCAGAAAAAGCAACCGATTTCACGCCGGAAAAATCACCCTGTCCGCCGCCGGTTTGTATAGAAAAAATAAATCTCTACATTTCTTTGATTTCAGGCCGGCTTACTACGGCATCTCTTTTAATAGAATATAAGGCGATACAAGAAAAAATGCCGGAGTTTTTCCGCTCTCCTATGGCATATCCCTCTTCCTGTAAAGTCTGATAACTGCCAATACATTCCATTAATATTTTCAAACTTTCCATGTCCGTTTTTTCTCCATTTTTTTCTTCTGTCTTTGAGTATTGTTCTTGCATAAAAGACAGACTGCTGCCCAGCCACAGAGATGCCTGGAGTGCGGCGTCTTCTTTCGCCAGTGCACGTAGTTCTTGGGCATTTCTATTAGTCGACCACACAATGATCAAGAAGTAGACCTTATCTTTTGAAGGTTCCCAGTATTCGCTAATTTCCTTTGGAACCTCCGCGAATCGTTCAAACACAGGACTATTCTTGTGGTATCCAAATCGCACAAACACCGTTCCCTGGGGATCCGCATATTCCTCACATTGGTATAATCCACCGGTGTTGATGTTTCCTCCCAATATCGTTGATACTCTTTCATAAGAACTAATCCTCTCGGGGGTTTCTCCTCCTTCCAACTCATAGCCGCTTACCATACTCCGTATCTTTACTTCCTTATAAAGGGTGAACTGGGTCAACACATCGGCAATGGCGCTCCCCTTTGCCTCAAGATAGTTTTCGCTACCCCCTTGAGCGGATTTTCCCACAAAATACACCACGTCAGCAGAATCAAAGTCGTGCAGGGCATCTATCCACACAGGCCGAGTGGACATAGTTTGAGCAAACAACGCCGAGACTAAAAAGACTGTGAAGACACATAATGCGATACTTTTTTTCATCTGGTATCTCCTTTATTCTTGCGCCACCGCGTCAGTTTTTGAGAAAGCCATAAGCACATATACGCCACCGTCTGCGGCTATGTAGAGTTCTATTACCTTGCCTGAAACATCCGCCACCGCGTTGACGCTACTTGTTGTTGTTACGGTCTCCCCGCTTTCTACGGTTTCAACCTTTAACACACCGGATTTCCATTGGCTAAATTTTGCCATTGCCCTTGTTTCAGCACGTTGCTGGGAGCTCCAAATGTCATGCGTTTGTGCATATCCGACGAAATAGATGAATTCTTCGCTGGTTGGTACATTTTCAGCCCATTCAGGAAGATCTGTGTTCTGCTTCGGTGATGACGGTGCCGATGTACACCCCATCAAGACGACTATCGTCGTCATAATCAAGAAACCAAATGCTCTTTTCATTTACTAACTCCTTATCTTACTCTATTACTGCGCCGCTACGTCAGTTTTGGGAAATTCCATAAGCACATATACGCCACCATCAGCAGCTATGTAGCGTTCTATTACTACTATGCCTGAAACATCCGCCACTGCGTTGACGCTACTTGTTGTTGTTACGGTCTCCCCGCTTTCTACGGTTTTAACCTTTAACACACCGGATTTCCATTGGCTAAATTGTGCCATTGCTCTGTGTTCAGCCGCTTGCATGGAAAAGGCTAGAGAATTCATTTGTGCATATCCGACGAAATAGATGAATTCTTCGCCGGTTGGTACATTTTCAGCCCATTCAGGACGATCTGTGTTCTGCTTTGGTACATTTTCAGCCCATTCAGGACGATCTGTGTTCTGCTTCGGTGATGACGGTGCCGATGCACACCCCATGAGCAGTATCAGCATAATTGCCGGTATGCTCAAAAATTTTGTTCTGTTTTTCATACAAAACTCCTTTTTCTACTTTAATATGGTGAATTTATCTTAATTGAAAAAAACGGAACCAAGAGCGACTCGAAAGTTGTCCTCAACCATCATAAATCCGTTTTTTGAAACGGTAAAATGGTAATAGCCGTCCTGGGGGGTTGAAAAAATGGCCAGCCCATCGGCATCCGTGGTAACCGTGCCGACCTTTTCAATAACAACCTGGGCAGATACCAGTGGAAGCCCTGTGTTGGCATCGGTGAACCAAAGTACCGATTCCTCGTCAAAAGCCAATTGCGCTATCTTTGCGGCAATTCTTCCCTTATACAGGGCATCGAACTGGGCGTGCAGCGTTACTGCCGCACACAACAATATAAAAAGCAGGAATATTGATTTTCTCATTGCAATATCCTTAGCCTTTTTTTGCCGCCGCTAAAGTCCAGACGTTTTGTGTTTTAGGGTCTATCCATATTTCAAGGATATGAAAATAAATGAGTTCCCCTTCAATGACCTCCCTTAATTCTGTACCCGATCCATCCCGGGACGAGTCAACATCCTTTGTTTTTATATCAACGGATTTCTGCGCCAGCAATGCGGCGATTGCGCTTTCATAGGATTTTGTAATTGTCTCTTTTATATAACGCTGCCTTCCGGAAGAGCCTACCGCCAGCATATAGCCTGAGGCTTCGCTGGTACGGTTATGTATCCATAGAGGCTCACCATTTACCAAGCCGGAAGAATAATCAATGCGCCTTATATCGGTAACAGGATAGGTAAAGCGTACAAAAACTCCGCTGTCTGTCCTCAAAACATCCTTTGCGCTGTCATATTTGAGTTTTTCTTTGTAGGCATTGTAATCAGGATCAGGGAAAGGAGAAATTTCCGATGTTCCATCCAAATAAAAATCGCGAAAACCCGCTCCGGTAATGAGAACCGTTTCGAACTTCCCCTTCAGGCCGTGGTATAAGGCGACTTTCCGGGCTGCGTCATCAAGGGCGCTTTCCAGTGCTTCCGCCGGCCAGCGTTACCGGTTTGATACACCGGTAATGATCAGGCTGCCGTCCTGCGGTTTTGAAATAAAATAACTGTCTTGTTCATCCGGCAGGGAACTATTTTGCGGTATTCGGTTTATATCCTGTTCATCAACTGGTACCCGTGAAGATGCGGAACTGCCGCAGGAGAGAACAAGCATGATCATACAAGATAAGAACAGGTGTTTCTTCATAGATTTATCCGTAATACGTCGGTATGCAACAATATCGCGAACCCGCACCGAGCCGATCTGCGGCGAAGGTTCCCCTCTGCATACCGACATATTTCCGTTACTAGTCCTTGTCCTTGTCCTTGTCCGCTATAGGTACTTCTTCCGCAGATCTCTTGGCAAATTCTTCGTCCATTCGTTTTTGGGCGTCAAACGCAGCCATTTTGGGAACCGCGAGTTTTGCAGCCGAAACCGCCTGGTTGATCTCCTGGACGGCACCAGACTTGCTCAACATCATTACGGCCCAGTAATTGCCGTTGTCGTCAAAATTACCGTCTACCTCCGAAGATCCTTCCAGCCTTGACTCGGAAAGCGTAACGGTAATATTTTCCTGAAATGCCAGAGCCGCTGATGGATCGACTTCGCTGCTAGCCGTGTGATCCACTATCATATCTCTTACCATCGAGTCCAGTACCCGGGAAATTTCAGCACGGCCTCGATTTCTGGCTGTTGTCATTGATTGACTTGTGGTTGCCATTTTGGCGGTACCAATGGCTACCAGCGCGTTTTCAGGCGCGTTTCTGAGCGCATCACTCGCAAACTGCGGAACCCTGCCGGAAACTTTTCTTCCGCTTGAAGCGGAATCTCCTGAACGCGGCGAGCTGCCGCAAGCCGTCAGCGCTATTACCGCCAAAATAGCGGCAGCTCTGATAATGGTGAACTGAACCACAGATTTTTTCATAAAAATAAATCTCCTTAATATAGTTTACCGCCGCATACACAGCGGTATATAAACAGCTCATACGAGCGGTTATACAGCTTCTTTTTTTCATCGTGCCGCAGATTGTGCCATTGTTGCAAGATTAAGCGATCCGGTCGGATCAGGCAGACACAGGGTAGTACCGACGCGAATAAGATCAACATTGGAAATGAGATTAGGGTTACATTTGGCTACCCAGGGAAAATAGAGCCCGCTTCCGTATCTTTGGCGGGCAATCTTTACCAATGTATCGCCGCGCTTAACCTGGTATGTTTCCGCCGTTGCCAATTGCTGACGGGAAGGTACCGGCCATGACGTAATTATGTCCAAATACCAATCAAGTCTCCGTAAATCATCATTTTGCTGCTGCTCAAACTTTCTGCTTAAATTGTTGAACAGGGCAAATACCTCATCTTTTTTATCCTTCAGGGCATTGTTGCGTTCATCAAGCCGGGCTATCTTTGTTTCGTATTCATCCTTTAGGGCGTTGTTGCCTTCATTAAGCCCGGTGATCTTCTTTTCGTATTCATCCTTCAGGGCGTTGTTGCCTTTATCAAGCCCGGCGATCTTCTTTTCGTATTCCAGCCTGAGTTGATCAATTTGTTCCTGGTTAGACATAACCAGCATTTCGGTTGGTTCATAAGCTTCAACCATTTCTTTAATTTTAAACACAAAGTCCTTGTATACCGTCTGTTCTTGCAGGGACCCAAGACTCACAAGCTGGGCTTTAATTTCCATGAGATGGCTGTAACGGGTCTGGTATTTCTGCCGGTCTGCAAAAAACAATTCTTTTCTACTGGCATCCTTAAAAAAGGGTTCTATCTCCCTGGAAAAATCATTCCGGAGCACATCGAAACGTTTATTATCCTCCGCCGTTTTTCTTGCCATGTAGTTTTCTGCGGATTCTTTCTCCGCTATAAACTTTCTTGCGTCTTCGATTGCATCATTAGGAATGGAATACTCGCCCCAACCTGTATAATACAGCTCTTTTCCTTTTGCCAGTTCCCAATAGTGTCTTTCCATGCTAATGCCGCGTAATTTTACATCGGTATAAGCTTCTATAAAACTTGTTACGTTTTCTCCGCCAGATATATTTCCATTCTCGGTAGTAGTCCATTGAAGATCTTTGTCTTTAATTTTGATAGTTTTATCGATATACTCAGATATCCGCCTCTGCGCAAGCTCATCAAGATTGGCCATCGCGGCATCCAGTTTCGTATATTCCGAACTAGGACCTTTTATTCTAAAAAATTTCATATTTTCTGCGTCCCTTACCTCAGGATTCTTTATCCATGAGGGCTGGACAGGCTTATCGCCGGAACTGTTCTTTATATCATAGCCTTCGCTGTTCGCTACCACTCCCGTTGTAGCGCAGCCTATAAACGTAAGGGCGACAACCGAAAAAGCCGCCAATAGCATCATAAGTTTTCTCATTCTCTGTTCCTCCTACACCCACCGTCTTTAAGTTGCCTATAGATGAACCAGAGGTGTATCATTATGATGCACTTTTTCCCAAAAAGAACCTGACAGATCCATCTTTTTTATAATAATGCACGTCAAAGGTCTATTTGTCAATAAAAAATAGACTTAATAAGTTTATTTTATGCAAAAATTTCAAAAAATTACACCTTAAAATAGACTTAAAACTTTGTTGTTTACCTTCTCTACTCCTTTAGACTGAAATATATGGATGTAAAAAACTCTTTTGGAAAAAATTTGAAGTTTTACCGTAAGGAAAAACGACTGTCCCAGGAAGAATTGTCTGAAAAAGTAGACATATCGGTTAAACACTTGAGCGCCATAGAACGGGGGTTGAACTTTGTTTCCGCCGACTTGCTTGAACAGCTTGCAATATCCCTGGAAATCCCAGTTTTCTTTTTCTTTGTAAATGACCGGGACATCATCCGTAATGTCAGGCTATTGGGCACAATAGATGAAATTATTGAGAAGCATTTCATAAAAACAATAGAAGATATTAAGGTGGATATACATCAAAACGACAGAGTATGAACAAAAGAAATGAATAGCAAAAAAATAATCACCTATACCGGCCTTTCCCCTGAAGAAATCGAAAAACTATAGCCGCTGCTATGAATTATTTTCCTCATCCCCTTCCCCCCACTCCGCCAGTTTCCTGTGCAGGGTCTTGCGGCCGATGCCCAGGGTCTCGGCGGCCTTGCTCTTGTTGCCCTTGAGAACAGAGAGGGTGTCCCGAATGATGATCTTTTCCGATTCTTCCAGGGAGCTTCCCATGGGGATGCGGATCCAGCCTTCGTCGCTGCCCTGCCGCAGGGTGGGGGGGAGGTCGTCTTCGGTGATGGCGCTGCCCTTGGCCATGACCAGGGCGCTTTCCATGCAGTTCCGCAGTTCCCGGACATTGCCGGGCCAGTCGTAGGCGTAGAGGATTGAACGGGCCTTGGGGTCGATGCCCTCCACGGTTTTGCCGTTTTCCCTGGCGAATTCACCCAGAAATGCTGTGATCAGCAGGGGGAGGTCGTCCTTGCGTTCCCGCAGGGGGGGGACCTGGATGTTCACCACGTTGAGGCGGTAGTAGAGGTCTTCCCGAAAGGCGCCCTTTTCAATTTCCGCTTTAAGGTCCTTGTTGGTGGCCGCCACAATGCGGACATCGGCCTCAATGGTTTCCTCACCCCCCAGGCGTTCAAACTTTTTTTCCTGCAGGACCCGGAGGAGTTTGATCTGAATGTTCTGATCGATTTCGCCGATTTCGTCCAGGAAGAGGGTGCCCTCGTGGGCCAGTTCAAAGCGGCCCCGGCGGCGGGCTACGGCGCCGGTAAAGGCCCCCTTCTCGTGACCAAAGAGCTCGCTTTCCAAAAGGCTGGCGGCCAGGGCGGCGCAGTGGACCTTGATCAGGGGCTTGCCCTTGCGGGGGGAGAGTTCGTGGATGGCGTCCGCCACCAGTTCCTTCCCCACTCCGGATTCCCCGGTGATCAAAATTGAAGCCCTGGTGGGGGCCGCCCGGTTGATGGTGTCGAAGACCCTGCGCATGGGGGCGCTGGTACCGATGATGGTCTCGAACTGCTTCTGGTGTTCCAGTTCCTCTTCCATCCGCCGGTGCTTAAGGACCAGTTCCCGGTTTTGCAGGGCCCGCTTGACCAGCAGGGAGAGCCGGTCCAGATTGACCGGCTTGGTAAGGAAGTCGTAGGCCCCGTCCCGCATGGCCGCCACGGCGTTTTCCACGGTCCCGTGACCGGTAAGGACGATCACCGGCAGACCCGGACTTTCTGTCCCGATGTGCCGCAGGAGGTCCTCCCCGCTCATGCCGGGCATACGCAGGTCGGTGATCACCAAATCGATATCACCCTTGCCAAAGAGCTTCCACCCCTCGGCCCCGTCTGCAGCGGTGATCACCTCATGCCCGTCCATCTCCAGGGCCGCGGCGAGGCCTTCCCGGATGTTCTTTTCATCGTCAACGATCAATAACTTGAACTTCATTCACACCTCTATAAAGGAAGATTAACCACAGAGAACACAGAGGGAAGACACAGAGTTCACAGAGGAAGATTAAAAAAAAATATTAATTCCTTTCTTCCTCTGTGTCCTCTGTGTCCTCTGTGCTAACTCTGTGCCCTCTGTGGTAATCTTCCCTCTTCCTCCCTTCTTCCTTCCCTTACGTATTCGGCGCCGCGTCAAAGCCGATAAGCCGCCGTTCCTTCTGGGGAATGGGCAGGGTAATCGTAAAAACACTCCCCTCCCCTTCCCGGGATTTTACGGAAATTTCCCCCAGGTGTTCCCGGATGATCTTGAATACCAGGGTGAGCCCCAGGCCGGAGCCGGTGGGCTTGGTGGTAAAGTAGGGTTCGAAAATTTTGGAGAGATTTTCCTCGGGGATGCCGGTCCCGGTGTCCTGGATGCTGATAAGGGCCTCGGCGTCATGTTTTTTCGTCTTTACGGTGAGGATGCCCCCCTCGCCCATGGCGGCGGCGGCGTTTTTGATCAGGTTGAGGAAAGCCTGCTTGAGGAAGCGCTCGTCAAAGTTGAGCAGGGGGAGATCCTCATCCAGTTCCAAAAGGCATTTGATCCGGGATTCCTCAAGCTCGTAGCGGACAAAATCGGTAAGTTCCGCCAGCAGGGTGTTGATGTTCCCCACCCCAAGGTTCAGGTCCATGGGGCGGACCGCGAAGAGGAAGTCCACCACGATATGGTTGAGCCGGTCGATTTCTTCATTAACTACGCCGATATACTTGTCCAGCTGATCGAAATAGGGTTCCTGACCGATATCGTCCGCCCCGTCGGGATGGGCTTTTTTAAAGAGCTCCCGGTTCAGGACAAGGGCCTTTTGAATAAGCTGGATATGAATGGAAATTGAACCCAGGGGGTTTTTAATTTCGTGGGCCACCCCGGCGGCCAGGGTGGTTAAGCTGGCCAGGTTTTCCGCCCGCCGCAGCCGGGCTTCCTTGTTCCGCTTGTCGGTGATGTCCTCCACATAGATAAGGGAGCCGGTCACATGGCGGTCATTCACCAGGGGAAGGATGCTGAGGCTGAGGAGCCGCATTTTGCCCTTTGCATCCACGTTGAATTCCCGTTCCTCCGCCCGGTCCCCGCTCAGAAGGGTGGCCTCAAAAAAATCCGCCACCTTTTCGTCCTTTACCCGGGTCCAGATGGGCTCGTTCTGCGCTCCTGCGCCGGACTCGGAGAGGGCGATGGGGAGGAACCGCTCGGCGTACTTGTTGGCCATTACCAGGCTGTGCCGGGTATCGCAGACCAGGATGCCCTCGGTAAGGGATTCCAGCACCGTTTCCAGCCGGTCAATTTCGGTTGCCGCGGAAAGGACCAGGTCCTCTGTCTGCTCGGGGGTGAGTTTATTGAGTTTTTTTAAGGCCCGTTTGATAAAGTCTCTCATCTCAGTTCCGCCATACCGGTCTTAAGGCCGAAGATAAACCGTTCCAGCGCAAGGGCGGGGCTCTGGTTCCAGGTCCCCACTGCAGCGTCCGCCTCGGCAACGCATTTTCTCCATATTTCATTATAGGCGATTTGCCGGGGGTTTTGGCTCTCTGCGGGAGCTTGCCCTGCGGGGGCTGCGGTATTGGCCTCTGAAACAACCAGGAGGATGGTCCCCAAAAAGCGGGAAAAGAGGGAACGGAGAGCGAAATTGTCGGTTCGGGACAGTATTGCGGCGGTAAGTTCCTGATTTTCCGCCAGGGGCCGGCCAAGCCCGGCGGCCTCCGCAATGGGGGCGGCGTGTTTTCCCAGGGAGACCAGTTCCGGCGGCAAGACTGAAACACCCTGCCGCCGCAGGGTTTCGATGGCCCCCAGGGCGGCCGAGGCGGCAAAAAGGGCCGCCAGGGGGTAGAGGCTGTCCGGGGGAACCGGGAGGAAGGAATCCAGGTAGGAAGCCAGTCCCCGGCCTATGCCAGGGCTGTCGGTGTTTTCCTTGTAGACCTTGCGTATCACCTCGGCCTCCGCCTTTTCGTCCCGCTTCATGAAGCGGTAGGGCCGGAGCCGGGAAAGCAGGGTGGGCAGGATCGCTTCCCTGCGGGAACTGGTAAGCACAATGGTAAGCCGCTCCGGGGGTTCTTCCAGAATTTTAAGCAGTGAATTCCGGGCCCCGTCCTGCATACGGTCGGCGTTTTCGATGACCAGGAGCTTCCGCCTGCCCGAAGGGGCCAGATGCCCCCAATAGGCAGCCCGGCGGATCTGGGCCACCGGGACCGTCTCGCTGATCCCCTCAGCCTCCAGCTTGAGGGCGTCCTTGAGGATGGAGGCGGAGAGCTTTTCCCGGGCAGCTTCATCCCCATTGGGAAGGCTGTCCAGGTCTTCTTCCAGGGACTGGAGCAGGGGGTTTAACTTTCCCAGCCTGGGATCATCCTCCCAGAGGACCGGGGAAAAACGGGCCAGGAGCTTGCGCACCGAGCGGATGAACAAAATTTGAGAAGAGGGGCTTTCCTTTTCCCGTAAAAATACCGAGCGGGAGGCGGCAATCTCCCCGGAAAAGGACCGGGGCCCCAGGAGCAGCAGGTCGGGGTGGGCAAGGAGCCGGTGCCTGGCGCAGGCGGAACAGCCGCAGGTCCAGGGGGCGATTTTTTTGCCGCCCCCTTCGCAGGAGAGAGCCCGGCCAAGTTCCAGGGCGGTGGTTCCCTTGCCGGAAACGGGGGGGCCGAAGAAGAGCATGGAAGGCGCAAGGGCGCCGGCCCCCAGGTCTTTCCGCAGCTGATCCGTGGCGCCCTGGCCGATGACGTTCTCAAACATGGAAGCAGGCCGCCGGACTGCCGGCGCTTTCCGCCATGCTGGCGATGCAATCCATACCCACCGCGCCGACAGCCTCGGCGGGAAGTACCGGCCCCTTGCCGTTGATGATGGGAAGGAGGATTTGGGCGAAGATGCTCCGTTCCAGCAGGGGCCCTTCGTTAAAAAGGGGCTGAACCGAAAGGGCCAGCAGGATCAGGCTTACCAGGATGATCCCCTCCACCAGGCCAAAGATGAAGCCCAGGAAATGGTCCACCCCGCCAAAGTTGATCCGCTGGATAATATCCCGGAGTATATGCTCCACGATTTTGACGACCACAAAGATGATAAGAAAGATGGCCAGGAAGGCGAGGATTTCGGGGATGGCCTTGAGGGTGGGAAAATATTTTTCCCGGAGGAAAAGCCCCCCGTTCTTGTACAAAAGAAAGGCCCCAAGGAGGCCCAGCACCACGGCGGCCATGGACATAAGCTCCATCACAAAACCCCGCAGGCTGCACCGGACCACCAGGAGAAGCATGAGGATGATAAAAATGATATCGATCACCGGCAGCGAAGAAGTCATGGCTGCTTTCCAATATATTCGCAAATGGCCTTTGCGATAAGGGACGCGCCGTCGATTTTTCCCAGAGCGGCGGAAGCGGCGGCCATGGCGGTCCGTTTTTCATCATCCCCTGCAATGGCCTTAAGGGTTTTTACCAGATTTTCAGGGTTCGCATCGGAGCCCAAAAGCACCACCGCGGCCCCGGCCTTTTCGAAAAAGCGGGCATTTTCCACCTGATCCCCCCGGGTGCCTGAACCGCTTAAGGGAACCAGTACCATGGGCAGGCCGCAGGCGGCGCTTTCCCAGACCGTCCCCGCGCCGCTCCGCCCCAGAACGACTTCCGCGGCAGCCAGCACCTGGGGCATCTCGTCCCGTATATAAGGATAGGGCCGGTAGCGCTCCCCCGCAGGGATATCCCAATCATTTTTGGGGCCCGTCTGGTGGACCACCACATAGAGTTTGGTTAATTCAGCAAGGCTTTCCCGGACCAGGCTGTTCAGCTCCTGCGCGCCCAGGCTGCCCCCCAGGACCAGGAGGACCCGGTCCCCCTCTTTTACCCCGAGGAAGGCCCGCCCCGCCGCCGCACTTGATTCCCTTTGCGCCGTACTCGATTCCCTTCGCGCCGCAATCAATTCCCCCCGCGCCGCATCGCCATGGCGGAATTCGGGCCTGACCGGGTTGCCGCTCACGGTGACCAGAGTCCGGCATTTGGGGGGCAGAAAATCTGCCGTGTCTTCGCAGGCGGTAAAAATTTTTTTGGCAAAACGGATATTGATCCTGGTAGCCAGGCCGGGGCTGTAGTCCGATTCATGGGTGAACACCGGGATGCCCAGGGAGGCCGCGGCAACGCAGGGGGGAACGCTGACAAAGCCGCCCTTGGAAAAAAGCAGCGCGGGGCTGATTTTTTCCAAGAGCCGCCGGGCGGCGAAGAAGCCCCCCAGGACCCGGAAAATATCGGGGATGTTTTTTAAGGAAAAATAACGCCGCAGCTTCCCCGAGGGGATGCCGTAAAATTCCAGCCCCGCCGCTTCCACCAGGGACCTGTCCATCCCCTTATTGGAACCTATCCAGCAGATACGGAAATACCCCATTTCCCGCAAGCGGGAAATTACCGCAAGTCCGGGATATATATGCCCGCCGGTACCGCCCCCGGTAAAAGCGATCTGTGTCATACTTCAAAGTATAGGATTTTTGGCCTTTCCGCAATATTAGGACAGGATACCGACGCGTTGCAGCGCCGGTTCAGGGAGGGTTTCACCGGGGGAGCAGAAAAAGGAAGCGCAAATCATATAGGGCTTTTGCCCGGGTCTTTGCGCCAAGGGGCTGCCGGCAAGGGGGCTCTCGAAAAAAAAGCTTTGTCTACTTTTTTCATTTTGATTCTGGGGTTCGCGCAGTACCTGTTTCAGGTCCTCCGTGATGCCCGTACCCCGCAGCTTGAGGACGCTTTCCTTCTGCACCCAGAGGCGGCAAAAATCCCGGTCCGGGTTTTGGCTTTGCTCCAGGCTGCGGAATTCGTCATCACTGCACACAAAGCGCTTGAGGGCATCCTTAAAGGGGGAAACCCCCTGCATGTCCAGGCCCAACTCCCGATCGGAAATTGCGCAGGCTGCCCCGCAGGCGCAATGGCTCATGTTAAAATGAATTTGGGGGTGATCCTTTAAGCGGGGTTTGCCGTTTTCGTTGTAGAGGAAATCGAAGGGGCCGTGTAAACCGTATTCCTGTTCCAGGCCATGGGCCAAAAGCAGATAAACTGCGGCGGATAATTTCCGGCCCTTCATAAAATGGAACTGTTCAGCCTTTTGCCGCCGCTCGGCGGACAGTAAGGGCAGGAGACACCTATACTGCTCATCGGTAAAATCCTCCAGGGCATCAAAAACATAGATCATAATCGGGTGTCACATCAATCGATCTTCTTCTTGTTAAAGATCAGCGCCAGGGTGGTAATATCGTCTGATTGCTCCGCGCCGTTCACAAAATCGGTCAGGGTCCGGCGTATCGCTTCGTCAAATTCCTTTGGAAGCAGGGCTTTATATTGATTGGCGGTTTCCAGAAACCGTTCGTTGCCAAACTGTTCTCCCCCCTTGTCCATTGCCTCGTTGACGCCATCGGTGTAGAGGTAGAGACGGTCCCCTTCGTTCAGGGTAAGCTCCACGGCCTCGTAGGGATCGGCTTCCACCACCCCCAGGGGGAGCCCTCTTTTCAATTCCAGAAAATCGTAGTCGCCCTCTGCGCGGGCGATAAGGGGCTTGTTATGCCCCGCATTGGCAAAGGTCAAAACACCGGTGGTCAGATCCAGGATGCAGGCAAAGACCGTAACAAACAGGTTTTTGTCGTTATTCTCGCAGAGCTGGCGGTTCACCGTATTAAATACTTCATCCAGGCTTAGGCCCATCCGGGCGTGGTCCTTGATCAGGGTCCGGGCAATAACCATGAACAGGGCCGCAGGCATCCCCTTGCCGGACACATCGGCGATGATCAGCATAAGCTTGTCCGGCGCGGTAAAAAAGAAATCGTAAAAATCGCCCCCCACCTCTTTGGCGGGAAGCATCCGGGCGTAGATGTCGAATTCCTCACGGTCGGGGAAGGGAGGGAAAATACAGGGCAGCATGCCGGCCTGTATCCTGGTGGCCACGTTCAGTTCCGCATCGGCGCTTAAGGCGACGATGGGCGCAGTAAAACTGTCGGAAAGGCGGATCGCAACCAGAATGGTTATCAGGGCGGCGGCAATGATAAGGGCCGCCAAAATCAGGGTGATTGTCAGGATGGTACGGTTCAGCGCCGCGCCGGCAGTCTCCTCAAGGGACAGGATGTCCTGTTCCATGCGCCGGGCAGGATCGGGTATCTCATCAATGGGAGCCTGGCTGTTCTGCGCCGCCCTTGCCCCCAATTGGTAACTGTCGTTCAGGGCCTTACTGCGCATATTAAAAATGCACACCATACTAATGGCGCTTAACAGCAGCAGTGCGCCCAGGGAAGTTGACAGTATTACTCTCAAGACCTTACTTCTAATGTGTCCGGCCATGCCGCGCATCCTCGCACCGTTCCCCGCAGGGGCAGACCTATGGTCAGCAGGATCAGCACCAGGCTGCCGGGGAACAGACTCCCCATGCCCCCCGCGCCGCCGTGCTGTTTTTTCATCAGGGCGATCAGCCGGGGCGCGTCATCGCCGCGGGCCGGGTGAAGCGTTACTTCCGGGGAAGCCCCATCCTTATTGAATACGGTCATCCATATTATGTATCACAAAAAACACCTAAAAACAAGCCCTGAGCAGCCAAAATCAACAGGGATTTTCTATATTTTTTCGGATATAGGCGTTAGGTCCTGAGTTTACTACCATCTTGATTACATAGTATTCGGTAAACTGATTTTCAAGCCAATGAAGATGCCGGAGTTCAGCGCCGGTTATGGTTTTCTCCGGTGAGCCCAAGGGTTCCACGCCGGCGCCCTGCAAAAGCCGGTCAGGGGTAATATCCAGAAGCCGGGCGCTTAAGGCCGGGTCTGCCAAGAAGTGTTTCGGTGTTTTTCCAAGATACTTAAAACTGGTCCCTCCAGGGTTCCAATTTGTCGATGAGCCAGAGGGATTCCAGGGTATCCCGGTAAACAAGGGTGGTGTTTTTGGCGGGCTTGCCATGCGGTGTCCGCAGTAGCGGACATTTATCCATTGACTTTTTCATCCTCAGCCGTTGATCCATCTTTAATATACTCTCTTGTATCATAGGTATCTCCCAGATAAAAACTACCTACAGGTTCTGATTCTTCTTGTAAAGAAATACAAAATGCCCTGCGATAAACCGCTTCTTTTATGTCCATGATATTCTCCATTTTTTTGTCACCCTGTTGTACTCGTAAGTTCCTACTGCGGTGCTGTTATAAATATAGCTTTCAATAAAACCTGCCCCGTAATCACCAAAGGCGGTTGCATAGGGTATGGATGACTGAATACCGTCACTATCACGCCCTTCAAGATTTTCACCGATAGTAATACTGACGATGGGATTGCCCTTAAAAGCAGTATCGCTGATCCATTTGAGTCCCGCAGGGAGCACAATGCTTTCCAGCTTGTTATCCATGAACACCCCGTTGCCTATGCCATCAAGATATTTAGATAATTTAATAACCTTGAGCGAATTTGATCTAAAGGCTTCCGCTCCGATTGTACGAACAGAATTTGGGATTACAATACTTTCCAGACAGTTGTTCATAAATGCGCGGCTGCCGATCCCCTCAAGGTCTTTGGGCAGTTTAACGGACTTAAGCAGGTTGCAGCTAAAGGCGCCATCGGCGATGGTGCTAAGGGAATCGGGAAACACCAGCTCGGTGAGTTCATTATTCGCAAAACAGGCGCGTATCGCGGTAATGTCCTTGTCGATTTTAAGGCCGACTTTTTCCTTGCCCTTCCGGTCGCTGTAATCACCGGTATCCCCTTCATGCAAAGGAAGTATTGTTTTGTAGCCATATTTTATGATAAAGTCGAAAAGCTCTTAATCCAATTTCCTGATTATCCCATTTATTTACGGCAGCAATCCACTCTGCGGGAAGATCCGAAAACCCAGAGGCAGCGCCGGCAATTTGTCCCGTTACGGATCCAACAGAATCCGCATCTCCGTACCTGTTTACAGCTTTTAAGATGGCGCCTTTTGCTGAATTAGTAGTCCAAACACAATGAAGCGCCATTGCGGTTGCATCCATTGCATAAGAACCAATATAACCCGGATTTGCCCTTGACCTGGCAGGGCTATACTTAAAATCGTCAGCTTTCCACTGCCAATTTCTATCAGGGGGATTGCCTTGTTTTAGGGTTTTCAGCACACGGGTATCAGTGGAAGGACCGGAACGAAAATTGAGGTTATTGGCAGTAACTGTGGCGGTAACGCCAGGCTCGACGGCGGCGACATCCTCCTGCACATCCGGCTGCTTGCCGAAAAAATCTCCCTCTGCCAGGAAACCCCAAGCCGCAACTACGGCCAGGATGACAATCACAAGGCGTTTTTTTCTTCTAAATAGTGTTTTGATCCAATCTATTATGCTCCCAAACAGGTCTTTGTATATACCTATTATGCCGCTAAATATACCTTTTGATATATTCACCGCATCAGCAGCCGGGCTTACCGCCGGCGGCGTTTTTACAGCCGGGGCAGGCGTGGCCTTTTTAGCCGTTTTTGCAGGCTTTGTCTTTTCCCTAACGGTCTCTTTTAGATCATTCGGTACAAATTGCAGCGCCGCTTTGTTTTTCCTTACGGCGATAATACATATTTTTTCTGTCCTCATATCTATCGGCGCTTGTTCCAGCGCAATGCCGGAACGCCGTACCGCAGCAAGACAAATGGCTTCGGTACGTTCACCTTCGGGCACTTCATAAAGCTGTGCCGTGTCATTTTTGATGAGTTGGAGCCATTCCTCCTCGCTCTTACGGGGTTCTTCGGGTTCGGCGCTTTTAAACAGCCCCGCCAGCTCGTTTACGGCGGCGGCCCTTCCGCCAAAAATACGTCTTCCGTTAAATGCCGCAGGGCCTTACGCTTGGCTATGTCCACATCACCGGTGGTGGCAATCTCCCGGGCGCAGCCCTCTTCAAGGATCCGCATAAAGAGCTTTTTCTCCTTTGCGAAATTGCCCACGGCATAATCAGCAAGAAAATTTTTACACCGGACAGGGTCATCAAACACCGCCGCACCTTGTTCCCGTACCATCGCTGTTACTGCTTCTTCAAAGCTTGCTGCCATGTACCCTTATCCCTTTATATCAATGGACTTGTTCGAGAACCCGGTTGGTTCTCTCACAAGTCTTTCGGCGGACTTCTTTTCTTCCTCCGCAATCTCCCGCCGCAGAGTAGGTTCAAGCTCCTTCAGGGCTTCCACATCAATGAGTGCCGCTATGGAAATATCGTCCCCGCTGCCCCGTTTGGAAAGATCCGGCAGGAATTCCTTTACCTGGACTGCCCCGTTTTTAAAACCCTCCCTGGGATTTGCTTTGATCTCGTCCATAAAGTTGAGGGCTATGGTGCGGTAGAGCCCCGCGAGGTACTTTTCGTTGTCCCCGCGATGAGGGTGGTCCCGTAGGCCCGGTACAATTGCTGCCCTCCGCGGTAACGTTTTTGATACTTCTCTGCGGCGGCGGCGATCTCTTCCCCGCTGAAAGGATGAGCCCTATAGTCTTTCTCCACCTCCGTGTGACAGGCGTAGAGCCTGGCCCGGTGGTGCAGGGGCACGTTATACCGGGGGGGGTCTTGATGTAGGCCGCAAACCGGTTCTTCTTGCCGCATTCGGGGCAGGGATTGGGATTCACCGGGTCCGCAAAGTCCACATCCCCGCAGGGGCATTTGAAGATCTCCCCCCGCAGCCGGATAAAGAGCTGGAGCCATTTCTGATCGATGATCCGGCGGCCGGGATCGGTGAGCAGCTCCCTGCTAAAGGACCGGATGAACGCCTCCTGCAAATACCGGGGCAGGAAAGGCCATTTGCCGATAGCCCCCTTATGGAGCCCCGGCACCGGGGTATTGGTCCACCTTATAGACTGCCCCCTGTCCCCCTTCGCCCAGCTTGGTTTCTACCCGTATCTTCTTGAAATTCCTGGTCGGGATGGTAAATCCCTTTGGTAAGTCTTCCGCCATCAGCTCATCCCTTTATACATATGCCTTGTTATGGTATATTGATTGGTATGATTACCTTGCAACAAACCATTGATATTCCCGCCGACCGCCGGCTTGACATCCATCTGGACATTCCTCCTGAATTCCCTGTGGGACGGACCATACTTACCTTTACGCCGGCGGACGCCCCCCGGAGAACAGACGGGGACGAGTGCCCCCTCTGCGCTGTCTACAAAGAACCCAACGAGGAGACTCTTGCCGCCTTTGAGGAAGGGGATGCCATGCTGCGCAGGGAAAAACCTGCTGTTTGGCATCATTCCCTTGAGGATTTGGACAAAATGCTGGGGCTGTAGTATATGCTCATCTATGAGTTTGCAGGTTCCTTTAACAAAGACCTGAAATTGATGAAAAAGCGCCTCAAGGATATTCCTGAACTGCGGGATGTTATGCGCCTTATTATCAATGAACAGCCTCTGAGCGAACGATGCCGAACCACCTGCTTTACGGCAAAAAAATATGAGGGAAAATGGGAATGTCATAGAAACCCGCCTTTCTTATTGATTTTTTTCTGAACCCGTTCAATATCATTCTGAATCGACTCCGACCACGCCGGTATAAGCTCCTGGGCTTTTTGATAATCCGCAAGGGCAAGAGCGTACTCACGGCTCTTTTCATATACAGAACCTCGATTATAAATAAAAACGCCATCCTTAATGCTTCGACCTCAAAGGGTCCCGCCTGCTCGCCGTTTACTTCGGCATAGTATTGGTTTGCCATTATAAATACCTCTCCTTCAACCGGTCAGTGGATTGTCAGGTTAAGTTTCTCATTTTTGCCCGGGCGATTTCCGCTTCTTCGATATTGCCCATTTTCTCATATAGTTCGATTATTTTGCGGAGCGTATCGATAGCAAAGCTGTTACCATAACCAATAACTTTTTATTGCATCCTTGCTGATTTCCGGCATTTTTTCAAGAACCGACAGCGCCGCAAGCAGATGTTCCTCATCCTGTATACGGCAAAGTTGTATATCATCCTCCGAATCGCCGATGTATTCGGCGATTAGTTTATTCATATCAAAGAGTGAAGGTTTAAACTCCGCAGAGTCTTTGCCGAAAAGGTTCTTTTCAATCGCGAAAACCCTGCGGTATAGCCGCAGGGCTTTTTCGTATTCCCCGGTTTTACGATACGCTTTAGCGGATCTTTCCAATTCCGCCAGTGCGTCCCCCTTGTCTTTGCCCTCAAGCGGGAAGGCCGGATTCTTTGCCATGATTGTTCCCCCCTACACCATTTCCCAGGTGTCGTCTTTTTTTATATAGGTACCGGTGGCGCTGCCGTAGATTTCTGTATAAGCGTTTTGAAACTCTTCGGGCATAGCATAACGTGTAAATGGAATTGGCTCAGACGCCTTGTCGTCCCCGTCCGTAAACGTCCATTGCGATTCAACAAGCTGCACATCAGCCCCGATAGTAATTTTTCTTAGTTCATGCGCCGTAAAAGCAATCTCATCTATTTTTTTAAGAATTTCGGGAAGCGTAAGTTCGATGATGTTTTTTATAGCACCAAACTCAGCACCAAACTCTGGAGCAAAACAACCTTCATCAATAACCCGTATCCCCTCGGGAATAACCAGATGCCCCTTGAAGCTTGCAGGGGGTGATTTTACCATTCCCATCGTTATTTTTACCACGCCCTTGGGCACAGGCAGCACATACGCGCCCGCAGGGTATTTCGGCTTCGGGGGCAGGGGCGGCGGCCCGCCCACGGCCTTCGGCGGTAAAGGCGGCGGGGATGAGGACGCCGCTCCCGCAGGGACGCCGCATTCGGGACAGAACTTCGGCGTCCCGCTTAATTCGCTTCTTTTTGATAATCCCTATCGTTACTGATAATATCGTTGATGACCGTCCCCACTTCATCAAGGGAAAGGCGGTTGTCGAGGTTGCCGGTAGTGTGGTTGTAGCGGGCCATCATAATATAATCGGTTACGGCCCGTACCTTGTGTTTCTGCGCCCAATTCAGCACATCCACATAACTATTTTTGTTTTGCTTCATGGTGGGGCAGCTTATCTGCAATGGTATGTCATGTTCGATAAGCCGGAGTATCGCATCCTGAGTTTTCACAAAGGAACCGGGCAGCTTGGTTATTGCATCGTGTATTTCCGGTTTCATGCTGTAGAGGGATCCCTGTACGCTGGAAAGGCGGTTTGCCCTCATCTCGGCGATAATTTCATCGTTCAGGATGGTAAGGTTCAGCAACCCCATATCCCGGCATTGATCAAGCACATCATAAAACAGCGCGGGATCAATATCGCTGATTTTGTTTTCGTGGGGGATATAGCAATGGATACAGCGCTCGTTGCAGCGGCTGGTCAATTCTATTTGCAGTGATGTCAAATGGGGCCTTGCCCTTAAAATGTTCATCCAAATATTCCTGGGTAGTTTTTTCCGCCCGCAGGATTACCGGGGTAAAATCTTCTTTGATGGTTTTTGGTTCTATGGCCGAATAGGAGAAGCGGGTGTCCCTGCGGTCAAGCTCCGCTTCTGTTTCCCCTGACACGATAAAGCCGTCTTCTTCCAGCATGGCGTAAAAATCAGCCCCGTCTTTTCGCAGGACGGACTTGTCAACATCTATAAAAGATTGTGCGATTTTTTCAACAAGTGCTTCCAGCGTTTGGCCTTTGCGGGACAGCGCCGTTACAAACACCGCGCCGGAAGCGTCAAAGACCCGGTCGCCGAAATCGCTCTTGCTGGTGATGTAGCCTACATCGTCATAGCGGCGGATGAAGGTGTCAAATTTTTGGCGGTAGAGCATGTTAGTTCTCCTCCCTTAGCGTTTAACGTCCGCACGGCTTTGGTATAAAGAAAATACTCCCGTAGAAAAATCTGCGGGAGTACCTGGACAACCCCCTTACCGGGGATACTTCTTTTCTCTCAGCGGGAACAGAAATTACTTGGTCCGTTCACAGGGTTTGCAGCCGGTTGATCCGGTTGTATTAGGACCATTATCCTTTGCAGGACATCCAGCCGCATAGGAACCTTGCTTGCCGTTCTGCGCCAGGACTTGTGGTTTGCTATAAGCCATGATTTACCTCCTTTTGTAAAGCTATATCCGGTGTCCAACGGACACCCTTTTAAAACGGCGCGGCGCCAAGCGGCGGTTTTGCCGGAAAAAGCCATGCAATTTACCTCTTATTCCCGCCAAGGTTTGTCTTGATATAATCATTCATTTTCCCATTAATAGAAAAATCTGTCATGAGTAGAACTACCTATATTTGCAGGTTTTTTTGGGCATTTTATAGGTAGTTACGCACGACAAAAAATGAATTATTGTTATGATACGACAATATCTGGCTAAAAAGCCTCAACAGCGGCCTATTGTATTATTCAGGATATTTCTGCATACTTGAGCCATAAATCATCCTCATATTAAGGAAAATTATATGCTTTCAAACTATAAACTGAACACCCGGAATATAACCCCTTTCATTGCGGCGCTTCAAAGCGCCTATCCCAACCAAGATGTTGAGATTACTGTACAGGAAGTTTCGCCGGAGGAACCCTTCGATGAAACTACCTATCTGTTCAGCGACCCAGCTAACAAGGCTCATCTGCTGCAAGCTGTCGAGGATATCCGCAGGGGCAAAAACCTCGTTTCAGTTTCTATTCCTGATATGCCGCTATGAATGTCCTTTCTCACGGGGGAGCCCTTGCCGATTACCAGCGGTGGGCGGAGGAAGATAATAAAATCTTCAACAAAATTAATACCCTTCTGAATGAAATCATACGCGACCCTTTTCGCGGTACCGGCAAACCTGAACCGCTCAAACATGACATGGCCGGATACTGGTCCCGCCGTATTACTGGGGAACATCGGCTGGTATACACGGTATCCGGCGAACTTATCACCGTAATCTCCTGCAAGTTCCACTATAAAAATCACGGGTAATGATATAATCAACCCCGCTTTTTTCGGCACAGATCACCAGTACCGCGTCTTCGTAATCCGGTAGGGGAGAATCAAGCGCAGTCTGACCACAAAACGGGTGCATCGGCAAGACTACATCCGCTGCAAATCAGTACGTGAAGCGATGCCGGTTCGGAAGTAAATACAGAAAAGGAGGTTTTCCACGGTGCGGGGGGTGATTAGGGATGACGGAATATATTTCTGATAGTCAATCCTTTGATTATTTGACCATCGGACATATCTTCTGAATAGAGGTATTTGCAGCCACATTCAAGGGCCGAAGCGAGCATAAGGCAGTCGTAATAAGAATAACCATACCGATCTTTCAGAACATGGGCATCTTGTATTGTTTTATAATCAACCACCGAAAAATAGCAAACACTGACAAGTTCGCTACTGATGTCCTGGACTTCCTTGACGGTTAGATTCAATTTCTTAAACCCCACATTACTCAATTCGTTTAATACCTGAGTACTGATATACCGATCATTCGAGATAAATTCCTGAAGGGCTTGCCGCTTCTTTACCAATTCCGTTTCGGTATAGAGGTATACGATGATATTGGAATCAAAAAACACCCGGTTACCGCTCATTTGCCTCGTCCCGGTTGAACACAAAATTGCGGGTATCTATTTTAGCTGCCTGAAAATTAGCCTCTGTAATGGGGCCGGTGTTACGGGGGGGATAGATGATAGGGCCTTCTTCATTGGTAGGCCTAATGGTTACCACTACCTGAGACGATATTATACCCTTGTATTGTTCAGGGATTTTAATGGCATTATCCCTTACTTCGGATTTGAAGGTAATTGCTGACATTTTGGGCCTCCGATCTTTAGTATACCACTTTTTTCAGGCTTAGACTACATCCGCTGCAAATCAGTACGTGAAGCGATGCCGGTTCGGAAGTAAATACAGGAAAGGATGTTTTCCACGGTACGGGGGCTTATGCCAAGAGCGGCGGCGATGCGTTTGTTGGAGAAGCCTTCTTTAACATACTTGAGTACTTCCGCTTCCCGGCTGGTAAGGAGTTTTTGGGCTTCGGTTACATTTTTCAAACGCATCTCCACGGCTTTGTCTATGGAGACTTCGCCCCGCAGCACGGCAAGGAGGACGGTTTCACGCAGCCAGGGGATAAGGTCAAGGCCCAGGGTTTCTTCCGGCAGGGAACCGTCCGGTGTGCTTTGCAGTTGGATGTCGAGTAACAGGATGTCCGGCAGCGCCGTTTTCTGTGAAAGCAGTTCCCTGGCTTCCGCAAGGCTGGCGGCGATCCCGAAAATCTGCCAACGCCCGGTTCCGGCAAACCATGCGGCCAGTCATTTGCGCATAACGTGGCGGTCCTCAACGATGACGATGCTGTTCATGGCTTAAACTCCGTGGGGGGTAATTCAACACAAACCATAAGGCCGTTACCATCTTCGCTGATAAAGTTGATGCGGGCGCCGATGATGGCGGCCCGCCGGTGCATGGTCCGCATACCGATGCCGTCGTCATGTTTTCCCATTTTTCGCAGCCCTGGTTTGCAAGACAAACCGGGTATGCTTCGCAAACCGGGTATGCTTCGCAAACCTTCGCCATCATCTGAAATACTGAATAGTATGGGCCCGGAAGGCTCCCCTCCGCCATACCGGACGAGCAGCGAGGCTTGTTTTGCACCTGAGTGTTTGCCGGTATTGTTAAGCGCCTTCTGTGCGATACGGTAGAGATGCAGCTGGTGTTCGCCGCTCAGCCTGCCAAAGTCAAGGTTTTCTTCTATTTCGATGATACATTCGATTCCGGTGCATTTGACAAAGGTGTCGCATAACGATATAAGAGAATCCTTCAGGCTGAACCGGTTAAGGTCCGGGGGCATAAGCCGGCCGCAGATTTCCCGGATTCGGGCGGCGGCGGGGTTGTCCCGCAGATCCGGAAGGACGGCGTCGTGGAGTTCGGCGGCGATCCGGGAACACTCGGTTTCCTGGGCCAGCATGATCATCCGGGAAAAGGCGGCGCTGTCCTGTTCCTGTATACGGGAACGGCGCAGGGCCCGGCGCAGCAGTACGATGAACAGCACCAGGCTGCATGAAATCAGAATAAACATGATAAAAAACCGAAAGAACCGCAAAAGAGCCTGCCGGAGGCCCGCAGTTCAATGCTCTGCCAGGAGAACAGCTTTTCCCTGATGACAGCAGCGGCCCTGACCGTTTCTATGAGAGAGTGAAAAAACGTGCTAAGCTCAAAAAGCAGTCTATAGATGGTTATTTTCGCGATCTATATTAACGATGGAAAGAACAAAGAGACCTTTAGCGGATGGAAGAAAAGGGGAACTTTTCCTGACTATAAGGACGCTATAGTCATAGCCAAAGATATGGGCATTACGGTTGAAGAATTGATAGAAGGAGATTCTGGAAAACAGTACATACTTGACTTACTTAGTAAGGAAATAGGCAAGCTGGATGTACCTGAAAGGATAGCAGATATTGTTGACGATCTACTGGTATTGGATGAGACAGACCTTACCGGCATTCGGGCTGCTGCTCACGCCTTGGCAGACGCTAAAAGGGGCGAGAAAACTGGGACGTATGGCCCGAATGGGTGATACCGTTTCCGGGAAAACTGGGGCAAAAATAGACGATTTTTCCGCAATTCCTTACATAAAAATCTTACCGAAGGGAACGGATTCTTCAGGTTAAAAATCTTACCATGGTGTAGCCCGGAGAACCCTCTCAAGAGGATTTGAAAGTATCCGCGAGAGCGAACAGAGAATC
>BNVE01000002.1 GCA_025997875.1 Spirochaetia bacterium
TGTATTGTAGGCATCAACAAAGACAAGCAATATATTGCCAGTATCATTATCCATATTTCCCGCCCCCATTACTTTTATTGTTAAAAAAAGAAATATAAATGCTGCATTTATAATTTTTTTCATTTCTACCTCTTGAATAAATTTTTCGTTAAATCTTTCACCCTGCTAAAGAAATTTGAGGGATCGTCACCATGTACTCTATGGGCTTTTTTAAGATTCGTCAATATATCGCCCAAAAGCTTGATTTGCCCGTTGTGGAGGGCGGGGGGGAAGACCTTCCCCCTCATTTTCCTATAAAATAAACCCATGGACAGCCGCTCCTTTCTGGAAGACATCTCCTTTCGTTCCATGCTCTGTGCCCTGATCATCCGGTCCCCCGTGGCCAGGGGCAGGCTTCAATCCATTGAATGCCCCAAAATGATCAGCTCCTACAGCCTTATTACCGCAAAGGATATTCCGGGCCTTAATCAGCTGGGGACCTCAAGCACAGGCTCCCCTCTTGAGCTTTCCATCCCCATTCTGGCGGAGGATGCCCTGTCATACATCGGGGAGCCCGTGGCCATCCTGACCGGGCCGGACCCGGCAAAGCTGGAAAAATACGCGGAGCAGTGCAGGGTCTTGTGCTCAGGGGAAGCCCCGGTTTTTTCGAGCCACAATGTTACGCCGGATATGATCCTGGGGGAGCGGCGCATTACCCGGGGGGATACGGAAAACGCCTTTGCCCGGGCAAAAACCATTGTGAGCGGGAACTACAAAACCGGTATCCAGGAACACTTGTATGCGGAACCCGTTGGGGCCGTGGTGGAATATGTAAGCGGGAAAGACGGGGATGGGGAAAACCCCGGCTTTATTATCCATACCGCCACCCAATGGCCCTTCCACGTACGGCGCTCTGCGGCGGGCGTCCTGGGAATTCCCGAAAGCCAAATCGTGATAGAACCCTCCCTCATTGCCCTCCACATGGACGGAAAGATATGGTACCCCTCCCTGGCTGCCAGCCAGGCCGCCCTGGCGGCCTTTATCACCCGCAAGCCGGTCAAGCTGATCCTTACCCGGGAGGAGGATTTCCGCTATTCCCCAAAACGGAACGATTCGGAAATTCATATCCGCAGCGCCCTGGGGGAAGAGGGGGAACTTCTGGCTACGGAGATCAACCTGGGGATCAACCTGGGCGCCTATGGGGTTTTTACCGATGAAATCCTTGACCAGTCCTGCATAGGGAGCCTGGGGTCCTATACCCTGGACAATGTGGCCCTCTCCGGAACCGCCCTGCGGACCAATATCCCCCCCCAGGGCCCCTTTGCGGGTTTCGGCATGGCCCAGGGTTTCTTTGCCATGGAGCGGCATGTCTCCCGCATTGCCGACACCCTCAGGCAGGACCCGGCGGAATGGCGGAAAAACATGCATCTGAACCGGAACGGTGTTTTTGCCTTCGGGCTGCCCCTGCGGGAAAATCCCTCCATCGATCAATTGCTGGATACCGTTGCATCCATGAGCGACTATTACCGCAAATGGGCCTCCTTCGAACTCCTCCGCCACCACCGGCAGGAACAGCATGGCTTTGAACGGGGCGATCCCTGGGGCGAGCCCCTTAGGGGAATCGGTATCGCGAGCGCCTGGCAGGGGAACGGCTTCCTCTACGCCGGCAGCGACCGGGGGGCCTATTCGGTGGAACTGACCCTGGAAAAGGACGGTTCCCTGGAGATCCGTACCAGCATGGTCAGCTCCAACGACGATTACAACCATATCTGGGGGAATATCGCCTCGGAGATCCTCTCCATCGACGCCGGCAAGGTGCGGGTCCTTTCCCGTAACACATCCCTCAGTCCCGATTCGGGCCCATCCAGCCTTTCCCGGAATGTGACGATCCTTACCAAATTGATGGAACGGTGCTGCCTTGCCATCCGGAAACAGCATTTTCGGGATCCCCTGCCCATCACGGTTCGCCGGTCCAGCCGGCCCCTCAGGAATCCCGGTCTGGAAGAAATGTTCCCCGTTCCCGGGGGAAAGCTCCTGGATGCGGGCAGTTTTTCCCAGCTCAGCTGGGGCGCGGCGGTGGTAGAAGTAGAAATTGATCCGGCCCAATACGCCCCCATAATCCGGGGGGCCTGGCTTGGGATCGACGGGGGCAAGATCCTCTCCGAAACCCGGGCCCGGCGAAGCCTGAAGGCATCCTCTGTCCAGGCCCTGGGCTGGGCTTCCCGGGAACGGCTTGAATATGTTGAAGGCAGGATTACCCGGGACCAGATCGATGCTTACAATATTCCCAGGCCTGCGGATATTCCCCCCATTCATATCGATTTTCTCTGGAACGATACGGTGGACCCCAAGGGCATTGGGGAACTCCCCTTCAGCTGCATCCCCGCCGCCTATGTGCAGGCGGTTTCCCAGGCCATGGATCACCCCTTTGAATCCATTCCCCTAGGGGCCCAGGAAGTCTGGGAGGCGGGAAAACTCCGGAAGCGGGAGGCTGCGATCCCATCATGAGGCGCCCATGACCATAGGCTTTATTTTAAACGGCGAAGACGTGGTAGTCCGTACCGAGGCCGATATCAGGCTTATCGATATTCTGCGGGATACCTTTGGACTTACGGGGGCCAAAAACGGCTGTCTGACCGGGAAGTGCGGGTCCTGCGCGGTTATTTTTAACGGGAACATCACCCAGTCCTGCCTTATTCCCGCTTTCCGCATCCGGGACTCCGAAATCATCACCATCGAGGGGTTCTCCCAGACCGATGAATACCAGGACATTATCGAGGGTTTTGCCCGGAGCTCCCTTGAAAACTGCGGGTTCTGCAATACGGGCAAGATTTTAGCCGCCGAATCCCTTTTGCAGCGGACCCCCCGTCCCAACCGGGAGGAGATACTGGCGGGTTTTGATGATGTCAAATGCCGGTGCACCGATCCGGAAAGCCTGGTAGAGGCCATACAGGCGGTGGTGGAAATACGGCAGCGGAGGCTCTATGGCCGGTCCTGATCGTCCCCAACTGAACCAGGTCTTTTTCCCCTCCTCCTTTCAGGAGCTCTTTGCCGCCTGGACCCGTTTTCCCGATGCGGCGCCCTTTGCGGGGGGTACGGATCTTATCCGGTATCAGGCTTCCCGGATCCTTACCCTGCCCCAAAACATTCTTTCCCTGGATAAAATTGATGAGCTGCGGCGGATAACCCGGACCGAACGGTACCTGGAAATTGGGGCCATGGTAAAACTGGGGGACATTATCAAGCTGGGGAAAATAGTCCCCGAGGGGCTCAGGCGCTGCCTGGAAGGCATCGGCGGCCCCCAGCTGCGCTTCCTCGCCACCATCGGGGGCAATATCTGCACCCCAAACCAGCGGCTGGACGCTTCCGCCGCCATGATCGCCCTGGATGCGGTCTACGAGCTGCGAAACGCCACAACGGCCCGGTGGATATCCGCCTCCCGGTTTTCCCTGCTCCCGGGCCCCCTGGCCTTTAAGCCCCAGGAACTGCTTACCCGGATCAGGATACCCCTGGATCAGTGGAACTATACGGCGTACCGGAAATTCGGCAGCCGGGACAGCGGCAAATCCGGGGGAGCCCTGGTCTTCCTCATCAAAAACCCCAAAAATGTCCTTGCGGACATCCGCATCGTCTTTGCGGGGGAACGGATTTTGCGGGACAAGAACAACGAATCCCTGCTCATAGGCAAGCAGCTCCCCCTGAACCGCCGGGACGCCCTTGATTTTGTGGAACACTGGAAAACCTGCCTTTCCGCCCTGGACAGCCCCGCCCCCATTATCCGCTCGGAGATCCTCAATTTCATTGAATCCCTTATCTTTTACCTTGCCGACTAAGCGGCTTGTATGCTATGTTGTTCAATAAGTGAACAACATACGGCATCATGGAGCGTGTTTCGGCCGCCTGTGCATCCCGGATGCGCGCCCCCCTGCGGGGGTGATGAACCAAAATCCGGCCTGCGTAAGCCCATGGCCGGAAAATTTTTTCCGGAAAAAAGGCCGGAATGCCCCCCCATGCCCGAATTAATAGACACCGAATACATCATCCTGGAAAACCTCTACGACTCTCCCGGCCAGGGCCTGCGCCAGCGGGACCTTGCCCTTATCGCCGGGACTTCCTTGGGGATGACCAACTCGATCCTCAAACGGCTGGCCCAAAAGGGTTGGATCACCATACAAAAGATGAACAGCCGCAATATCCAATATGCCGTAACCATTGAGGGGACAAAGGAGATTCTCCACCGCAGTTATGGCTACTTCAAGCGGACCATCAAAAACGTGATGGCCTACAAGGACACCATTGACGAGGCCATTTTCCGGGCAAAGCGGAAAAATATCAGCGCGGTGCTCCTGGTGGGGATAAGCGATCTGGAATTTATCGTGGAACACAGCTGCCACCGCTATGGCTTAAGTTTCCTCAAATCCGTAGATACCTCTACGGCCTTCCAGGCCATGGACGATCATACCTTCGCGGTATTTGCGGAAAATATTTCCGACACAGATATTATCCTCCGGAAAAACACCCTCTTCCTTTCCCGGATGGTGCTGCAAAACATGGCGGCGTTGTGAAAAAAGACTATACCTTTGCCTTTGGGGGCGCCAATACCCCCGGCGCAGTTTCGGAAGTACACATTCAGGACCACATCCCCGCCCTTGAGGCCATTCTTCAAGACATGACGCCGGGCGCCACAATCCATACCCCCGGAGCCGCAATCCATACCCCCGGCCCCGCAGCCCTTCTGGTATGCGATGAAAACACCCTCCCCATAGCCCGCAAAATCATCGGAAACGCCGGGGAACAGGCCGCCGCCGTCTGCGTACTTAAAAGCGGCGAAGAAGAAAAAAACTGGGCCTCGGCAGAGAAGATACTCCTGGCCGCCAAAGAGGCAGGGCTGGGGCGGGATGGGATATTTATCGCCGCCGGCGGCGGGGTGCTAAGCGATTTAACCGGCTTTGCGGCGTCGATCTATATGCGGGGGGCCCGGCTCTGCATTGTGTCCACCACCCTCCTGGGCATGGTGGACGCCGCCCTGGGGGGCAAGACGGGGTTCGATCTTTTCGGCGCAAAAAATTTTGCCGGGACCTTTTTCCCCGCCGCCCAAATCTACCTGCCCATGGAAAGCCTTACCAGCCTTCCCCCCGGCGAATGGAAATCCGGTATGGCGGAACTCATCAAGACCGCCGTTCTGGATCAGGATGATAAAAATGAATTCTTCCGGCTCCTGGAATCCCTTAACCGGGATTTCCCCCCGGGAAGTTTTGTCCCCGCCTTTCCCCCGGACTTTTCCCGGCAGCTCCTGGAAAAACAGGGCGAAAAACTCATCGACTGCATTGCCCGTTCGGTGGCCCTTAAAGGCCGCATTGTCGAAGCGGACCCCCGGGAAACCGGAACCGAACGGGCCCTGCTCAACCTGGGGCACACCTTTGGCCATGCCCTGGAATCCCTTGCCGGCCTGGGGCGGCTCTCCCACGGGGAAGCCGTCGCCTGGGGCATGGCCCGTTCCTGCGACCTGGGCCTTGCCCTGGGCCTTACCCCCCGGGACCGGGCCCATTCCATTATTGCCCTGCTGAATTCCTACGGTTACGAAACCACCGCCCCCCACCCCCTCGCCGGCGATACAACAGCATTCCTGAAGGCCCTGGGGGGGGACAAAAAAAAGAAAGCCGGAAAGACCCGCTTTATCGTTCCCGCCGCACAGGGCGGACAGATCGTTTCCCCCCAAGACGAATCGCTGCTCAGGACAATTATTACCGGAGCATCCAACCACAATGGAGAATAAATTTTTGAAAAAGAACCGGATTCAATTTAGCAGGTTGTCCGCCCAGGGGCCCACCTTGGCGTGGCTGTTTTTCCTCTGTTCCCTCTGCCCTTTGGGCCTTGGCGCCCAGACCCAGGAACCGCCCCCCGCAGAACCTGCCGGCCCTGCCTTATCCCCCGCAGATACAGAGCGGCCGGCCGCTTCGGCTCCCGTTGCCGACTCCACGATCTACCGGATCCGGAGAATCGATTTTAATATCACCGGCCGTTCCCGTCCCTTCGCGCTCCTGTACAACGGAAAACTGACCGACCTGAAAGACATAAGCGGCAGGGAAAATCTGGAAATCTTTATCCAGGACCGGACCCAGCGGCTTATCAACCAGCGGGTATTGGAAAATGATGTACACATCGAATACACCCTGGGCGAAATGGATGAAAGCGGCAAGGTCCCGGTTGATCTGCTGATCACCGTCCGGGATACCTGGAATCTCATGATCTTCCCCAAACCCCTTTGGGACAATAACAGCGGTTTTGATCTTACCATCAAGGCCCGGGATTACAATTTCTTCGGTACCATGAACCCCCTGCGCATCGATCTGGGGTACCTGTATGAAACTAAAAATGACAGAAATGACAGCAAATTCAACCTCCTGGTCGATACGGATATTCCCTTTAGAGCCATGGGGCTTATGTGGAATATCAATTTTGACAATGAATTTAACTATACCTGGGGCGATCCGCTGAACTACAAAAACAGCGCCGGGGTCGCCGTGCAGGTGCCCTTTAAAACCACCACCTTTACCTTCGATGTTGAACATTATATAAATGTAAATGAAAGAAACGGCGATTGGGATTCAAACCCTCCAAATGGATACGGGAAAGACTATAGGGGCAAATATTTTGATGGGATCCTTAACAGCGTTGAATTTTCAGCGGCCTGGAAAATCCCGACCGGCATTAAGCCCATTGGAAACGGAGAACTTACCTATACCCCCAGAATAGCGGAAGAGATTGTGTACACTCCCGAGAACGGGCATGAATGGCTGGATCTGCGCAAAGGCCCCTTTACCAAACTGGAACAAAAATTCGGCTTTGAACGGGTGGACTGGATAGGCAATTTCCGCAAAGGCATGGATGTTTCCTTTAACAATGACAACAGTTTTAATCACAACAGGAATGTCTGGAACAACAGCTATTCGTTAAACGCCACAGGCCATTTTATTCTTTCCGACTTTTTCGGAATTACCGCCAGGACACAGTTCCGTCACTGGTTCTACCACTTTCCCAATGATCTTTACCATGAGGCCGGGGACGTGCTCCGGGGTATCCTGAATAACAAGCTCCAGGGGGACCTGATGCTCTCCCTCAATCTTGAGTTCCCCGTAAAGATTTGGACCGCCCGGCCTTCCGATTGGTTCCACAACTCAAAGTTCCGTTTCTTCAATTTTGAACTCTACCTCTCCCCCATGATGGATATCGGGATGCTCCGCAATCCCAAAACCCCAAACAGCCAAGACCTGATCAAAATGTACTATACCGCCGGCCTTGAGATGTTTATCTTCCCCGAATTTATGCGCAGCCTGTACCTCCGCTTCAGCTACGGCGTAAACCTTGAAGACTGGGTCAGATACCATGATATACCCCTTAAAAACAACGAATTCTTCATCGGCCTGGGGCACTTCTTTGGAGAATAAGAATTGCAATGCTTGAGTAAAACCAACAGACTTGTAATATGAAAAAAAATGAATTACTGACAATAATCCATGGCGGGGAATCCAGCAAGGTTCAATTCAAGGAACGTATGCCGCACCCTGACAGCCTTGCCCATGAGCTGATTGCCTTTTCGAATTCACATGGCGGCATAATCATATTTGGAGTAAATGACAAGACCGGCGCATTGAACGGGCTTTCGTTTGCTGACATACAGCAGCTAAACCAGCAGCTGGTGAATGTAGCTTCCCAGAAAGTATACCCCCCTGTTTATATTTTAACCGAAACTGTGCCTGTTCAAGGTAATAATATAATTGTTGTTTCCGTCGAAGAAGGTTCTGACAAACCATATAAGGATAGCAATGGCATCATATATGTAAAGAATGGATCTGATAAAAGAAAAGTTACCTCCAATGATGAGCTGGCCCGGCTATTACGCAGCAGCGGTTCTTTGTTTGCCGATGAATTATTGGTGAAGAAAAGTTCAACAGAAGACATTGATTGGGGACAATTTAATGTATTTATAATGCGGAAATACAGAAAATCCATAGACGAACTGGAAGTACCAAAGGAACAGTTGGCGGAAAATTTAGGTTTATCAAAGGACGGCCTTTTAACCTTGACAGGATTACTGTTGTTTTCCCGAAAGCGGCATCTTCAACGCCCGCAATTTTCCATACAATGTGTTTCAGTGGACGGACCAAAGATTGAAAATACTTTTACTGACAATGAGGTGATTCTTGAAGGTACAATATCTGAGGTATTTCAGCGGACTATGGATTTCATCGACAGAAATATGAAAAAAGTACCCGAGACAAGGGGGTTTAACAGTCAGACGAAATGGGAAATACCCTATGAAGTTTTTGAGGAATTGATTGTAAATGCCATGATGCATAGGGATTATTTTATTTCCTCGACCATAAAGATTTTCATTTTTTCAGACCGGGTAGAGATTATAAGCCCGGGGAAATTGCCTAATTCACTTACCATTGAAAATGCAAAAAATGGTATTTCCGTAATACGCAACCCCATACTGCTTTCAGCTGCGCAGTACATCCTGCCTTACAAAGGCCTTGGTACCGGGATAAGCAGATCATATGCATTATATCCCGATATAATTCTGGAAAATAAAATTGAAGAAAATCAGTTTAAAGTAACCATAAAGAGGAAAACTTCAAAAAAATGAAGAAACGAAAGTAGTATATGGTATATTATGAACGTGGATGAATTAATTGAAATCACAAGCCTTGGCGAGACAAGTACTGTTCAATTTAAAGAAATGTTCTCAAATTCCGAAAGCATAAGCCGTGAAATAACCGCCATGTCGAATTCAATCGGCGGTACAATTTTTTTTGGAATTGAAGATAAAACAAACAGAATTATTGGATTACTTCCTGAACAAATTGAGTTTACGGATAAAAAAGTTTCAGAATGCGCCGATAACATCAAGCCCCCGGTATTTGTAACAACTGAAGTGATTAAGTTTGTTTCTGAAAATATTCCTAAATATGTTTTAGCAGTAATGGTTAAAGAGGGGGTCAATAAACCATATAAAACCGCGAAAGGAGAGATATATGTAAAGCAGGGTGCAAACAAGCGCCTGCTTACGGATAATGCTGAAATCCTGCGGCTTTTTCAGCAAAGTTCCAATTTGCAGGCTGATGAAATGGAAGTATTTGATACAACCATAAACGACGCCGATGAAAGGCTTTTTTCTGCTTATTTTAAAAAAGAATTTGGCCAGACCTACCAGGAAAAAGGCTTGTCATATAAGGAAGCGCTTATAGCCAAGAAGGTGTTACGCAATGACCGGTTAACATTGGCAGGATTATTATTTTTTGGACACGAACCGCAAACGATTAAGCCGGCATTTACCATAAAAACAGTTTCATATGTCGGCAATGATATAGGCGGGAATAATTATATCAATAAACCGGAGGATCTCAAGGGATCAATACCTGAAATTTTTAAACAAAGCATGAATTATTTAAAGTCAAGCCTTATGCATTTACAAAAAGGCAGGGATTTTAATACCATCGGGATTTTGGAAGTTTCAGAAATAGCATTGGTAGAAATACTACAAAATGCGTTAATTCACCGGGATTATTTCAAAAACTCACCTGTTCGCCTGCTCATTTTTGATAACCGCATAGAGATAATAAGTCCGGGAAAACTGCCGAACAGTCTTACTGTTGAGGAAATAAAATACGGGAATCCTGTTATACGCAATAACCAAATTGCCCTGTTTAGCACGCATACCCTGCCATACAGCGGCCTTGGCTCAGGATTACGAAGAGCTTTTGAAAACCAGCCTGATATTGAGCTGATTAACGATGTTGCAGGTGAACAATTCATTGCCAGAATTCCACGTCCGGTAAAACCTTGAAATATATCTTAATCAATAGGCTTATTATGGAGATGATGATGAACATGCTTATTAGTGACAGAAACCGGAAATTGATTTTTACCCTTGTCATCTTTTTTATTATTTCTTTTTCGGTTATATCCGCCCAGGAAACCCTGAAATCCACCGAAGAGGAATACTACGACTTCCTCGCCCTCCAGGGATTCACTGAGCGCCCTACCCTCAACTACCGTACCCTTTCGGATTCGGTATGGACCATTAAAGAAGGTGCCTCCCATCCCTGGGAAAACCAAAACCTTGGAACCAAACGCCGCCTGTTCGACCTGCTTGATCTAAAGATCTACGGCCCCGAATTATTCAATTCAATTAACACCGCCGCCCCCTACGGCCAGAACGACGGCGCTCTTTGGCAGGGCAAGGGCTACAACCTCAGCCTTACCGCCGGCGCCCGGCTGGAAGCCTATGGCTTTGAGCTGACCTATAAGCCGCAGCTTTCCTTTTCACAGAACGCGGCCTTTGATTTTATCAGACCGTCGCCTGAGTATGCCGCTTATACCGACAGAGGCGCCGTGTATGGGTATTATGGCGTACCCTACGTTGACGCTCCCCAGCGTTTTGGCGACAGGCCGCTTTTCACCTATGACTGGGGAGATTCCGAAATTCGCTATACCTGGAAAACCCTGACCCTGGGTTTCGGTACCCAGGCCATATGGCTGGGCCCTGCGCAGATCAACCCCATTATCCATTCAAACAACGCGCCGACCTATCCCAAATTTGATATCGGCCTGCGGAAGCAGTCCATACTCATCCCAAAAGTGAATTGGTACCTTGGGGATATTGAAACCCGGGCATGGTGGGGCTATTTGTCCGAATCTGATTATTTTGATAACGATACTTCCAACGATCATAATCTTATTACCGGGTTCACCATTGCCTACACCCCCCCATTTCTGCGCAGGCTCAGCCTGGGCTTCAACCGCATCATGTTGTCCAAATGGGGCCAGAAAAGTAATTACAAAACCATATTCACTTTATTATTACCCGAAATGATTAGCGATGCCGGCTTTGATGAAAACGACCAAAGAGCTTCAGTAACCATAGATTACCTATTGCCCATAGCGGGTCTCAATATCTACCTTGAATGGGGCAGAAATGATTATCAGGGTGAATTTAACCCGTTCTTACGGTATCCCTTTCATACCGAAGGCTACACCGTCGGGGTTAAAAAATCCCTGAATTTTAAAAATTCATTTAGGGGGGAAATTCTGCTTGAGCTTACCAATCTGGAAAACTCCCGGGATTATGACCGCATCATCCCATGGTACGCGACCTTTTATTCACATCACCTTGTTACCCAGGGACACACCAACCGCGGCCAGTGGATGGGGGCAGGAATTGGAACCGGCGGCAACAGTCAGTACCTGGGGTTCAAGCTCTATTTTCCCAGGGGTAACGGACAGTTCTTTGTACAAAGAAGAAACCCCGATCTGGATTACTCCTGGTATATTGATTCCAGAAATAATCCCGGGGCTCCCGCAGAAATGGGCTACCGGATGTTTCTTGACTTTGGCCTTTCCGGGCTCTACTATCTTAATAAATACTTATCCCTAACCGGTTCCCTGGTTATCAGGGACGAGCAGAATCCCTTAAATGCATCAAATGCCGACTATTCACCTGTCCACCGGGTAAACGCCTACATCAGCATGGGTTTAAAGTTCAAGTTTTAGTAATTTATGAAAATAAACATCATTGGAACAACCATAGTTAGACTTTATCAGCTGCTTAATAAAAGGCAAAGGGTCTATCTATTTATCTTATTATCCCTGACCATTTTACTATCGTTAATTGAAACCATGGGTGTTTCAATTGTGATGCCCTTTATTTCCGTTGCGTCAAACCCTTCCCTTGTCGATTCGGGAAATTACCATAAATTATTTGTATTAAGCGGGGTCAAGGATAAATACCAATTTATTATCTTTTTTGGTATTTTTATCATAATATTTTATTTTTTCAGATCCATTTATAATATTTTATATACCTATTTTTCTACTAAATATTCAAGATACGCATTTAAAACAATAACCTATAATTTATTTAACACCTATCTCAGAATGCCCTATAAAGCCTATATTCAGGGTAATTCTTCAGATTATATACATATTACAAACGGCGAAGCAAACAATACCAGTAGCCTTATACTGCATATAATACAGATGTTTGCCGAATTATTCACGGTGGTTCTTTTGTATAGTTACTTAATAATAGTTAACTGGCAAATGACCCTTATCCTTACCCTGATATTATTATTCATTGTTTTATTTATTCTACGGCTCTTTGTAAAAAAAACAAAGGTATATGGGATAAAAAAAGTAGAAGCCCATAAAAAATTACACCGGACACTGGAAGAAACCTTTGGCAATATAAAATTCGTTAAATTAAGGGGCAACGAAAAACAGGTATCGTCATTTTTTAATGCCTCGACAAATATCTACGCAAGGGCAGAAACGGTAAGCGAAACCATAGGGATATTGCCGAAAAATATCCTTGAAAATGCAGGCTTTACCCTGTTAATTGCTACGGTCATTTTTATTTTATGGAAGTACAATTCTGCAGATACTATAATTCCTATAATCACCATGTATGCCCTTGCCTTATACCGCATCCTTCCGGCAATGTTCAAGATTCTTCAAAAGATCAACCAGATAATTTATTATCAACATTCACTGGACCTGGTATATACCAATACAAACCAGGAAATAGAGCATGACGGTGATGGAACAATTGATTTTAATGAGAGTATTCAAATCAAAAACATTTCATTCAGCTATCTTACCGGTCCGACAATACTGAATAATATTTCCCTGACTATAAAAAAAGGGGAAAAGGCAGCAATTACCGGAGAAAGCGGCAGCGGTAAATCCACCCTGATCGATATCATTACCGGTATTCACCGTCCGGATTCCGGCAGTATTTGTATTGATGATATACCAATAACATCAGATAATATTCGTTCATGGCGCAGCAAGATAGGTTATATTCCGCAAAACATTTATCTTTTTGATGGGACTGTAGCGGAAAATGTATCCTTTGGTTCTGACTATAACGAAGACCAAATAATAAAAGTATTAAAAATGGCCAATATCTGGGATTTTCTTTCCGAAAAGGACGGTTTATTAACCAATGTCGGGGACGGGGGTGTCCAATTAAGCGGCGGCCAAAAACAAAGGATAGGCATTGCCCGCGCGCTGTACAATGAACCGGATATTTTGGTTCTTGATGAGGCAACCTCCGCCCTTGATACCGATACGGAAGCTAAAATCATGGACGAAATATACAATATCAGCAATAATAAAACGCTTATTATCATTGCCCACCGGCTCTCAACCGTAGAACGGTGTGACAGAAAAATATCACTAAAAAACGGATCAATGATATAATGTTCAATCGCATCATCAGGGAATATGCATTATTTAAACATTTAAACAAAACTTTTAATTTAAAGTATGCCCTTGGAACTATACAATTCAAAATAATACGTAAATTACCTTTGTTAAAAAAAAACTGCGATATATTTCATCATAAAACAATACTAAAATATCTTGCGGCTTCTTTTTCCGGTATCATCAATAAGTTTAATGACAATCAATACCCTAAAGACAACAAAGAAGCGGGGTTAATACCTCCTATAATATGGCTAATCTGGTGGGATGGCATCGACAATATGCCGGATATTATCAGGGCCTGTTACTATTCATTAAAAAAATATGCCGGCAGCCTTGAAATCAGGTTGATTGATAAAAATAATGTAAAGAATTATATCACATTGCCTGAACATATTAATAAAAAGTTTGAGGACAAACGAATCAGCCTTACCCATTTGTCCGATATTCTGCGGGTATCATTGCTTGCAGAATACGGAGGCTTATATCTTGACGCTACCGTTATGGTTTCTGATACTATTACACTCAACAATGGTAATTTTTTTACACAGAAAGGACAGATATCCACAGACAATGTTTCCCATGGACAATTTGCCGGAATAATAAATAAAAAAATATCGAAAAGTGATATCAGCCGGTGGTGCGGTTTTATTCTTGCGGAAAAAAAAAATAATGTTTTTTTCAATTACATGAAAGATTTTTTTTATGCATACTGGGAAAAATATGACGAATTGATTGATTATTTTTTAATTGATTATGCTATTGCCCTTGGGTATGAATTAATTCCACAAATAAGAACCATGTTGGATAACGTTCCAATAAATAATCCAAACCTCTATTCGCTGCAAAACAATCTTCAATGCGAGTATTCAGCTGATGATTATTTACAATTTTGTACCAATACTATATTTCATAAATTAACATGGAAAGTTAAATACAATAAATACAGAGATGATAAAAATCTAAGCTTTTTTGGTTATATAATAAACACCCTATCATGAATTCAATTAACCAGATCATTCCCAGAATATCAGTCATTATTCCGGTTTATAACGCCGAAAAATAAAAGCGAGGTTTTTATGACGTTACGCAAAGAGATAAGAATCCCCCCCCCCCCGTCATAAATATTATAAATTATTAAAAAAATTTTTTAGAAAAATAAAAGACAAAATTATAAGCCATTTGCCTGAGAAAAAACAAATTAGTATTTATCTTAATTCATTAAAGAAAAATGCAAAACAACGCTTACAACCAAAAACACTGTTACGCTTTGAGGTAAACATCACCGACCATTGCAATTTGAATTGTGTCGGCTGTGAACATTTTTCTCCGCTTGCCGCAGAACTCAATATTGATGTAGATAGCTATGATCATGATTGCAAGCGTATTGGAGAATTAGTTGAAGGACAAGTTGAAAACATACATTTAATGGGAGGCGAGCCGTTATTGCATCCACGCTTTATTGAGATTCTCGATATAACGCGTAAATACTTTAAGATTGGCGTTATAGAAATTGTTACCAATGGAATTTTGTTGTTAAAACAAGAAAATGTATTTTGGGAAAAGTGCAACGAAAATGATATTAAGATATCAATTACCCAATATCCAATAAAACTTGATTATGCTGCCATAGAAACGAAAGCAAAACTGCATAAAGTAAATTTAGGGTATTATTTTATTGGAAATAAAACAATGCAAAAACGGCCGTTTGATTTAGAAGGCAAACAAAATACAGAAGAAAATTTTCAAATATGTCACATGCCAAATAACTGTATTCAACTACGTGATGGGAAATTATATCCATGCGTTGAAACAGCGTATATATCAATATTTAACAATTATTTTAATAAAAATCTTGAGGTGACAGATAAAGACTATATTGATATTTATAAGGCAAAAAACAAGGAAGAAATATTTAACTTTTTATGTAAACCTATACCATTTTGCCGTTATTGTAATATAAAAAATATGGTGCGTGGATTGGAATGGCGGAATTCTAAAAGGGAAATAACAGAATGGACTTAGCACGGACAAAACGATGAGCAATTACGATTACTTAATAGTCGGCTCCGGATTATTTGGCTCTGTTATGGCCCATGAATTAAAAAAAAAGAAAAAAAAGATATTGGTAATTGAAAAAAGAGCTCAACCTGGGGGAAACATCTATTGTGAAAAAATAGAAGATATAAATGTACATACATACGGCGCGCATATTTTCCATACAAATAACAAAGAGGTGTGGGATTTTGTTAATTCCTTTGTATCTTTCAATAATTATATTAATTCGCCCATAGCAAATTACAAGGGAAAATTTTATAATTTACCCTTTAACATGAATACTTTTTATTCACTTTGGGGTGTTACAAGCCCGCAGGCAGCTAGGGAGATGATAAAAAAACAACAGGGTGAAGCGGGCATACATAAAAGCGAAAATCTTGAAGAACAGGCAATTTCCCTCGTTGGCAGGGATATCTATGAAACCCTGATTAAAGGCTATACGGAAAAACAATGGGGCAGAAAATGTACAGACCTGCCGCCCTTTATCATAAAGCGGCTTCCCGTACGTTTTACCTTTGACAACAATTATTTCAATGACAGGTATCAGGGTATTCCCATTGGAGGATATAATACATTAACAGAAAAATTGCTTACCGGTATTGAAACCTTAACCAATACCGACTTCTTTAAAGACAGAACTTATTTTCAATCCATTGCAAAAAATATAATTTTTACCGGAAGGATCGACGAATTTTATAATTATGAATTTGGGAAACTTGAATACCGGAGCCTTAAATTTGAAACAGAAATACTGGACTGCGAAAACTATCAGGGTAATGCGGTAATAAATTTTACCGATTATAATACCCCTTACACCCGTATTATAGAGCATAAACATTTTGAATTTGGTACACAGGCAAAAACGGTTATTTCAAGGGAATATCCCGCTGAATGGAGAGAAGGCACAGAACCTTTTTACCCTATTAATGATAAAGCCAATGACGAACTCCATAAAAGATATTATGAACTTACATTAAAGGAAAAAAATGTAATGTTTGGCGGCCGCTTAGCCGAATACAAGTACTATGACATGGATAAGGTAATTGAAATTGCCTTATCGAAAGCAGAACAACTACATGCAAAAAATTAATTGTGTAATAGTTACTTTTAACAGGCTGATCCTGTTAAAGGAATGCATCAATGCGGTTCAAAACCAGTCATATCCAATCCTGAAAATAATCGTAATTAACAATGCTTCCACCGATAATACCAGGGATTATTTAACATCCCTATCGCCGGAACTTTTTGAAATCGTCAATTTGGAAAAGAACACCGGAGGAGCCGGAGGGTTTAATGCGGGTTTAAAAAAATCTGTCGAATACAATGCCGATTGGACCTGGGTAATGGACGATGATACCATTCCAAACAGGGATGCCCTGGAAAAACTGGTTAATAAAATTGATACAGTCGAAAACACCGGTTTTCTATGCAGTAAGGTCCTGTACACCGATGGCACTGTACACAAGATGAATAATTCACGGCCGCCGCTCTATATTCACGATATTGCCTATTCCCAATATACCGATAATAATATTTTATTGTTTAATAAAACTTCTTTTGTTTCATGCTTAATAAATAACAGGGCTATTAAAAAAGTTGGCTTTCCGATTTCGGAACTGTTTATCTGGTCCGATGATATTGAATATACCGAAAGAATAACCAATGCCGGGTATTTCGGTATATTTGTCCCGGAAAGCAATGTTGTTCACAAAACGGCCAACAACTATTCTACTTCCCTGGTGGATTCCGATTCCGGTGTATTCTGGAAATTTTATTATGGGCAGAGAAACGAAATTTATTTTTTAAGAAAAAAATCAAAGACCTTAAAATTTTGTTTTAAATTTTTAAAGGAAGTTTCTTTCAGAGCCCGCCAATGTTTGAAGAACAAGAACGGCTCCTTAAAATTACTGATCATTGTAATAAGGGGATGTTTTTCGGGATTGTTTTTCAATCCAGGGATTGAGTATTACCATTCCGGTAGAGGAGATAATGATTAAATGAAATTTGTGTATAAAAAAGTAACAATTTCGATTATACGGAATGGCATAAAAATTTATGGAAAGATAAAACCATAGACGAAATACATAAAATGGCAACAGAGTTTGAAAATATTAAACGCCATTGGTTCGTAAAAAGAGGCTTGACCTTATATTATGAAAGAGCTATTATAAAATAATGCCGGAGTTAAGCCGTTTTTTAGGTATTATGGTACAAGAAACTGGAGAATGGTTTAAAATAGAGCCATTAGTTTAGCGTGGAGGATGATATGGTATGGGTTGTAAAGGCTGAATTAAAGGATGCTTATAAAGTATTTGTAGAATTTAACGATGGCATAAGTGGGATAATTGATTTTAATGAAAAATTATCTAATGATCATCGACAAATTATTAAGGATTTGTTGGACTTGGATAAATTCAGAACCGTTAAAGTTGACTTGGATACATTATGCTGGGATAATGGTGTTGATTTTGCCCCGGAATGGTTGTATGAAATTATAAATAAAGGGAAGAAAAAAATTGCATAAAAAGCAACAATTTCGATTATACGGAATGGCATAAAAATTTATGGAAGGATAAAACCATAGATGAAATACATAAAACGACAACAGAGTTTTGAAAATAAAAAATACCATTCCGGTAAAGGAGATATTAAATGAAAGGGATCTATATTACTTTAATAAACAGGTATAAAATCATACTGCCGATATTAATAATACTGGCATTTTTTACACTCAACCTGTTCACCCCAATGATAGCTGATGATTTTAGTTATGCCTTTGTTTTTGGTACAGGAGAGCGAGTATCTTCAATATCAGACGTTTTTATCTCCCAATACAACCATTATTTTACCTGGGGAGGGAGAAGTGTTGCGCATTTCTTATTTCAGTTTTTCTTAAATATTACAGGAAAATTTTATTTTAATATATGCAATACAATGATATACACTTTATTTATATTCTTAATATATTTCCATATAACCGGTTCTTTGAAAAAAATAAATTGTCTTCTTTTCTGTACCATCAATATCGTCTTATGGTTTATTGTACCTGCCTGGGGACAAAATTTTCTTCTATTTGGCGGAAGTTGTAATTATTTATGGACAACAACCATCATTCTCTTCTTTTTAGTCCCATACCGAAAAAAGAATGATAACAACTTATTTAAATTAAATATTTTATCTTCCGTGCTTTTTTTACTATTAGGCATCTTGGCAGGGTGGTCAAATGAAAATTCCGGCGCAGCGGTTCTTTTCCTGCTGATAGCTTATTTTATAAAAAAAATAATCATCAAGGAAAAAAAATCGTTTTTTGAAATTTCAGGTTTCATCGGTTTTTTGATTGGATATGCCCTTTTGATTATTGCGCCGGGTAATTATGCCAGACTGGCGCTGTCTTTGGCAGAAGAACCGGTTCATAATATATTTATTATTGAAATAATAAAACGCTTATTAAAAACAACCGACATGTTTTTCAAATCAAATGCATTTATTTTGGCAGGATTCTCAGTTTTTTTATTGATCGATAGCATTTTCCATCGCAGGATAAAAATAAATTATTTTGTTCTTTTTTATTTTATAGCAGGCCTTGCGGGCATGTATTCGCTTATTTTAATTTCTGCCATCTCGGAAAGAACCTGTTTTATTGTCATTGTTTTCTTTTTGATAGCCTCATTAAATTTGCTTTTTCAAATAAAAATCACCGTCCCGGAAATTATAAAAAGGAATTTACCCGTTTTGGCAATTATATTCCTTCTCTTTTTTGGATGGTCTTTCATCATTGCAAGTAAAAATGTTTTCGGCATTTATCAAAAATGGGAGAAACGCTCCCAATATATTATAACCCAGAAAGAGAATGGCAATACCAATATAACTGTTAAAGCGCCAATTCCCGCGCCGGATAAACACACCGCTTTATTTGGCATGGTTGATCTTCTGCCGGATTCAGAAATATGGCCTAATACAGATATCGCCAAATATTATGGCATCGAATTGATAACAGGTGAAGAAAACAAGGAACCATGGTAAAATATAGCCATGAAATTTTCACTGGTAATGGCCACCCTGGACAGAAAAGATGAGATCGTAATATTTATAAAAAGCCTGCTAAATCAATCCTATACAAATTTTGAATTGATAATTGTCGATCAAAATAAGGACAATCGTGTTTTTGATATATATAATGCTTACAAAAATATTATTAACATAATATATATAAAAAGTAATCAAAAGGGGTTAAGCCTTAACCGGAACATTGGCCTAAAGCGATGCTCCGGTGATATCATAGCATTCCCCGACGATGATTGCGAGTATAATAACGATACATTAAATAATGTTTTTAATTTTTTTTCCCACAATAATACTTATGGCTTTTATACGAGTAACACCAGGGAGAAAGATGGCAATAAAGGCATTCTTAACGCAAAAAATACAGATTCAGAAATTACTATTAATAATATTATGTATACCGGTATTTCTTTTACGATATTTACACGCAAAGAATGCATAAAAGATTTCAAATTCGACGAACAGCTGGGAGTTGGCGCCAGATTTGGCTCCGGCGAAGAAAGCGATCTGTTGTTTTTCTTACTTAAGAACAATAATAAAGGCTATTATCACGCCAATTCATATATATTTCACCCCGCCAAGACAGAAACAATAAAAAAATGCTACTCCTACGGCAAAGGGTATGGCGCTCTTTATAAAAAAGCAATATGGGTATATAAATTTAACGAATTGATTATTCCATTTTTTTATAATATTATTCTTAAAGAATTAATAAAGGTCTGCATTTATCCTTACGAAAAGGGCAGGTTTACCTCTTTAAAGGGCCGCTTGTATGGTTTTGTTTTTTATAAAAAGCCATGTCACGGAGTACATAATTGGAAATAAAACAATATTTCTTACAGGATAAATTTATAAAACTATTTAAATATCTATTGGTTGGCGGAACAGTATTTTGTATACAAACAACTTTGCTTTGGCTTTTTAAAAGAAAATTAACTATGGAAAACAAAATGGCGGTAACCATTGCGTATATAAGCGCAACCGCCATTCATTTTTTATTAAATAATTTTTTTACATTTCTGGGATCTGTAGTAGAATATAAAAGAAGGATTATAGGATATCTATTTACCGCTGGTTGCAATTTTATTATAGCATTTCTGGTGAGTAATTTATTGTTTAAATATGTTATTGACAACGTACTGATTGTTAACATAATATCAGTTTCTTCTACAACATTATTTGGATTTTTAGTTTTAAGCAAGATTGTATATAAAATTTTATAAGATCATATTGTTGTTTTAAAGGGAGTTGCGCCATGGAAAATTTATTATCAATTATTGTACCTGTTTACAAGGAAGAAAAAAACATACCTATTTTTCTTGAACGCATTGAAGGAATTTTAAACGGCATATCAATGGAATATGAAATAATATTTTGCCTGGATCCTTCATCAGACAGAAGCTATGAAATAATAAGGGAAAATATCGAAAGAAATAATGCCATAAAACTGATACAATTCAGCAGACGATTTGGTCAGCCCGCCGCAACAATGGCAGGAATTTTTAATTGTAAGGGTGAAATCTGCATTATTATGGATGTGGATCTTCAGGATCCGCCTGAATTAATTCCAGTCATGATTGCCAAATGGAGAGAAGGTTACAATGTGGTCTATGCAAAAAGAAGATCAAGAAAAGGCGAGAGTCCAATAAAAAAAATGGTTGCATACCTGGGTTATTATCTTATAAACAAAATGTCCGAAATAGAAATTCCAAGAAACACCGGGGATTTTCGCTTAATAGACAGGATCATTATGGAAAATTTGCGAAACCTAAAGGAAACAAACGCCTTCTTAAAGGGCTTGGTTCCATTAATCGGGTACAAACAAACCAGCGTCGAATTTGACCGGGAAGCAAGATATGCAGGTAAAGGAAATTACAATAGATTTATTGGGGATTTAAGAATATGCTTTAACGGGATTTATTGTTTTTCTTCAAAACCCCTTCAAATGATGTCCTTTGTAGGGTTCTTCGTTGTAGCACTTAGCATACTGTTAATTATTTGGTATCTATTGCAAAAACTCATTATAAATACTGATATCACTCCGGGATTATCTTCCACAATTATTATCGTTACATTTTTTTCGGGATTACAACTATTCTTCATGGGGTTGATCGGGGAATATGTTTCAAGAATTTACGATGAAGTAAAAGGCAGGCCCATGTACATTATTTCAGAAATTATTGACAAGACTCAAAAGGATAAGGAATAAACAATGATCATTGTAAGAAGTCCGATGCGTATTTCTCTCGGTGGCGGCGGAACTGATTTGCCGTCTTACTATAAAAAACACACCGGGTTTCTGATAGCAGCGGCGATAGACAAATACGTCTATATAACAATACATAAAACATATATAGAAGACTTGCTTTTAAAATACTCAAAACTGGAACGAATATCCAGTGTAAATGATATTGAACATCCAATAATCAGGGAATGTTTTAAAATGCTCGGCATGGATGGGAAATACATTGAAATTTCAAGCCTTGCGGATATACCTTCCGGTACCGGCCTGGGTTCATCAGGAAGTTTTACCACTGCCCTGCTGAAGGCGTTATATACGTTTAAAAACCAGATAATCTCCACAAGGTTTCTTGCAGAAAGGGCATGTGAAGTAGAGTTGGAACGGCTTAAAGAGCCAATAGGTAAACAAGATCAATACATTGCCGCCTTTGGAGGAATTACTACCTTTGAATTTCTTCCCGATGAAAAAGTAGAAATATCACCTTTAAAATTAACAAAGGAAACACTGTACGGACTTGAAGACAATCTTATTCTGTTTTTTACCGGATTTTCGCGTTCTGCATCTTCAATATTAAAAGAACAGGATGACAGAAGTAAAAAGAATGAGGACGACATCATACAAAATTTACATTTTGTCAAGGAATTGGGTATATCCGGCCAGGAGGCCCTTGAAAAGGGTGATTTATTAAAATTTGGCGAATTAATGAATGTACATTGGGAACACAAAAAGAAACGTTCCGGTAATATGTCAAATGGCCAGATTGATGAATGGTATGATCTTGCAATGAAAAACGGAGCAATAGGCGGTAAATTAATCGGGGCCGGGGGCGGCGGATTCCTGATGTTCTATACCGAAGATAAAATGAAACTGCGTCATACTCTGATGAAGGCCGGCCTTGAGGAAGTACGGTTCAAATTTGATTTTGAAGGCACCAAGGTAGTTGTACAATAGTGATCCCCTTAATTTTACTCGCCGGCGGTCTGGCTACCCGAATGAGGCCTGTAACCGAAAAAATCCCCAAATCCATGATTGATATCAATGGGAAACCATTTATCCATCACCAATTAACATTACTTAAAAATAAGGGCATTTCCCACATTATTATTTGCATCGGTTATCTTGGGGAAAAAATTATTGAATGTGTTGGAGACGGGCGTGCCTACGGCATTAAAGTCGAATACAGCAAGGACGGAGACAAGCTGTTGGGGACAGGGGGGGCGATTAAAAACATAGGCAATATATTACCTGAAAAATTTTTTATATTATATGGTGATTCATATCTGGATATCAATTACCGCGAAATAGAAGAGAACTTTTTGAAATCAAATAAAAAAGGTTTAATGACCGTATATAAAAATGAAGATAAATATGATACAAGCAATGTACTGTTTCAAGATAATAAATTAAAAAAATACAGTAAAACAAACAAAATCGCAGAAATGAACTATATTGATTATGGGCTTGGAATCCTGGAAAGATCGATTTTTTCTCCATATCAAGACGGCGCTATTTTTGATTTGGCAGAAATATATGAAAAATTATCCGATGAAGAACAGCTGCTTGGCTATGAAGTTTTCAAAAGATTTTATGAAATCGGCTCCCCGGATGGCCTGCAAGATTTACGTAAAATATTATCATAATGAATAAGGCTGTATTTTTAGACAGAGACGGCGTTATAAATCCCCTGGTCTACAATATTGATACAGGTGAATATGAATCGCCGCATTATCCGGAAGATTTTAGTATTTATCCCCATGCCCTGAAATCATTAAAAATTCTAAAAGAGCAGGGATTTATAATTATAATAATTTCAAATCAGCCAAGTTATGCCAAGGGCAAAACTACCCTGGAAAACATCAAAGCAATTGAAAATCTGCTTTGTATTTTTTCCGAGGAAAATGGGTTATTGATTGACGATTATTTTTATTGTTATCACCACCCTGCCGGTGTTATCCCCGAGTATACCAAAACCTGCCGATGCCGAAAACCGGGGACATTGTTTCTGGAAAAAGCAATAAAAAAATACGATCTTGAAACAGAAAAATGTTATTTTATCGGCGACCAGGATACGGATATAAAATGCGGCAATGCCATGAATATGCACACAATTAAAATTAACAACAAGCATTCATTAAAAAAAAGCGGAACTGAAATCCCAAATTATTTTGCTGCCGATTTGTATGAAGCAGCAATTAGAATACAAACTTTAAATTAACCGGAGGAAGATATGGATTTTTCTGCTTACACCGAGCAATATTTAAAAGAAACCAACGAAATAACGGGGACCATCAATAAGAAAGATATAATAAGGGCTACTGAATTATTAAGCGCCCTAAAACAAACGGGGGGGGGGCAGATTATTTATTATTGGCGTAGGAGGAAGCGCAGCCAATGCTTCCCATGCGGTAAATGACTTTAGAAAAATTGCAGGCATAGAAACCTATGCCCCAACCGATAATGTTGCGGAATTAACCGCAAGAACAAATGACGAAGGTTGGAATACAACATTCAGCAAATGGCTTGAAACTTCAAAATTAAATGAGAATGACATGTTGCTTATTCTATCTGTCGGGGGCGGTTCTTCTACAACTTCTTTAAATATAAAAGAAGCCATCGATTATGCATTGGAAAAAGGCGCCAAGATTGTCGGTATTGTTTCCAGGGACGGCGGATATACAAAACAAAAGGCTGATGCCTGCATCCTGATACCCGTTGTCTGTGATTCAAGAATAACCCCCCATGCGGAAGGATGGCAGGGAATTATATGGCATTTAATTGTCAATGCGCTTATATCATAAGGAAGTGTTTTTATGACAAGCAGTGAAATTAAAATTAAAGTCTTTGCCGATGGAGCTGACATCAAAGGTATGCTGGAAATGTATCGCGCCGGTTTTGTAAGCGGCTTTACAACTAATCCTACATTAATGAAAAAAGCAGGCGTTACAGACTTTGAAGCATTTGCTTTGGAAGCTGTTAAGGCAATCCCAAAACTCCCCCTGTCATTTGAAGTTTTCTCTGACGATTTTAAAGCCATGGAACAGGAAGCCAGAAAAATAAAAAGCTGGGGAGAAAATGTATTTATAAAAATACCTGTAACTAATACAAAAGGGGAATCATCCGCAGGGTTGATAAAAAAATTATCGGCAGAAGGATTTAATCTAAATATTACGGCAATCCTGACACTTAATCAGGTAGAAACGGTTCTTAAAAATATAAACCCCGGTTCAGGAACCCTTGTATCTGTCTTTGCAGGCAGAATAGCAGATACAGGGATTAATCCAATCCCCATCATGAAGGAAGCCGCCAATATGTGCAAAAGCATTGCCGGGGCTGAAAGTTTATGGGCCAGTACCAGGGAATTACTCAATATCTTTCAAGCTCAGGAAGCAGGTGTAGACATAATTACCGTTACAAATGACATTTTAAAAAAATTAACCAATGTAGGGAAAGACCTTACCGATCTTTCATTGGAAACGGTAAAAATGTTTTATAACGATGCCAAGAGTCTTGGATATAAAATTATATAAACTTATAATCGGGACTTCATGATAATAATCAACGGCGATTTCCTCTGCAATAACCTCACCGGCATTGAACGCCTGGCCTATGAAATAACCGCCCGTCTTGACAGGATATCCCAAAAAAATGAGATTGGAATAGTAATTCCCTTAAACGCAAAGGTAAAACCGGAGTATAAAAATATAAAAACCATTTTCTACGATAAGGCCATTAAATCGTTCCCCAAATGGCAGCAGTTTATATTTCCCCGGATTTTAAAAAAACACCACGCCATACCCCTTGACTTTGGCAATTCATGCCCTCTCTTCAGGCCCGGAATTACCTTTCTGCATGACATTTACTGCAAACTGTTTCCTGAGGATTTTACAACCAGGCGCGAAAAACTGGAACGCCGGTACTTTTGTCTTATGTACCGGATTATCGCACTAAGGGCAAAAAAGATAGCAACCGTATCCCATTTTACCAGGGCCCAAATCATATCGAATTACCATGTTAAGCCCCGGAAAATTTCGGTGATATACAGCAGTTATGATCACTTTAAGACTGTAAAAAGTGATACTTCTATATACGATCAGTTTTCAATACTTTCAAAGCCTTTTTATTTCTCCCTTGGCAGTCTTTCCAGGCGCAAGAACATAAAATGGATTATTGAGTATGCCCTGAAACACCCCGATAGTACTTTTGCCATATCCGGTGTCAGTCTTCCTACAGTAAGGGTAAACGAGCTGGACAATGCGCCGGTTCCTGCCAATATTGTCCTTCTTGGCTACCTGGACGATTCAAAGGTCAAAGCCCTGATGGAACGCTGCAAGGCCTTTATTCTGCCATCTTATTACGAGGGCTTCGGCCTTACCCCCCTGGAAGCCCTGTGCTGCGGGGCAAAAATTATTGTTGCCAATGCCGCCAGCCTGCCGGAAATTTACGGGAACACCGCCCATTACATCGACCCCTACGATATCAATACGGACCTGGACGAACTTTTAAAACAGCCGGTGGAACCCCCCGATGAAATTCTTAAAAAATATTCCTACGATACTTCGGCGCGGCAGGTTTATGAATTGATCAAGGAATTGGGCGCTTGAGTACGGTCCTTATCAACGGCGATTTCCTCTGCCGCAGGCTTACCGGCATAGAACGTTACGCCTACGAGATTACCCTGCGGCTGGACCGGATTTCCGCCCCCGGCGAAATCGCCATCATTGTTCCGCATAACACGCAGAACCTGCCCCCTTATAAAAACCTTAAGGTAATCCGCCATAAAAAAGATATAAAGTCCCATCTGTGGTGGCAGATGGTCACACTCCAGTGGTTTCTGCTGAGCCACCGGGAATATACGGTTCTGGAATACGGGAACACCTGCCTCCCCTTCTCTCCCGGCATTGTTTTCCTCCATGACATTTACTGCGAATTTTACCCTAAGGATTTTGCCGGCAGCCGGCGGGATAAAATAATACGCCTTTATAACCGCTGGCAGTACCGGCTTATTACAAAAAGGGCGAAGAAAATTATCACCGTTTCGTATTTTACCCGGGACCAGACGGCGGAGACCTTTCATATAAAGCCGGAATTGATAAGCGTAATCTACAGTTCCTGGGAACATTTCAAATTGATAAAGGCGGACTATTCGATCTTTTCTGAATTCCCGATGTTAAAAGAAAAGGAATACTATTTTTCCCTGGGGAGCCTTTCAAAACGCAAGAACATAAAGTGGATTATTGAGTATGCCCGGAGGCATCCTGAAACGATATTCGCCATTTCGGGGACCAGCCTGCCCACGGTTAAAGCCGATGAACTTGATAATGTGGTTTCTTTAAGCAACATCGTTCTATTGGGCTATCTTGAGGATTCAAAGATCAGGGCCCTGATGGAAAAATGCAGGGCCTTTTTGCTTCCGTCGTATTATGAGGGCTTCGGCCTGACGCCCCTGGAAGCCCTGTCTGTGGGGGCGCCGGTAATCATTTCCAGGGCCGCCAGCCTTCCCGAAATTTACGGCGATACCGCCCATTACATTGCCCCCTTTGACACCAATATCAGCCTGGATGATCTATTATGCGAAAGCGTAGAAGCGCCTGATAAAATACTGGCAAAGTATTCCTACGATAAGGCCGCCGTCCAGGTCTATGGTCTCATTAAGGATTTTGGAGGAAAACTATGAAAAGCCTTATCCGATCCAAGGCGCCCCTCAGGCTTGGTCTTGCCGGGGGGGGCACCGATATAGCAACCTATTACAATATGTACGGCGGCAATGTACTCAACGCAACCGTAGACATGTACGCCTACTGTACCCTTGAACCGAATGAGTCGGGGAAGGTTGTTTTTATTGCTGCGGACCTTGATAAACGTGAGGAGTATTACGCTTCATCAAGGCTGGAAATGTCAAAAACACTGCCCCTGCATACGGGAATCTATAACCGCATCGTTTCGGATTTCTGTCAAAACAAATCCCTTTCCTTTACATTGACCACCTATTCGGACGCCCCCGCAGGCTCCGGGCTCGGATCTTCCTCCACCATGGTGGTGGCGATCATCAAGGCCTTTGTGGAATGGCTTAACCTGCCCCTGGGGGAATACGACATTGCCGCCCTGGCCTATAAGATTGAGCGGGAAGACATAGGGCTGGCGGGGGGCAAACAGGATCAGTACGCCGCCACCTTTGGCGGCTTTAACTTCATGGAATTTTATGAAAATGAACGGGTCATTGTTAATCCCCTGCGTTTAAAAAGATGGATACGGAACGAGCTTGAGGCGTCCCTGGTTTTGTACTATACCGGGGTTTCCCGGGAAAGCGCCAACATTATAAAAGAACAGATTGAACATACCCAAAAGGGGGACAATAAGAACATTGAAAGCATGCACGAATTAAAAAAACAGTCCCTGCTTATGAAAGAGGCCCTATTGAAAGGGGATTTTAAAGAATTCTCCCAATGCCTCCGGAACGGGTGGATGGCCAAAAGAAACGCCGCCGCTTCAATATCCAATTCCTTTCTTGATGAATTGTACCAGTTCGCAATGGACAACGGCGCAGAATCCGCAAAAATTTCCGGCGCAGGCGGCGGGGGCTTCATGATGATCTACTGTAACCCCTGCAGCCGCATAAAACTTATCAGAGCATTAAAAGAAAAGAACGGTATCGTTCTAACCCCCAGCTTTACCGAAATAGGAACACAGGCATGGACCATATACAACAGTTAATCGGCCGCTACCCCGCTTTAAGCGGCATCCGGGATCAAATACAGGAAGCCTGCGATTTGATCATAAAAACCTACGAGGCAAAGGGCAAGCTCCTGATTGCCGGCAACGGGGGCAGCGCCGCCGACAGCGAACACATTGTGGGCGAACTGATGAAAAGCTTTGTCAGAAAACGGGCCCTGCCCGCAGGTTTCTGCGCAAAGCTTGAAAAGATAAACAGCGAACTGGGGGGTTACCTTTCCGCCCGGATACAGCCGGGGCTGCCCGCCATTGCCCTTACGGGCCACAGCAGTCTTTCCAGCGCCTGCATCAACGATATTGACGGCAGCGTTACCTTTGCCCAGCAGGTTTACGGATACGGGAATGCGGGGGATCTCTTTTTGGGAATCTCCACTTCCGGTAACGCAAAGAATGTGCTCTATGCGGCGTTAACCGCAAAGGCAAAGGACATGAAGGTTATCGGCCTTTCCGGAAATACCGGGGGCAGGCTTGCGGAATACGCCGATGTCTCAATCATCGTTCCGGAAACGGAAACCTTCAAGATACAGGAATTCCATCTGCCCATATATCACGCGCTATGCCTGGCGGTGGAGGAACACTTCTTTAAATGAAAACAGTAATAATGGCAGGGGGCAAGGGTACCCGGATAGCTGCTATCGCTTCGGACATCCCCAAGCCCATGATCTCCCTCTGCGGCAAGCCCATCCTTGAATACCAGATCGATTGCCTTAAACGGTACGGCCTTACGGATATCACCATGGTGGTGGGTCACCTTGGGCATATCATCAGGGATCATTTCGGCGACGGCGGCAAGTTTGGATGCAGCATAGATTACTATACCGAAACAAGCCCCCTGGGAACCGCCGGGGCTTTATTTGAAATTGAAAACTCCTTAAGCGATGATTTTATTTTGGTAAACGGCGATATTGTGTTCGATATTGATTTTAACCGCATCATCGATTTTCACCAAAAGAACCGGGCCATGGCAACCCTTGCCGCCCACCCCAACAGCCATCCCTATGACAGCGCGCTCCTTTTAACCGGCGATTCGGACCGGGTGATCCGATGGCTTAACAAGGAAGACCCCAGGCAGTATTACAAGAACCTGGGAAATTCCGGTATCCATATTCTGACCAAAAAGCTGCTTGCAAAATCGACCCTGAAAACGGGAAAGGTAGATTTGGACCGGGATATTTTAAAACCACTGGTTTCTTCAAAGGAAATTTACGCCTACAAAACCCCCGAATACATCAAGGATCTGGGTACCCCCGAGCGTTATAAACAGGTCAGTTCCGATATTGAAAGCGGCCTGGTAAAGGCCCGGAATTTGTCCCTGCCCCAAAGGGCCGTTTTTTTGGACCGGGACGGCACCATAAACAAAATCAATGGCTTTATCAATAAGCCGGAACAGTTTGAATTGATCGAAGGCGCGGCGGAGGCGATCAGGGGGATCAATGAATCGGGGTTCCTCGCCATTGTTATCACCAACCAGCCGGTCATTGCCCGGGGAGAGGCTTCCCTGGAAGACCTTGCCCTTATCCACGACAAGATGGAAACCGACCTGGGAAAGCAGGGGGCCTTTCTGGACGATATCTTTTTCTGCCCCCACCACCCCGACAGGGGCTTTCCCGGGGAGCGGCCGGAATACAAGATTGACTGCGACTGCCGCAAGCCGAAACCGGGGATGCTGCTGGAAGCGGCAAAAAAGTACAACATCGATTTATCAAAATCCTATATGGTTGGGGATGATGGCCGGGATGTAGAGGCGGGGTTGGCAGCGGGATGTAAAACAGTATTACTGACATCTGATACAAGCCTTGCGGATTTTATAAATAAGACAAAGAGGTAATAAGATTGAATAAAACCTTCAGGCTGTTTTTTACTGTGGTTTGCATTCTCGGCGCGGGAATTTCGTTCCTGTATCTGGCAACCTACAATACACATTCGCTGGGAGGATGGAGAGGGATATTTGCTCCAGTTCATGTAAATATTGAAATAGATAAAAAATATGCACATGATCTCTCGTTATTTATAAAGCCGAATGATGTACTGCTTTATTTTTCTCCAACCACAGAACAGGAACAGTCAATACAAAATACGATACTGCACACACAAATTCCTGACAACAGATTCGTTACGAAGATTTTTCTTCGTATTCCGACTTCAGATGCGGCCTTTGTTTTGTCGGCTATTGATAATATCAGCATCTTCGTTGGCAGCAAATTATTTTATCTTTCATCAGAGCAGATTCAAAAACTAAGCATTGAGGAAAAAGATGGGTATGTTTTATACCATTTACCAAATATTCGTTTTGAAAAATTACTTTTTATCAAAGACTGCGTAAATTACTATGGCGATTTTAATCTTGTAGTAAAAGGAATTTGTGCATTATTCCTATACCCGATGAAATATGCCCTTACATGGTTTTTTATTCTTTGCCTGTTTGTGCTTTATCACAGATGTTTTCTTGCCATTATTACCAAAAATAAAAAAACATTCGGATGGATATTATTACTCATCATTGTCCTGTTCGGCTTTGCCCTCAGGATAAACGGGTATAACCGCTATTCTGCATGGGCAGATGAAATTGACGCCGCCGCAATATGGGGAAATCCATCGCTGCCCTTTTTAACAACCTTTGCCGATACGGGAAACCCGCCACTTCATTTTATTCTTCTGCGTATTTGCTTTGCCCTGTTTGGATGGTCCCAGGAAACGGCCAGAATGATTTCCGTTGTTTTCGGAACACTGGCAATAATATCTGTATATTTTGGCGTTAAATCATTTTCCGATAAAAAAACAGCCTTATTGTCAGCTGTTTTTATGACAATCAGTTCTTATGCGATCGGCTATTCACAGGAAATTCGCGGTTATATCCTGGTATTCTTTTTAATACCGGTTATCATATATGCATTTTTAAAGCTCCTTGAAGCACAGACCGTAAAAAGAATGATTTTATATATCATTCCCTGTGTGTGTATAATAAACATCTATTATTACGGTGTTTTGTTCGTTGCAAGTAATTTTATTGTATTTGTTGTATATACCCTGCAGCATAAAACCTTCCCCTGGAAAAAGATAGGCGCTTTTTTTACGGGTAATCTAATAATCGCATCTTCATTTCTCCCGTTCTTTCTTCATACCGCGTTAAAAAGGGCCTTACGTGTCAGCGGTAGTATAATACCATCCCCGCCAGGTATTCAATTCACACTTACCCTTTGCGGTATTGCTATTTTTTTTCTTGCCTATCTTTTCTTAAAAAAGAAAGCAGCTTTTACTTTTCCATCTAATCCTTTATTATTCTATACAGTCTCTTCAGTTTGCATAATTTTTACGGAGGCTTACGTTTTATCATCGTTCGTTCCAATTCTTAAATGGTCTTATTTTCTAAGGATTTCTTTTCCATTCTTTATTATTATTGCGGCTATTGTTGTTTCTGAGTGCCTGTCCAAAAAGAAATTAAAATTTATAGCGCCCCTGTTGTTTTTTCTGTTTTGCCAGGCATTTTACGAAGCAAAGCCAGGTGGAGATTCAGCAGGCACATACAAAGAGAGCCGTGCATATATTGCCGCAGATACGGAAGCCCATCCACAGTTAAAATCAGCAATGCTTGGTGAGAATATACTGGAATCGGGACTCTACGAATTTATCGGTCAATCAAGTTATTCATTATATGCAGAACTCTATGGATTTACCGATTTGCCGAAATATTCTGATAGTTCCTCCGCTGATATTTTATATGTTTTAAACAGCCCATTTTACCTTGATGAGCAGGAAATGTACCGTGAGCTGAGCGTAGCTAACATTGATACAAAAAATATGCTTAAAATTCGCATAAATGATGTTAAGGTAGTTTTCAAAAAATATATACGTCGTGAAAAAAATGAAGCAGAGCTATGATAAAAATTTTATGAACATAACCATTGACTGCCGCCTGATTGACGAAGTCGGCGGTATCTTTGTATACCTGCGGGAGTGCCTTCCCTTTTTTCTTGATTCCCCCAATTCGTTCCTGCTGGTCGGGAACGCAGAAAAACTGCGGCCCTTAACCGCGCCCTATACCAATGTACAGATAATAGATTACCGGGTAAGAATATTTTCCCTCAAAGAACTGCTATTCCCCCCCCCTGCCCTGCTTAAGGCAATCAACAAGACCGACCTGTATTACTCCCCCTTCTTCAACATTCCCGGGGGAATCTCCGTTCCGGTTTATACCACCATCCATGACATTGTTTTTCTTGATATGCCGGAAATGATATCAAAGACCGGATTGTTTTTACGAAAGCGGTTTTATAAAAGGGCGGCGGCCCGTTCAACAAAAATTTTTACCGTTTCCTGTTTTTCAAAGGCGCGGATCGAATACCATCTTGGCACAAAGGTCCCGGTAATCGTAACCTACTCCGCCCTGCAGCCCTATCTGAAAAAAATCCCCGCTGAAAATATCGAAAAAACAGACACCCTTATCTTTATCGGAAACATCAAAAAACACAAGGGCCTTGCGTATCTGCTTGACGCCTTTGCGCCGGCCCGGCAGGAGGGGCTGAAACATAAACTAATCATCGTTGGGGAAAAAGAAAAATTCCGCACCAGCGACAAGGAAATCTTCCAAAAGATTGACAACATCGATCCCGCCGCCATCGAATTTACCGGTTTTATCGATGATGAAAAACTGAAAAAACTGCTTGCGGAAGCGGCCCTGTTGGTACAGCCATCCCTTTATGAAGGTTTCGGCCTGCTTCCCCTGGAAGCCATGACCCTTGGTACCGGAGCGCTCATATCGGACATACCGGTCTTCAGGGAAATCTACCGGGACTTTCCGGTAGAGTATTTTAAGAAGGGCGACGCCGCGGACCTGAAAGACCGTCTGCTGTCGCTGCTTTACAACAAGCCCCCTGTAAGGGTACAGCTTTCCGCCGCACAGATTGATAGATATACTTTTAAAAAGACCGCATCAATCATACTAAAGGAATTCTCCGAATAATTGAAAACCGCGATAATCCATTACTGGCTGGTCAATATGCGGGGGGGCGAAAAAATGCTGGAAGCCCTTCTGGAACTGTACCCCGATGCGGATATCTACACCCATGTGTACGCTCCAAAGGCGGTATCCGGCTTGATTAATTCCCACCGGGTGTATACTTCGTATATCAATAAACTGCCCCTTGCGAAGAAGCTCTACCAGAAGTATATGCCCCTTATGCCCAATGCCTTAAAGGACTTCAACCTGCAGGATTACGATCTGGTTATTTCCAGCGAAGCGGGGCCGGCCAAAGGGGTGGTGCCCAATCCAAACGCCTATCACCTCTGTTACTGCCACAGCCCCATGCGCTACCTCTGGGATATGTACCATGAGTATTTCAGAAAATCCTCTTTCCCGGTCCGGTTTTTTATGAAAAGGCTGATCCCCGGCTTAAGGGTTTGGGACATTAGTTCCGCGAATATGGTGGACCGTTTTGTCACCAATTCCCGCTATGTGGCGAAACGGGTACTGCGTACCTATAACCGGGAGGCGGAGGTTGTTTTTGGCCCCGCTTCTATAGAAAAATTTCTCGACCTTGAACGGAAGCCGCAGGATTATTACCTCTTCTTTGGGCAGGCGGTGGGGTATAAACGGGCGGATATCGCCATTGAGGCCTGCATCCGCTCGGGGCGCAGGCTTGTTGTGGCGGGAGCCGGGATGGACAAAAGGGATATCCGCAAATACGAAAAGTCCGGCCTGGTTGACTTCCGGGGCAGGGTTTCCGATGATGAAGTAAAGGCCCTGCTTTCCGGGGCGCGGGCCTTGCTGTTCCCGGGCATCGAAGATTTTGGACTTGTCCCCATAGAGGCTAACGCCGCAGGGTGCCCGGTCATTGCCTTCCGCCGGGGGGGGGCGCTGGATTCGGTTAAAGAAAATGTTACCGGGGTCTTTTTTGATGAACAGAGCCCCGCTTCCCTTATAGCCGCCCTTGAGTCCTTTGAAAAGCGGGAAAAAGATTTTTCTGCCATAACGGATTCCGGGAGAGAAAAATACAGGCGCCATGTGGAACAATTTTCAAAAGAAGCCTTTAAGGACCGGATTAAAAATATTGTCGGGGAGCGTAAAAGAATATAAGAAATAATATCCCTTTAAGCTTGTCAAAAGTCTTCTTTTTTTGCATCTTATACCTATGACCCTTCCCGAATTCGACGACTGGTACCGGACCCGGTACCATCGGACCAGTTCAGCCTTAACCTCTACCTCTCTTATCTTTGCGGACCTTATTGGGGTTATGCTGTCCTTCGGCGCGGGGTTCTTTCTGGTAAACCTTTACGATATAAGCGCCATTAACTTTAAGTCCTTTGTTACCTACTGGCAGTATCTGCCGGTTTTTATCCTTATTTTTCAGTTTACCAACCTCTATCCGGGGGTATCATTGGCGCCATCGGAGGAGCTGCGCCATTTTACCGTAGATTCCCTTTTGGCCCACGGGGGCATTATCTTTTCCCGGTATATTGAAGATCAGGAATTTGACGCCATTTCGGTGGCCTTTATCGTCAGCTTTTTCTTTTCCGTGCCCATATTGATTATCTGCCGGAGTCTGATGCACTCCGTCCTGAGCAGGACCAGGCTGGGAGGTATTCCTGCGGTTATTTACGGCAGCGGCAGCACGGGCAGACTGGTCATAGACCGGCTTCTTGGCAGCAAGCGGACCGGTTATATACCGGTGCTTATCCTGGACAATGAAAAAAGCGGCGCCGATGAATACCGGGATATCCCCATCATCCACGATACCGGAGTGGGGCCCGAAATTGTCAAGCGCTTCAATATCAAAATGGCCATAGTGGCCATGCCCACCCTTGAGCAGCAGGAACTGGCGAAGCTGCTGAACTATTCCATATCTTCTTTCCGGTATAACGTGCTTATCCCCGATTTTTTCAGCGCCACCAATATCTGGATGTCGGTCCGCGATTTTGACGGGGTCCTGGGCTTTGTAACAAGCCACCGGCTGCGGATGTTCTGGAACCTGGGGATTAAGCGGTGCATGGATCTCTCGCTTGTCATTATCGGGGGGATTATCCTCCTGCCCCTGCTCCTGTTTATCGCCCTGCTGGTTAAAATCAGCTCCCCGGGCCCGGTTCTTTACGGGCACAAACGGCTGGGGCAGGACGGCCGCCATTTTACGGCCTACAAGTTCCGGTCCATGGTTTCCGATTCCGGGGAAAGGCTCAAGGCCCTGCTTGATTCTGATCAGGAAATCCGGGAAGAATGGGAACAGAACCATAAGCTAAAGGACGATCCCCGGGTAACCGGGATTGGAAAGATCCTCAGGCGCATCAGTTTTGACGAATTTCCCCAGCTTATCAATATTTTGAAGGGGGAAATGAGTCTGGTGGGTCCCCGGCCCATTGTGGATGATGAGGTTGAAAAATACGGCGAGGATTTTAAGCGGATATTCTCGGTTAAACCGGGGCTTACCGGGCTCTGGCAGGTTTCGGGGCGGTCGGATACTGATTATGCGGAGCGGGTTTCCTATGATACCTACTACCTCCAAAGCTGGTCGGTGTGGCTTGATATTTGGGTGTTATTTAAGACCTTCAGCGTTGTTATAAAGGGCAAGGGAGCCTATTAAATGCAGAAAATCACCGCCCTGTTTCTTTTAATCCTTCTCTGTTCCTTCCCCCTGTCCGCCGAGCCCCGTTCCATTGACGAGATTTTTTCCGACCTTGGCGGGGACATACGGGACCAGATTTTCTCCGATGAGGGGTACATCGCCTCCTTTGAGCGGCCCGCCTGGTTCGCCCTCCTGCCCTCCCCCGGCCTGGACCCCCAAATTACCGGGAAGATCACCGGCCGGCGGCCTTCGGTCCTGGTGGAGTCCCTGACGGTCATTCCCCATACAGGGGGGGAACCGGTGACCCTGGTGGATGTCTATAACGCCCTGGGCAATATCCGGGATTTAAAGGGCCGCACCTACAGTTCCTTTACCCGGAAGGCGGAGGTCCCCCTTTTTGAGGATGCTACCCGCGTCAACGGTCCCAAAGGAACATCCGCCCTTCAGGACCCTCCGGATAAAAGCTCAATCCCCCCGACAGAGACCATCTATATCCGCCTAAAGGATATAAATTTCGGTAACTCATATTACCGGGGCAGCATGAGCCTGGATCAATACGGATTCTTATACAGCCTTACCAACTACAAGGACCTGAGCTATCTGATCTTCCCGGTCATAAAAAGTGAAAAGTTTATCGCCCAGTTTTATTTTGAACCCGTCGCGGAGGGGATTCTTATCTACAGCATCGCCGGCGCGGATGTCAACAGCTTTATCGCCTCCCAGACCGACATGCCATCGGCCATCAGAAAGCGCCTTGAGGTGATCCTCTCCTGGGCCGTTGACGGGATTAAAAGCAGAGGTTGAAGGGCTCCCGCCGAGCGGACCCCAGGGCAAAAGCATTTACTTTCTTAGACTATATTTGGTAACTTTATATGAAAGAAATTCGGGCTTCACTGCATTTATGCTGGCATCATTCACGAAATGCGCCGTATAATTAAACCATAATTGGTATATTTTTACACTATTCTTTCCTAATCAACTCGCTATATATGATTTTTTTGTTTCTCATAGTAAATGCTTTTGCCCTGAGCGGACCCCCGCCAAGCGTTGACTAAAATACCGGCTTTTGATATCATATTCATACTTTGCGGCTGTCGTATAATGGCTATTACCCCAGCCTTCCAAGCTGGAGACGACGGTTCGATTCCGTTCAGCCGCTGAATGTTCCGGGGGATTGATTTGGGGACGCCAAAGGTTTCTGTAATTGTTCCTGTTTATAACGATATAAAATACCTCTCAACCTGCCTTGATTCCCTTCTGGCCCAGACCTTGCGGGAAATTGAAATTATCTGCACCAATGACGGCGGTACGGACGGCTCGGATAAAATACTGGAGGCCTATGCCGCCAAAGACCCGCGTATCGTCGTACTGAATCAGGCAAACGCCGGGCCGGGGGCGGCGCGGAACAGGGCCCTGGATAAGGCGCAGGGGAAGTATATCCTTTTCTGCGACGCCGACGACAGCCTTGAGATGGAGACCGCAAAAGAATGTTCCGCGCTTATGGACAGCAGCTCCTGCGACCTCTTGGTTTTCAATACAAATATTATTGAAGACGGAAGGAGCGTAGCGGGGCTGAAAAACGCATCCGGGGAATACATTACCCTGGTAAAGCCGGAGAACGAAGGCGCCCTGGACAAAAAGGGATGCCTGCGGATTATGCTTTTTGCCACGATATGGGGAAAGATGTTCCGTGCGGATCTGATAAACCGTTATGCCCTGCGTTTCAGCCGGCATGCGGTGGGGGAAGACGCCCGGTTTCTGCTTTCCTATCTGCTGATACTCAACTCGGGTTTCGCAGTAAGCCGGTTTTTTTACAATTACTACCTCCGTCCAAAATCATTTTTTCACGCCTCCCATCCGTGGATTGGGCGTTTTTTTCGTTTTCCCGGTATATTTATTGATCTTTTTAAATTTGCAATCAGGGCCGGAATGCCGTTCAGAATAGTTTATTTTTTCTACTGGCTTCCGGTGTTTTTTAAAAGCAGGAAAATAAAGTCATGAATGATAACAATGGGATCAATAGCCCCCGCGCCGCGACCTTTGCGCAGAAATTCCTTTTGGTTACGGAAAAGTGCGCCAAAAAGTTTGTCGGCTTCTTCGGGCTTGGTAATTCAGAGGTGACAGTAACACTATCAAAGATCAAGGGGCGTTTAAAGAAGAGCATCCGCCCGGCTGCCCTGGAAGGGATTGACATCTGCGTTGCGGAACATTGCAATATGGCCTGCTATAGCTGCAACCACTTTTCCCAGCTTGCGGAGCCCGTATTTGCCGATTTGGCAGAGACCGAGCGGGACTTGAAACGTCTTTCTGAACTGTCGGGGGGCAATATTCAGTCCATCATGCTTGTGGGGGGCGAACCCCTCCTGAACCCGGAACTGCCCGAATTTATGCGCGTCGCCCGGCAGTATTTCCCCGGGAGCCGTATACAGATTATCACCAACGGGCTTTTGCTCCTTGCGCAAAAGGATGTCTTTTGGGAATCCGCCAAAAAATACAACATTGTGATGACACCCACAAAGTATCCCGGTATAAACTGGGAAAAAATTGAAGAGCGGGCCGATACATTCGGCTACAAGTTCGACTACTTTGGCTTTACGGAGAACAGTGAAAAGGTGTCCCGCAAATTTTGCCTGGACCTGACGGGGAGCCAGAATATAAAAAAGAGTTTTATGCGCTGTCCTTTGGCATTCTGCACCGTAGGGCTGGACAAGGGCCGCCTGGCAACCTGTAGTTTTGTGTTCAGCATGAAACACTTTAACCGCTATTTTAACCAGAACGTTCCCGTAACAGAGGCCGATTCAATTGATATTTACAAAGCAAAGGATATGCAGGAAATTATAGATTTTCTGAACAGCCCCATACCGCTCTGCCGGTTTTGCAAATCCATGGGGACAGAAATTGTCGGTGAATGGCGTAAATCAGAAAAGACTATCGACGAATGGACCTAATCATTCCTCTTTGATCCGGTAAACCCCATCATCCTCCGCAACCATCAACTCCTTTTCCAAAACCCCCAGGACCTTGTACAAATCTTCATCCCCAATGCCGCTGCGTTTTCCCAGTTCCTTGATTTCCGCCGGGCCCTGGGAGGCCAGGGATTTTATCACGGCGCCGCGGAGCTGGCGGAAGGAGCCTTCGAATTTGGATTGTTTCGCATAATGGGCGCTGCGGCGGTTGGGGTTTACCGTTACCTGCTTGAGGGCAACCCCGTAGTCCATAAGGGCCCAGTACCACTTCCGGGGATTTTTACGGTCCAGGCAGGATTCCAGGATGGGGAAAATTTCGTTGTCCTTTACGCCGGTGCGGTCTTTGAAAAAAAAGTGGAGCACCGCCGCGCGGATATTGGTTTCGATAAATACCGAGGGGTAATTATAGGCAAAACAGGGGATGGCCCCGGCGGTATAGGGGCCGATGCCGGGAAGGGGGAGCAGATCGTTCGGGGCGGCCGGTACCTTGCCGCCGTATTCTGCGGTGATCCGCCGGGCGCAGTCCTTTAAATAACGGCAGCGGCGGTTATAACCCAGGCCGCTCCATTCCCGCAGGGCCTCTTCCAGGGAGGCCCCTGCCAGTGCCGCCGGACTGGGCCAAAGTTTCATCCAGCGGTTCCAGTAAATAATGACCCGTTCGGTCTGGGTCTGCTGGAGCATGAATTCCGAAACCATGACCCCCCAGGGGTTGGTATTTTCCCGCCAGGGGAAGGTTCTTCCGGCCTTCTCGTAATTTGAATAAATGATGTCCCTGAATTCTGCGGGACTCATTCTTTCCGGTTTCGTTGCGGTAACTTTTGAACCCCCTCAACGATGAGGGCCGCAATACGGGCGGGGTCCAGTTCATCGGTGTCGATCACAAGGTCAGCAAAATCATAATTGTCATTATCAATCTGATATATCCGTAAATACCGTTCCGAATCCTGCCGGTCCCGTTCAGCGGTAAAGGCGGCCACCGCTTCAAGGCTGCCCCCTTCCCGCTTGACGATACGGGCGGCCCGGGTTTCCGGTTTTGCCCGCAGGTAGACTTTGAAGTCCGCTTCTTTAAGCATCCAGATGGCGAGCCGGGAACCAAGTACACAGCCCCCCTCTTCCAGGGCGATGGCCACCTGGCGGCTGTCCACTTCCCGGTCCCAGAACTCATCTTTGGCGGCCAGATCCAGCACTTCCTTTAAAGTCAGACCCTTTTCTGCCGCCAGGGACCTGAATGTAAAATTGATGAACCGCAGCTTTAATGTATCAGCCACCATCCTGCTGACGGTGGTATTGCCGCAGCCGCTCTTTCCCGATATGGCAATTCGTACATCACTCATTCCACTCACCTGCTCATTATTTTATTTGAGAAAAATGCTTTTGTCTATGCCAATAATAAAAAAGTGGAAGTATTCCGCCGCCTGACCCCCGCCGACCGCAAGATGGTCCTGGAATATGCCGCCCTGATCCTCAAAAACGAGCGGCAGATGGGGGGCGAACCGGATTTTGAAGACCCTTCCGCTTCGGGGGTTCTATATAGTTGACATCCTCCTTAAAATGGACATGAAAGAAGACACCCAAAGGCTGCATGAAGAAATGGCCGATGCCTTTATAAGCAAAAATAATATTGCAATAGTTACAATATGGCTGTAAAATAGGTTATAGTTATGGGAGGGAGAATCTTCTCATAAATGAGAGTACCTGACCGCGATTGGAGGATTGACCGGATCGGGGGTTTTCTGTCTGCGGGCAGAATTTTAGTGGTTTTTACTTAATTTAAGGAGAGAGTATGGCGGAAAGGGATATGCAAAAAGAACTCAGTGATCTGGGTATTATATCTCTTGACGGTATTGGAGAATTAACCCGGAAGTCTGTTTTTGCTGTTATTGATGCGGTTAAAGAAGATAATGCAAAAACAACTACACAGGCTGAATGGGATCATATTAATGCCCTGGAAAAAGCAAAGGCATCTCGTATTCAGGGCGATCCCCTGTGAATGATCTTGAAACAATCGTCAGGATGTTCAGGCCGGTGTTAAGGGCTCTAAACCTAAGGGAGCCTGATAAGCATCGGCCTGTTTATTTGTCTCAGTTTGATCACCTTGATGTGTATAATCTTAAATTTTGTTCTATTCGGGTTATTTATGCAAATTTGGAAGATGACTGCGCTGCGGTCCTGGCCACACAATACACCGACGGTCTGTTACAGAATTATATCGTATTCAATAATACGACATTAAAGGGTGCTAAAAAGGAAGAGATTAAAATTACCGGGGTTCATGAATTTTGTCATTTCATGGCTATCCTGTTTGCAATTATGGCACGAAGTTTCGATGAGGCTCGAATCAGAATTATGGAGCGTTTAAAAAATAAAGTCGATTTGCTCAAGAAAAGTGAACTTGATATGCTTTTTTCAATGCTGTCAAAAAAAGAACCCCCGGATTATCGAACTTTGGAATTATTGACCGATAGCCATTTTCGTCTTGGTTTTGAGGGGGATGTCCCCGACTATATTGAATTGTTCCGGCATTTTATGTTCTCAAGAGAGATATTTGAACTAATCTTCGATGAAAAAAAAACAGGCTGAATTTAAGAAACTTTTTAGAACAAAGGATGATAAAAAAATAGAAGAGGCTGTCACTCTGCTGAGTGATTCCATTGAGAAGTCTTTACGCCCTTCCCTCCCCGCTGATAGTAAGCGCCGGCAATCCGTCGATAGCCTCCGGAACCATTTTGTTTGTCATCTTTGCGTATACCTGGGTCTGCACGATGCTCTTATGGCCCAGGAGCTTTGACAAGAAAAACCTACTCCACATTCCTTAGTTGAAAATTATAATTTATCATAATTCATTATCCTATAAGGAATTACATATCATAAAGATATGATGTCTACAGCCTGTCTACAATAAAAATATTCCAAACTGTTCCCTGAATGTGTAGGCGCCTCTATTTTACCACTTTCCAGCCTCATTGCCTATATTCAATCCGGCGATTATTCTTCATCCTCACATGGGTCAATCTCCCCTTGCATACACGGCGTGCGCCCATTGATGAACGCCGCAGCAACACTGCCCATTCCGCTATGCCGCCGTACTTAGCTATTTTGTTACCGTTTCTTTTATATTATAGGCCATACCTCCTTATTTTTTCCCCGTCCATACGGACAAGGATATAGTCACCGGGCAAATTGCCCAGGGATTACCGATTCACCCGCCGCCTTTTTCTCCGCATCGGTTTTTACCCTCCACCCGGTAGAAATCACCTCCCCTTTGTCATTCTTTATAACATATTCCTCAGCCGCGCCGTCCTCTGTAAGATTGTCGGTAGTTTCGATTGTCACCATGTTAATTTTCCTTGACCGTTTCCAGTTCCCGATCCACCTGAATGATCATCTTTGCTTTCCAGAGCTTCTTTTTCCGCCGCCGCTCTACTGCGGGCGCCCCCCGCTTTTTCTTTTCATCTGACAGGCTATACGCCCGGTTATAATCCACATCGGGCCATATCTCCCTAAGCCGTGCGATATATGCGGGCCGGGGGTCCGGGGGAGCATTCCTGTTGAGCGATATGTCAAACAATTCCGGGGCAACGTGGACAATCCAGGGAACACGCCCCCATGAACAAGCGCCGCCGTCTTTGTAATTCCGTCCTGAAAAGCCCTCTGGGGCCGCCGTGTCAACATCATCCTCTGAATAGATATTGTTTGATTCCAAAAAATACAGCTTGTCACCTGCTGCCTTGACCCAATACGCAAGCCAGTATTTTTTTATATGCGGGGTACTCCGCCATGATTCATTCTCATAGTCATAACACCGGGCATACGAAAGCAAAATGAGGCCGGGGCGCTGTAACCGATCCCTCCAGTCCGGGACACCCACCGGGGCCGGATCGCCGGGCCGGGCAATAAGCACATGAGGGCTGCGGGTAGGGAGTTCTTTCTTTTTGCTTTCCGATTCCTCTGTTTCATCCTCTGCAGAACGGGTTATAGAAACGCGTACAGTAACGCCGGGGAACGCTATTATTTTCACCTTGCCCTTATACGGCAGCTCTTTTCGTAAGCCGGTAAAGAATGGCATCATATAAGTAATACCAGAAACTTTACCGCGACCAAGGGCTTTATACATGGTGTAGTCATCCGGGAAATCGTCACCATCCCCAATGCTAAGGCGATCCCCATCCCGCCTTATTTCACGCCAACAAGTTCTATCACAGCCAATGGTTGTATAGACCGCTATTAAAACATCATCATTTGCCCTGATATACCAGCAAAGCAAATACCACCCTGAGCGGATACTTTCCATGAAGTTGATCCACCGCTGCCGCTCTATGATTTTAGGGGGGAAGTTATAGACAACCGCCTCCGCCGTTTCCGCCGTGTTCATACCGGGGCCACCTTATGATCGCAGGTACGGGTAAAGGTACAGCCGCCGCAGGCTGATAGGGTTTCCGGTAAGTGAGTAATGAGAAAAACCCGCTCCCCGTTATTCTTGACGTATTCCGCCCTGACAATTTCCAGATCATGATTAGCCCCGCAATGCGTATCTTTGCCGCGTTCCTCCGCCGTAAGCAAGCTGTCAATGCTCTACGTAACCGAGGAACATTCCGTCGCCCCGACCGGCTTGTAACCTGATAATAAAGCCATTTTCAAAACCTCCATGGACTTGCTTGTTATTCCGGGTCCACAAGAGACCCGGCAATAGGGAAGGGCCGCACCCTCCCCCTATAAATCCCTACTTTCCCTCTGCAAACTCAAAAAGTAGCAGCCTATCTTCCGGCATCAATGGCGGCAGGATGATATTTTGGTAGTATTTATCCTTTAGGGAGCCGTCCCCATTCCACACGCTCCCCGATGCTAAAAGCCGGGCTATAATATCCTCAGCTACCCGCCGCCGGGCCTTAATGGCTTGTTTTTCGGTCATATAATCCCCCGCTCTATGGCATCCCGCAGTACGTCAAGACCCTGCCGAAGTTGACGGCCTTTTTCAGAGCTATCACCCTTGACCAGCTCTATGAGGGTACTGATGAGGTCCACGGCATCCGAAGGGTTCGCCACCCTGGGGGCTTCCGGTTCAATGTTCATTGCCTACACCCTCCCCCGGATAGCCAGACCCAGCCAGATAAGCGGGACAAACCCCCACCGCTCCCCGGCGTCCTTCAGGCGGACGGCCAGGCGGTACATTGAACCCTTGAAAATCATGTTTTACCTCCTTACTTAGCGTTTCTATAATAAATATATATCTTTGCTGATTAGTTGTCAAGCGTTTTTATAATTTTTTTTCGCTTTTTTATATAAATACTTTACAAATACTGATATTAACTATATATTGGAGATAGGAGACTTTATGGGAATAACTTATAAACCACTTTTCAAGTTACTGATTGATCGGGGGATGAATAAAACCGACCTTATGAGGGCCGTTGGTTTAAGCCCCCCCACACTTGCCAAACTATCAAAAAACCAGCCTGTAGACGGCAAAGTCTTAGAGCGGATATGCGCCTACCTGGACTGTCAGCCGGGGGATGTTATCGAATACGTGAAGGATGTGGACAAATGAACGATACCGGGGAGGAAGTATGAACAAACCAGAATACACAAAAGACGAGGTTTACAAGGAACTGGAAAAGATCTGCGAATGTGCAGGGAGAAAGGTTTTTTATGATAAAGAAATCCTTTCCGGGACAGCAGCCATGACCGATAAATACGCGCATATAAGGATGCCGGAAGATATATCGGGTACTTATGACTTTTTAGACAATGAACAGACCCCATCGGAGGTGTTAGGGCATGAGATAGCCCATTGTCTGATAGAGCATGATGTCCGGTTAATCAACTATTTTAAGGCACTATTGCCTGAAAGTGAGCAAGCCATGGAATGGGACGAGGAAGGGATCTGTGATTATATCGGTATTGTTCTTCATTCCTTAGCTGAACTGATAGCAATAAAATCTGAGGAACAACCTTTAAAATGAACGACACCGGGGAGGATATATAGCCATGACCATCCCCCGGGTGTACCTGGAAAACCTGAAGTTCCTCTTGACAGAGCATACAAAAAGTAATACCCTATAATTATGAGATTAAGCGGGATAGATTGGGATGATGATAAGAGCGCAATAAACAAGCGCCTTCACCATGTCGATTTTGACGATGCTCAATATATTTTTTGGGATGAAAACCGTTTAGAGCGCGAGGATAAAAGCGAGGGCAACACATCCGGGGAAGAACGCTGGCAAACCCTGGGGCTGGTGGGTAAAACGCTTTTTGTAGCATATACCGAAAGGGGCAATACAAAGCGGATAATAACCGCCCGCGTTGCTACCAAAAAAGAAAGGAGGTCTTACAATGGCTATTACCAAATCGACGGGGAAGGCTGGACAAATCGGACTTAAGTCCGCGCCACCTAAGGAAGTATTGAAGCGGATACGAGCCGCCGCGAAATACCCGATAAACCTTGAAGCCGCGCCGGAGCTTTCCCCGGAGGCCCTGAGGGAATTTGCCCACCTGGCCGCCGAGCGCAACCGGCAGAAAAAGCGGCAAGTGGTAACCCTGCGGCTTATTCCTGATTGCTTGTCAAAATACAAAGCCCTGGGAAAAGGCTATACCGGCATTATGGCCGATGTACTGAATTATGCAGCAGAAAACCCGGAGATACTTTCAAAGGTCCGTTAAAGAGAAGATAGGGCAATGAGGGTATATCGCAGTAAAATTTATGAAGCCTTGCACGAAGATTTCAAAACCCATTTGAAATATGGTGGAATCATCCAGGAGCGATTTGACGAATTTGAAAAGGACGCTTTCAAGGAAGTCCCGGACGCGCCCGCGCCCCGCGCCGCGCGTACCCCCGCCATGGCCGCAAGCGCCGGGCGGGTAAAGAAATAAAGCAGGCTTGAAAAAGGGGGTAGAGTATGGCAAAACCGGGGAACTATGCGTATATTTAAGACAAAGGTTTTTGCTCGTGATTCTATCAATGCCGGTATCACCGATACAGAACTGGTCAACGCTGCCGCAGAGGTGGACCGGGGGGAATACGAGGCCGACCTGGGGGGCGGGGTATTCAAGAAACGCCTTGCCCGCTCCGGGGGCGGAAAGTCCGGGGGCTATCGGGTTATCCTGTTTTTCCGTAAGGATGAACGGCTTTTCTTTGGGCGTATCTTTGCAAAGTCCAACCTAGAGGACATAGAGGATGATGAATTGAAATGGTTCAAGGGTGTTTCTCGTGAATACCTTGAATATACCGATGATCAGTTAAACGCCCGTATAAAAGAAGGGTGGATTAAGGAGATAGTGCCATGAAAGAGTATAAAAGCGCTAATTTTAAGTATCTCCATGAGGAGATAAAGAATCTTGTACAGGCCGGGGATATGAGCGCCGCCGATTTAAAGGAGTTTGAACAGGACTGTTTCAAGCCCGCTGCCGGTACTCCCCATGGCCGCGCCGCGCGTACCCCCGCCATAGCCGCAAGCGCCCGGGACCGCAGCGCAAAATAAGACCTTTTTAGCCCCTGAAAAGCCGCCCTTAACCGGGGCGCTTTTTTATACCCTTTTCTTTTCGGCTTTCCGCTGCTCCATAACGGCCAGGTGCTGAATATACCGCCACGCGTCCGGCTCTGATTCCTTGACGGCGATCCGCTTGTTCCCTTGGTACACGGCCCAGGCATCGGCGGCGGGTTTCGGCATTGTCAGAACCCGGTGCGGACGGTTCCGTAAATATCTTGCTGCCCGGCAGCGCTATAATTTAAGCCGGTGGCGTTGCCTTTGGCCTTTGCGCTTGATGTATCCTCTACTGCGGCGGTGGTTCCCTCCTGCGCGGCGATCACGCCATCCAGCTTGCCGAGTATGGCCTGCCATCCTGAATCGTCATTGGTCTTTGGAGTAACGTTTGCGGCCATGGAGTTATACTTGTCCCCTATCTTGCCAAAGTTGCCGGGTATATCCCCGTAGGTCGCGGCAAGGCCGTTTTCAAGAAACGTGTTAGTGGTCCCGGTCAAGAGGGCGTTCATTTTATCCTGGAAAACGCCGAGTTGCTCGCTTGCATCGATAGCCCATTTTGCTTTTGTGACTTTGCCTATCGCGAACAAAACACCCTGTATCGAATCGATGGTCATATTAAGCGGCGTTAATAAAAACCGCATGATGGTTTGGCCCGTAGTAACAAGGGCGTCCTTCAAAAGCTCCAGGGCGTTTTCTGTTCCCCCTACCTTCGAGGATAAAAATGTAAAGCCGGCAATGAGCGCCGTTATCACAAGGAACACAACATCCATCGGACCAAGGCTTAAAACTGTTTGTATTCCCATAAGGGCATTTTTTACGCCGTCAATAACTCCCTTGACCAGAGAGAAGGTCATAAAGGCGGCTGCGGCTGCGGTCACTATGGGGATAATTTTGGGGAGGTTATCAAGAATGAAAATCGCGAAAGGTTTCACGGTAGCAATGGCGCTTTTTACCGTGTCGATTATTTGTAGGACCAGTGGCCTGAGCTTTTCCATGACACTGATGGCGCCCTGGATGAATTCCTTAATTTTGGTTTTGATGAATTCTTTGTTGGTATCAAGCCACTCTTTCAGAGCAAAGACATACGGGAGGATCGCCGACTAACCCCGCTTTTTGCGGTGTCGGTAAAATCCTTTAAGACTGATTGAATGTGGGTGAGGGTATCACCGAATACGGTAGCCTGGGCAATAACACGAGCGCTCAATACATTGGGGGCAAGCTCCATCATCTCCCGCAGCCCGGCGCTTCCATCGGCAAGCATCGGGATCATATCCGCCGCTGACTTCCCCAGGGTGGCATTGAGTACGGCGGTACGGTGCGCGACATCATCATATCCGGCCACAGCATCGGTTATGATCATAAAGGCTTGTTCGGTAGACTTTGCCGTCCGCAGTTGTTCAGACAGTCCCACATCCAGTTTATCCAGGGAGGTTAGAAGCGCCCCGCTGCCCATATTTTTGTTAAGAGTAGCGAAACTCTTTGATAAATCTTCATTTGAGATATTCGACATTGACGCGGCATATTGAAACCGCTGTAATGATTCCACGCCGATCCCTAAAATTTGCGCCGTTTTTCCGATTTCGTCTGCGGCGGCGGCGAATTCAGGAATTGATTTGACAGTATCCTTGACAGCCCCCCATGCGGCGCTGAATCCCTTTGCTGCGAGGGTCCCTATCGCAACCTGCCCGGCAATGCTATTCATCATACCGCTCAAGGCTTTACCGCCAGGAACTACGGAAAGCAGTTTGCTTTGAAAGTCACCAATCCCGCCGCTCAATTTTTTTAATGGAGCAGATGCGCCGTCCACTACTTTGAATATCGCCTCTACTGCAAGACTTTTGCTCATTTTTTATTAGCCGCCTTTTCCGCTTCTGTCATGGCGCGGTCGGCGTCATACCAGAAGCGGAGTTGAGAAAATGACATCTGTTCAATTTCCAATGGACAGTTGAACCTGTAGGCACACTGAATCATATACGTCCCTAACAGGCTCATGCGGCCAAAAAAAATATTGACAACGCCTCTGCAAGCTTCAGGTCGAAACCCCGCAAAGTTCCTATGACGTCTTTACCCAGACCGCAGAGCGATCCCAAAAGCGCCTGTTGCCGTTCAAAAAGCGTCCCCTCGGGAAATCCGTCCATAGCGCGTTTGTGCTTTCCCTGCATCTCCTTGTACGTCAGGGTTTGCTTGTTTGATTCAAGGTGCTGGATCACGTTCATGGTCCCATCGTCGGTGATTTCTGTTTCCAGTAATCCCGCCTGAAAGCCGCGCTGCAAAGTGGCAAGGGCGCTTTCAATAGCGTTCTTCTGATCATCCCCCGGCATCCGCTCGATGTCGATGTGATAATGTGTCACAATCTGCATGACAGACTTTGCGGCGGTTTCCTCACTGATTTTGTACTCCGTTTCCTCTGCGGGCAATGCCCATTTACTGCTCATTGTAATGCTCCTCTTTGTGCGTGTGATATATTCCCGGATAATTCCGGGACAAGTTCCCTTATTGAGTGATAGCCCATAGCGGCCAGGGCGCGGGTAAAACTTCCCCGCTTTTCCTGGACGTGCGATATGGCAAGCTCCGCAGGGCTGCGTAAATCCAGCGCCCGGCAGGGGTTCATTGCATTAAGCGCGGCCATAGCCCCGGCCATGGGATTCAGGGCGGCGGCCAGCTTTGCAGCGTTGCCGATGCGATCTCCGGCAAGGACCGCTATTTGCATTTTGCAAGCAATGGAACACCCGGCAATAGCTTGTGATAGTGATTGATTCATTTCTTTTTCTCCTTTCTCCATTTTTATTATTTATAAAAACCCTTACCGGCTGCATGGAGGGGCAACCGGTAAGGGCCGGGAAAAGGGACTCAGTTACTGTATGCGACGGCTCCCATCTGGACGGAGGTTTTTCCGCTTGCTTCATCACGTATCTGCTGAAAGGATTTACCCTGATCCCGAACCTGCACTTCGTAGACTCTCGGCCCGTCGAGTTCCTGTACCACCGGCGCTGGTTGCGGCGTTTTCTCGAATGGCTGAAAATATTTCCGGAGACCATAGATAACATGATCTTCCCTTTTCAAGTCCATCATTTTGTCGATCTGCCCCCAAAGGTTTTGTATTTTCTTTTCTCCCTGCCCCCGCCCGAAACGCGGGGTATTGTTTATCAGTACCTGAATGTTTGGATTTTCGGTAATGTTCTGCAATGCTGCGCCATGGGGCTGGCCGTATTCATACGCAGGGCCAATTTTCGGCATTAGTTCATCCCGCAGCGCTTCCAGCCTTTCGTTTGCCTCAACCCATAGTCTGCAAGCCTGTTTCAGCTTCGCATATTCCGGTTCAAGCGCGGCGATATATGTTTTAAAGGCTTTTACCGCCGCTTCCTGTTTTTCGTCATGGACGGTCTGCGCTTCTTCTTTGAGGGCCGCCGCCAGTTTCGGCTCAAGGTTTTTTATGACAAGCTCTGCGGCCTTTGCCTTACCCTGGGCTTTTTCGATAGCGGCGATTGCCTTCCCGGGGTCCACATCATCAGCCCCGGCAATAGCCTGAGCCTCCGCATTTTCTTTTTCGGCGATAGCTTTCGCTTCATCGATCTGCTTTTTCAGCTTTTCAGATAATAGTTTCATTTTCCCTTTCTCCCTGTAATATTTTTTGCCTGAGCAGTTCCTCTTGTTTAAGGCGTTCTTCAAGCGGCTTACCATACCAAATTCCACATCGGGCAAAGTCGCGCGCCCGCTGTTCCCGTATCCGCCGCGTTGCAAGCTCCGCAAGAAGCGGGGCAATGTTGACAAGATAATACCGGGACGCAGGTGTAGCTGCGGGGTGGGCAGGTGAGCTTGACGCCACTTTTTCGCGTATATCCGCCATTTTGGCGGCAGGCTTTCTCCTGAAAAGATTTATGCCCATCATTTTTTCCTCGCTTCATTTTCGGCCCTGAGTCTGGCAATCGCGGCGTCAGCAGCTTTCTGATAGGCCGCTTCTTCTTCGGCGTGGGCTTTGGCTTGCCGGTATTCGTCAAGTCCGCCCGCTGTGTCAACGCCAACCGCTATCGATTTAAAGAGATCGGCCTGTTCACTTCTTGGCAGTGTTTCGATAAGGGCCATAGCGCGGCGGCGTATCGAATAGGGATCGGAAAAGCTCGCTGCCAGTTCCTCATAGAATGGCCCGGCAGTTCCTGGCTCAAGATCCTTTGCAAGCTCTATCGCTTTAATCCATTGGTTTCCGTATGCTTTCACGGGTTCACTCATACTGTTACATCCTGTTTGTTGGATGCAAGAAACCGGGCCACAGCGGCGGCGGGTATGCGGATAGTCTTCCCCTCACCGATCCGGTATGCTTCCAGCTCGTTCTTTTTTAATCAGCCCGTACACGGTCGACGGATGGTAATTCAGTTTGACGGCCACTTCACGAATTCTTAAAAGATCATTCAGTTCATTCATCATTATTCTCCTTTCCCACTACTGTGGGCGCTTGATTTCCGATAGCGGCATTGAGCGCCGCCTGTTCCTTGGCAAGTCTTGAAACATTCGACTTAAACGACGACCCGTTATGCGCCAGGGCAATATCGGAGAGTGTTTCCGCTCCCAGGTTCTTGTATGCAAGGGCTGCGACGGCTTCCTTTGTGGAGTCTATGTTAGGCTGCGATGAACCCATGAAGCGGGCTTTGAGCCAGGCCAGGCGGAGTACCGGGTCCGACCAACCGGGCGCTAAAATTGTACCTTTGGCAATTTCTTCGCCCAACCATGCCTCGTACAGAGGATAAAGAAAATTCGTAGCAAGACAGTATCGCTGTTGGCAAGCCACGCGCCAGGTTAAAATAAGTGTTGCCCTGGATGCGCTATAATTGCTCGAGAATTTATTGGTAACCACTTCAATACTTGACCCCTGGCTTGCGGCGATAAAACTAAAAATATTATTCACAAAGGCATCAAAAACGGGACCGGGGGCTGTGCTACCCATAGGTACAAGCTCTTGGCCCGATGGGACGGAAAACACGCCGGTTGAACCCGGCTTCCTGAAATCAGTATGCGGTATCTCTGAGTAGAGAGGTTCGAGCGATTCCTCCGTTACATTCTCTGCGCCTGCGGGCGGCGTAGGATTATTGCCAAAAAAATCGGAGGGCCGGGGAGCCGCGCCGCCCATATCGGAAAGGAACGGATCCTCCCCATCCCGGCCTGAATTGTTCTTGAGCGTGAATACTACATCACTCTGATTGATCGCCTTTTGACATTCGGCAAGGGATAGGTCAAGGATATTTTGTAAATCCTGTACAAAGTTTATCAGGGAAGGGTAGCCCCGTGATTGTCCTGCAAATTCAGGTTCGAATCCGTGCAAGAATAACGGGCGGCCGCTCCGCCCCACGGCGGGGATTTCTTTCCAGGACATGGCACCGGTTTTTATGTCCCGAAAATTGACCCGGTAGGCAATCTCTTTTCCGTTGGCGTCCCGGACTATGCCGTCCAGTCCATCCATGCCGGAAAGCTTTTGCAAAAATCTTTATATTTCTGCATATTTTTCTCAGGCCTTATTTTTTTTGTTTCATGGCCTCCTCCAGTGCGGGTTCCAGATAGTTTTTTATGATATAACTTTCTGTGAATTTCGCCTGGACCTTTTTCACGATAGCCTCGTTAAAATCAAAATGAGGGCTTTTCATTTTCGCATCAAAATCCTGCAGCCGTATGGGTTTCGGGAAAATATATTTCTTCTCTCCGCTTCCCCAATCATTTGAGAAAATATAGAGGCCGCCGTGCTTGCCGTTTTCAGCTTCTAGGATAAAAACGCCTTTATGCTTTTTCTTTGCAAGAGAGGTCATGAATTGCACGTTTCTTTTTCCGGGCCGGACTTGCGGGCCTGAAAAATTTTTTGAATTTGGTATCTGCTTTGAAAGGTCAAGCCGCATATTCTTTTTCACCTTCCCGGCCATAGACCCGCCCCGGCTTGCGGGGCCTATTACCCGTTCACGCCTGGGAGCTATGGAGGGGTCGATCAATTCCACCCATCCGCTATATCCCCCACCAAAACGGCCCGATGATTCCGGCGCGGTGGTCCCGGCTGATGCAAAGATATTGTCAATAGACGTACCCTGGGACCGGTTGAATACGAAGGCGGAATTGACATAGGCCGGATTCCTGATCGTCTCTTTTTCGCCGATTACACCGGCCCCCAGGCGCTTATATTCCACGGCTTCATCAGTGGTAAGGCGGTGCGTATACTTGCGTAAAATCTTGGGATATGCGGAGAGGGCATTTATCAGTTTATCCGCTCCCTCGACTTTTACCGTAAAAGAACTGTTACTCATGTTTTATCCTTGAAAGAAAAGCCCCCGCCCTTGATCGGCGGACAGCCAGAAGGCGGGGGCGGCAAAAATCCCCGTAATAATGTGCGGGAACATATTTTAATAAAACATTCTGCAATGCTAAGGTCAATCACTTTCAAGTGCCTGATCCGCAAGGGAGGGGACGTTAAGCGTTCCCCCGGTATAGCCGTACTTTCCGTGTGCCCACCATTCCAGTGCCTGCGCTTGCGTGGTCATTTCCGCCACATCCCGACTGGTTCCCCGGCTTATCCTGAGCTGTACCAGTTTATTCCTGATATTTGAAAGCCAGTAATCGGCGGCCATATCGGCGTAAACAATGGTGTCAAGAATTTCGTGCCGGGGATTTGTTTCTACAAAAGAGCCATCAGCCATTTTTTGCAGACAAACTATCTGGGAGAATTCCTCGTCCGTTAAGTCATAGGGCCATGAATGATACTGCGGGGATTGAACCTCCCCCGGCTGCCGCTTTACCCCCAGGCCCGTGACCAGCGCCTGTTTGTAAAAATGGGTATTCACTTCGATCATGTTTTCATCCATAGGGCCGATTTTCGACACCCTCCACCGTTTTAACCCATAGGGAAGGTCGGCCTTTTCACCCTTCTTGGCGTCGGCCTTTAATTTTCCGAAACCCTTGACGGGCGCCGCGGTCCCGGCGGGGAAGCGGGCGGCAAAACGGCAGACTTCCACATCCCGGCCTTGTGCCGCATTCCCGGCGTCAATGGCGATGAACTGAACCATGCGGGCGCTATGGTCCGCCGGACAGGGAAAAGTAAGCTGCGTCTCTGAGGCCCAATCCCAGAGCCGGGCAAAGGCGCCCTGGTAGGCGTTATCGGTCGGCCCCAAAAATACCTTATGGCCGATATACCATTTCCGGTACCCCATGCCCGTACCCCACACGGAAACTTCGATCCGGCTTGGATTGTTTTTATCCGTTGCGCTTCCCGCTTGCACGTCGCAGCCCATGGTCAGGCTCAGGCAGTAAGGAGAGGGGACTTGTCCACATCGGCCAGTTGTCACGCAGGGTATTAAAATCCTTTATGTGCAGGCCCTCCCCCACTTCCTTGAACGCTTCCCCGGCAAACAGATTCATAAATGAGCGCATGGCATCGGGGCCGCCCGCCTGAGCCTTGGCGCGTTCGTTGTAGGCCTGGGTAAATGAGACCATGCCCAGAGGCGCGTATAACGAATTAAGGCCGAAGCTGCGGTAATACGGATCGGCGATTGTTTTGGTTGCTTTCCAGTATGCAGGTTTCAATTCCTTTTTGGGATGCTTCTTGCAAGCCGGGTGATATGAATAAAAATCTTTTTTCTGATGATCGAATATCGGCTCATTGCAAGAAGGGCAAACATAATATGCCTGTTTCACTACCCCGCCCTGGGTGTCTGCTTTAAGCCCCCATTTTTCGCCGGGGTCCGCCATAAGATCTAAAAAAATATATTCACCGCAATAGGGGCAGGGTATGAGAAACTGCTCTTGCGTTCCTTCTTCATACATTTCTGATATGAGACATTCACCCTCGACAGTAGGACTGCTGAAGAATGCCCGCTTTGCGCGGGAGCCGAAAGAGGCCGTATGCCCGGATAAAACTTTTGTCCAGTCACCTTCCCCGCTTGCCAGGAGCTTCTTTGTCCCTGAGACTTCATCACAAATTAAGATACGGATATTCTTTTGCCGTTTCGCGGTCATGGCCGATGCTGATATAATATCTATCCGGCCCCCGATAACCTCTTTGAATTTTGTTTGCGATCCTGAGCGGTGAGCCTTGGCATTGTAACTCTTGGCAACGACCCGGTCCCTCATTCCCATTGAGGTGATCGCTTCTTCCAATTCCCCCATGGACCATTCCTCTGCTAAATCCTGACTGCTTGTTGAATACAAAACTTTTGAGGGAACTTCAAAAAGCCAGTAAAGGACCACGTTGTCCATTATCGCGGTCATGCCTACTTTGCGCGGTTTCTTGACAACAACCGTATGAACAGGGGAATAAGGGGAAAGGCAGTTTTGAATTTCGATTCCGTAGGGTGTGACTGAATTCCGCCAGGGGCTGGGGAAAGGCGATCCGTCAACCGGCATTATGCGGCGGCCTTCTACATAATCGCTAATCAATTTGACCGGACGCTTTTTGGGTATCTTGTGATTTACGCTTTGCAGAAATTCTATATCGTTCATGCTTTCTGTTTTGCCTTTCCCTTTGCTGCGGGCTTGTCCTTCCGAACTAGTTTAGAAGGGCTCCGGCGCGGGGGCGGGTCTACCTTCCCCTCTCCATATCGCTTCAAGAATCCATCCGCTGTTTTTTCTACCGTTTCCAAAAAGCCATAGTGTTCATCTTCCAAGGTTTCAAGCATTTTCAGTTTGACAGACACGTCATCAACCCCGGCAATAGCGGCCAGGCGGTCGATGATCTTTGCGCCGGTAGGCAAGAGAATCGCGGTCATGGCCTGGTAGTAGTCATTGATATAGGTTTCCACGATGGAGCGGCTGATAAGCTCCCCGCGCTTCTCTGCGTTTTTCAGGCGCAGGGTTTCGGCGCGTTCCTCCATCAGTTTTAACTTGGCATCGGCGGCGCGGTCTGCGGGTTGGCTCTTTATTTTCTGTAAATGCCTGAGCATAGCGCCATTGGGATTATCTGGATTCATGGCCAATTCTTTCATCTGAGCCAAAAGGGCGGCATCGGTGATTCCGAATTCCTCCAGCATATCGGCGGCGCTTTCCGGGGGGAGTACGATATTTTTTTTAGTCGGCTTTCCGCCTTTTTTAGCTGCCTGATTCATGCCTTAATCCTTGAATAAATACTTGCTATGGTCAACGCTGGGGCTCCCACCAAAAATTGAAAAAAAAAAATTTTGCGTGCCGGAGGGAAGGATCGGGTCCGACTTATTCCCTCGCGGCCTTCGGCTGTCCAGACAGGACCCGTAATCATGACCAAATTAGTAATATATATCTCTTCCCGCCTCATTAAAATATATCCAGCCCCATACGGGTCCGGTTCTGCAGTAAGGCCTCCGGCGTTACCGGCGGGATAGTCAAGTCATAATCCAGCCAATAGGTCCCCGGCCCGTCTTGGTTATGGCCGTGACAATGGGAAACGCGGTGGGTCAACCCTTTGGGCGGTCCCTCTGCGTCTATGCCGTGATAGTGCCAGTTCCGGCAACGCTCACAATAGGCCGCCACCTGATACCCTGCCCCGCAGTTTCTCTCCGCCGGATGATAGGTGTACGCCTCGACGGTAAGGACAGGCAGCTCGTCTTCTCCGATCCGGTTCGGGATTATCCCGGTTATCTTGCGGCTCATGCTTGGGTGCCATCCGTTTGACTTGTCAAAACCCGCTCCGCGTACCGGGACGCCTCGGTCCCCTGAAGGCCCTTTGAGAGGGCTTCCCTGAGGGCATTTACCCATCGTGCGTCCTCTGCTTCTTTGTCTTTATTGGTGGTTTCAGTTACACGGTTACAAGAATTCTCAAAATTCATATTGGTTTCTAAGCTATTAGCTTCACGAGGAAGTAAATTGAAATTCAGGTTTTCTTGTAACTATGTAACTTTTCGTAAAAATACCCGTGTTGCTTTTCCATCAATTTTCTTGACAGTTTCAAAAATTCCCCGCTTTTCAAGCTCATTTGTAAAAGTTTTTGCCTTCATCGGCCTCCGTATGCCTTGTTGGAATCCGCAGTATTCCTCAAATTTGGTGTAAAATGCCGTTTTTGGTTCATAATCTGCCTTTGTAAAGGCCTCGGAGTCCTTTAAGAACTGCCCAATTATGTCCTGGCTGTCAAAATAATCAGCCGTTGCGGTATCGATTGCCTTACAAGGCGGCATTTTGCGCCCGTTGGCGTAGTATTTTACCGCATACTCGATAAACAAATTGAGGATTTTCTCATATTCCGGTATAAAACGGGCCTCAAGCATCTCATCAACAGCCTCAGCATGGGCATTAAAAGGGACAAGGCAAAATCTGCGTTTTTCGCTCTCGCCGAATGAATCAATGGGAATTTTGTCATTACTGGCCAAAAAAATCTTGCATTTTAGCACCTCGGAGTAGCCGTCTTTTCCCTTTTTTTCCACAAAAATCGGATCCCCATTCCCGGCAATGCTTTTCAAAACGTCAAGGTTTAACCATGCACGATCCGGCTTCAAGTCAAAACAGATGGCCGCTCTTTTCCCCGGCAAGCCCCCCAGGTCAAAGCGACTGCCCTGCCCCGGCTCTTTAAGCACTACCCCGCGGGGAAGGGCGGCGGCATAAGTCCCCAGGATAAAAAACAAGGTTCTAAGCAGGGTCCCCTTACCGTTTTTCCCCGTACCATAAAAATTGACTATTCGGTCGGTAACATGGCCAAAGAGGGCCGCGCCGCAAGCGGTCAATAACCATTCCTTTAACTCATTGTCCCCGCATACTGCCCAGGTGAGAAACTGAATGAATAACCGCAGGGCAAGCCCTGCGGTTATTCATTGTTGGAAATCACTGAACTTTTTATGTAGATAAGCCTTTAATACCTGGGAAACTTTTAATGTCTATATCCATATCTTTACCACCTTTTTTAGAAATCAAACACCGAACTTATAGGAATGAGCGTTTTTCTCTCGTGTCCGCCTTCTTCCGTTTCACCAAGAGCGCCACCGGCTATCTCTGCTACGGTATAGCCTTCATCGCCCATCTTGGTATTGATATTTACCAGCATTGAGGGACTAACCCATTCTACCATTCTGGTAGCCCAATCGAAGATGTAATCTCTTGCGGCCGCTGTTAAATCAGAGAGTTGGAAAGAATAACAGAATCCGTTTTTCCTTATCCGTATCCACCCCTTGTTTAAGATTTCAGCGATAATTTCTTCTCTTGCCTTTTTCTCTGTTCCCACGGCTTCACCATAGGAATGATAGATGTCCTCTATCTGTTTGGTAGTAAAGCCAAAAACTACCGGATTATCAATAACTTTTTGGATGTGAGTTTCGCCGTGTCCGATGGGGAGAATCTTTCCTTGGGGACTAATCCACCACGCCGGAGCGTTGGGGTTAAAATCGGTCATGTCATTCCTCATTTAAGGAGCTTGATTCCATTCTCCTTAAAAATCGTTTTAATCTTGGATTCAATCATCCTAACCAGTTTTACATTAGGAAAAGTCAGCTTTATCGTCAAGCCGTCAGATGAGACCCAGTATTTGACAGATTCAGCGGGTGCTGCCTTACCCTTCTTTGAGGACGTAGCGGGCTTTTTCAGTTCTCGGACTTTGGTTCTCATTTCTTCACGGGTAATCTTCCCCTTGCCATGCTGTTTAAGGACTTCAAGGCGTTCCTTGGGGTCTGAAATCCCCTTGGTTTCCCTAACATCTATGATAGTGGTGCCGGCACCACTTACCAATCCAAGCAGCTTTTCGTTCTTTTGGATGTCATTTATTCCAACAAAAAGGGCTTTGATATAGTCTTCACTCTTACCCATTGTCTGGGCTATCTGCTTCAAGGACATACCCTGTTCCCGTAATGATGAAAGTGCGGTGTATAGGTCTATCTGGCTTAAATCTTCCCGCTGGACATTCTCTACCAACTGGATTACCGAGAGGTTTTCAGCATCGGAAATGATACACCGGATACTATGAAAGCGGTCAGGTTGTTTCTTGTAGAGCAGTTGAGAAGCCTTAAAGCGCCGATGTCCGGTCTTAACAACATAGCCGTCCCCATCAACATAGACCGTTATGGGTTGGAGAAGGCCATGCTGGCGGATGCTTTCAGCAAGTTCGTCAATTCCGGTGTAATCCTTACGGACATTCGTTTTTACAGAAATATCACCAATAGGAATGTCCTTTATGGTGAGCCTGACAGAGCCATTGTCCTGAGTTCCCGTCTGTGAGTTCTTTACTAATCTGAGGGTTGCCATTTAGATACTCTCCTTAATTTTGATGTTTAAGACGCTTTTAATAAGCGCCTTTACTTCCTCATACGCTTTCTTTGTTTCGGCTTTATCGCTGAGTTGATAGTTCTGCTTGTTGATATACTTACGAAAGACCGATGACCGGGAAATGTGGCAGGGATTGATAAAGGCGTTGAAAGCCTCATCATTCAAAAACATATTGGTAATCTGGTTCCGGTAGGAGTCCTGATTATCAGTAAGCGGCTTTTCAAACTGATTGAATATGATGTGGATGTCCAGCTTGTCCAGTTCCAGATCGACAAGTTTTTCAAACTGGTATTTTACCGCCTGAAAACTGAAAATGTCTTGCTGAACCGGGATGAGCAGAATGTCGCTGGCGGTCAGGACATTACCAATGATGTTGTCGTATGTAGGACTTGTATCAATTATCACATAATCATAGTCCAGCCCCTGTAAAGTCCTTTTAAGCCGTTTCAGGCTATCGGTGCTGCGGAACTCATTAAGCCGGACATCACCCCGGATTAGGTCAAGGTTTTCGTTTATCACGATGTTGCACTCTTCGACCGAGGATCCAAGAAACAGGTCAAAAACACTCCTTTTCTGGCTTATTTCCCCATCGGTGAAGTAAGCGGAAAGTGAATTGTTGGAAGCATCGGCATCGATCACCAGACACCTATAACCGGCTTTGGTTAAGGCGTTGATAAATAAGATTGAAAGCGTGGTCTTACCTGTGCCTCCCTTAATTGAATTGACAGAAATTATCTTCACTATTTCCTCCTATACCCCAAAACCTATTTTCTTGCTGGTATCCTTCACCAGTTTTTCATCACGGCACATAGACATCATTTCTTCCAGGGAAGGTTTATCCCCGGTGAGTATCATGTCAATAGTCCTTTTCCGGGCGATATTCTCAATCTCACCGCCGGAAAAATTATAGCCAGCGGCAAGGACAGCAGCGTCATCATCAGACAGGTCATCAACCATTGATTTCCAAATGGCTTTCCGGCTCTCTTTGTCCGGCTTTGAAAACTCAATCTTATAGAGGAATCGCCGCTCGAAGGCATCATCAAAGTTTTTAGTCAGGTTGGTGGTGGCTATAAGGATACCTTCAAGGTTTTCCAGTTCATCAAGGATAATGTTTTGAATAGCGTTTTCTGTCTGCGCCGGTCCGTTCCGTTCCCCACTAATCACCTGACGCTTGGAGAATATACCGTCAGCCTCATTGAAAAAGAGGATAGGTATGTTTTCCTCATTCTTCTGCGCTAACTTCACAAGCCCCCGGTAGCGGTCAAATATGTCCTTAATCCGTTTTTCACTTTCACCGAACCACTTACTTTTCGTTTCCGATAAATCAATCTTCACTATGTCCCTTTCGGTAAGCCGGGCAATCTGTAATACTTGTTCCGTTTTTCCAGTCCCCGGACTTCCTGAAAATATACAGGCAAAACCAAGCCGCATATTATTTGCTTCAAGACGGCTGCGGACATTTTGAAACTGGTCTTTATCGAGTAGCCTCTGGAGCTTGGAAATCTTGTCCCTTTCGGTTTCATTATAGATGAGTTCCTTTGGCTTAATGTCCTTATACGAAATCAATCCTTTGGGATTTTTACCTATAAGATTTATAGTTGAAATCTCGCCAAGGAGATCATCTTTTGTCTTCTGTGTGAGAACGAAGGTCTGATTATTACCGAAGCCTTGATAGTTTTCGCTTTCAATGAGACCTAATTCTTGGAGCTTGTTCTTTTCATTTACAAGTTGCCGCCATATCCGCACTCCGTGGCTCCGATTGTCAAAAATGCTGGAAACATTCTGGCAGGATATTCTCTGGTCGTCGTCTATGGCCTGATTACAGATAATGAGCAGAAGCATCCAGTCATCATCACCAAGCCCCAATTCCTTTATCTTTTTGACAAAATCAAGATGATGGTTGTCGGCTACCAGTTGGGTAATTTCAAACTTTAAGGTGTCGAAAGTAATGCTTTCAGCAATCCGCTGCTCAAAAAGGTCGTCCAGAGTTGCGAAAAAATCTTCAAAGGTTAAGTCCTTATGAGAAGGAATAGACCATTCCGCATTATGGTTTAATACCTCAATCACATTTTTTGGCACCCTATAAGTTGAAATACCGCTCTCACTTCTGGATGCAAAAGGTGTGGATCTCCCCGGATACCCCTGATATTTGCGGATAAGCCTTTTCTCCACCAGCGAGTCAAAATCATCTTGATATTGGATAATTAAAAGTGATGGTGTCTTGATGCTCTTGGCAATGTCCGCAACAGAGACAGACGATTCATTCTGGATATTTAACACGATGGAAAACAACACGGCCTGAACCTGTGAAATGTGAAGTTTTTCAACCAAGAGCCGGACATCAGCGGAATCTGTTTTAAGGGATTCAAGCCCCTTGTCCTGCCGTAAAAGTTCATAGATAGCGAGGACATTGGATAGAAGGTTCGGCTCCTTTTTAGCGTTAATTCCGATGATTGGTAGTTCCGTCATAGACAATATGTAAGCATTCCCTCAGTTATTTTTGACATAATTCTCTGATTTTTTGGACAACTTCACGGCTTCCCGGCAAAAATCCTCATCCAGCCACAAGACATCATCAACAAAGGGGAGCGATTCACTCGAATACTGGATAGCGAGTAGGCAGATTTCCTTGTATTTTTCAGGTGAAAGGTGTTCTTTATTCACGAACCGCAGCGCCTGATAGTTTTGAATGTGTTTTATTTCAGGAAAATCGCCAAACAACCTCTCAATAATGACAAGAGAACGCTTCTGGTAAAAAGCCGCAAAACAGATTTCTCCATAGTCTTCTTTTGAGAATAATTTAGGATTCACCCATTGTAAAGCGGAAGGATGTTTCACAGCCATAAGGCAAAGTTCTACCGTCTGGTCTTGAATGAGTTGTAGCGCATCGTTGTTTTGGCTAACGGCTATATTGTAAATCACTCTCAATTCCTTCTGGTCATTTTGAAAATGCTCCTTTTTAACATAATAAAGAGCAATACCATTCTGTTTTACTGCCTGACGGCAGAGTTGCTGGTAAAGTTCAGCGCCAATAATGGATACATCAACCCACTGAATGGCTAAACCATTCTGGTCAATGGCTGCGGAACACAGGTTAAAATACTGGTCTGCGGTAAAGCGTTCCGGCGTTACCATCTCCAATTTCTTACCATCTATTTTTAATATTTCAAGATGGATTTCGTATAAGTTATCTTGCGTAAAATCTCCTGTTTTTACACAAGTAATGAATGTGGCGCTTTCTTCAAAAAATTGTTTAAGGTTGGTTTTGGTTGTCATGCTTCACTATGTAAGCATAAATTAAGGCTTTTAGATTATGTGGTGGATAGAAAAACAAGTCTGCTGAAATTGGTAAAATTGTCGATTTTTTTATTGTAAGTCCTTGTATAGTTCATCATTACAAAGAATCTCATCCCGTGGTGTTGTCAGGAAAAACTCATCATCCGGTGAAAGATAATAAGCGTTAGCCGAATGGAGATTTTGGTCTTCTAAAATGTCATAAATAATCTTGGTGAATACCACTTTATCTCTTGTAAGCTCTGCCAATGCAAGAGCATTTAGGAAAAGGATTTTTCTTGAATCTATACTACCTATACCAGCGGCAGCGTTATTTGCTTCATTGGAAATATACTTACTACAAGCCCTAATAATTTTGGAAGCTAATGGATTGATCGCCTCATTGAATACTTTGTTATATGTTTTGTTTGTCATACAAAATTAGTTAAAATGAATTATTTTTACACATTCTTCCAAAATCCAAAGATTATGCTTACATATGACATAAAAGACCGCAGAAAAGGAGCCGTTTGAACTTGTCCGAGTATAATTTCTTTCAAGTTGATGAAATCTACCAAGTTGGATGCCTTTTAGCCAAAGGACGGAAAGCACAGTTCTATAACGAAACAACTGCCTATTTTTTCGAGATCAAGGGTGGATTTATTATCAGCCGGGATGGTGATCAATACCTTATCGAAAATAAGCTGTTACCACTGGCTTATGAAGCATAGACGAAAATACATCTGGGCTTATCTCGATGGCAAGAAACTGGTGGAGGTCATTCAGGCTGCCCTTGATAATCACAAATCCGTAGATGAAATGAAGGCTATCCTCATCAAGGAAAATCCCGGCCACGAAATTACCTTTAAGATTGTGTTAAAATGACTACACAACAGGTAGAAGGCTCTTATTCTGAAAACAACTTAACTATGACGCTTCTCTAAAAACACTTTCTATAAAGGTATTACTAAAAGTGTTCATTTTCATATAAGATAAAGAAAGAGAAGGAAGGTTTTTACTTATCCATCCTAATGAGACCTTAATATCAAACATTTCCATCATTTTCTTTTGAAGGTATCTATATGACCCCATAATTTCAAAATCTTCAATCAATTCCCGTAATTTATCAATTTTGTAATCCCTATTCCTTTTTCTCACCTCTAACGCCTTCTCATGCCATTTTTCTATATCCTCAATGGTAGGGGCGTGGTCCGGTTTTTTACCTTCCTCATAATGCTCAATCGCCCACGGATACAAGGACCTGACTTGATTGATAATCACCTCTTCTTGTTCTGGTTCCTTATTACAGATTTTTCCTATGGTGGGATTCACTTTCAGCATATATTCTATTGTATCTTCCAAGGAAACTTTTGCGCCATTACCCCAAACAAAACGATTGACCTTATCCATAATGTGAAAATGTCTTGAATCTTCGCCATTCAACATTTCCACTTTCAAAGTGTTCATTTTCATATAAGATAAGGAAGAGGAAGGAGAGGCTGATTTCTGGCTTTCCTCAAAACTGTTCATTTTCATATAAGATAGAGAAGAAGAAAAAAGTGGTTTAACATATTGAGAATACAACTCACTAAAATTAAAGGTTAATCCAGTCCATTCTGCATCAAAATAATAAGGATTTTTACATTGCCATCCTGTGTATCTTTGGTCTCCTTTACAGAGTCTATTCACCTCGTGGGTTAAATCAATGTAGCTTTCCCTATCAAAACAAGGCGACTTTAAGACTAATCCGGCTTGCCAATGTCCTGACGATGGGTTTTGGAACTTGTAAGAAACCGGAATGAGTATTGTATCTTCTGAATGGTCAATGTCTATGATTATGACATCCCTTCTATTGTGATTTATCCCCGCTGCACATTGGGGCCATTCTTTGGTATCTTTCCAGCAGTCCAAAATGGTGTCATAAAGGTCAGTCCATCTACCATTTATACATTTTCTGGTTGTAAGGAACTTACAATTTGTTTTAGGTAATCCGTAGTTTGTTGTTGTGTTATACAAGAATTGTTTTTGTTTGCTAATTTTTGGTCAGCTTTTGTAATAAATTGTCCATACATATCTCCTTCCAAGAGTAATCTTGCGTGTCCAATCTTTAAGGTCGTTGGATTTTCATTTTTCTATTTCATATTTCTCGACCAGTTGATATGGTGCATGACTCCCATACTTTACAACCATTATTTAATTAGTAGTATGTCCATAAAAAGACATTTATAGTTTTAATCCAACTCATATTCATCTGATGATAAATCTTCACTTAAAATTATCTCTTTCTTTCCTTTGTTATATTCCCTTTCAAGCAGCTCAACTTCGTTTTCTGTCAATTTCACTATGGTAAGTTCTTTATACATTTCGGAGTTTTCAGCCTCTAATACTTTGTCATTGATGTAGAAATCGGATATTTTTCTTTTCCACTCTACATATTGCGATATACAACCTTCAATATTTTTACTTTCATATTCATCTGGCTTGCTTGGAACTTTTTTAATGTAATAGTCTAATGTCTTTTTTTTCATTTTCAATTAGTGATGTTTTTTGTAAAGACACCAAAGTTATTTAATCTAACTCATAATCATCCGATGATAATTTATCGTTAAAGGATTCGGAGAGTTCATCATAGAAAGTTTTTGTTATGCTATTTATTTCTTTATCATTTAATTCTACACCTATTAAGATGTTATACAGATCCGGGTATTCTTCCTTCAATCTCATGTTTCCTATAAAATAGTCTGATATGGATTTTAAATACTTTCTATATTCTTCAAAAGCGTCATCTAAGCTGCCATATTTTAAATCCTTATGATGTTTTGGTATCTGATTTATGTAATAGCGCCTTGACCTTTTCTTTTTCATAGATAATTAGTAATTAAAGAGCCGCCATAAGCTGATGATAGGCTTTAATCCAACTCATAATCCTCTGTATCTAATTCTTCAATAAACTTCATACGAGATTTATTACGAAAATCTACCTTGATGTTATGAATGTCTAATTTGGTAATTCCTTTTGTTAGTCTTCCCCAGGTTATCGGCAGTCTTTCTTTCATGTCTAAATCGGATAAATAGTAGTTTCTTACGGCTTCTTTGAAGTCCTTAAAGTCCTGTATCATCTCCTCAAGAGTATCAGCATTCGACTCCCGCTTTGCGTTTGGAACTTTATCATAATAATATTGAAGTCCTCTTTTTCTCATGTTAAAATTAGTGGTATCCTATTATCAGGATACCACTAACAATTAATTTTTGTCCTTCTCGACTACCGAAAAGCCATATTTCCAGAAATGTTTAGGGTCTTTCTTGAAGAGTGCATCCTCTATGGTTTCCTCGTGGCAATAAAGGTCAAGGTTTATCATCAGGTGCCTTTCAGGAATTTCAAGGCTGAGGATTTCTGGGCGGCTGATGTAGCCCCATTCAGAGTTGTGGAGGTCATTGTTGAGGATAGCGTAGCCGAAGAAGATGTCTTCTTCCTTGGAGTATTCGGCGATATACCAATCACAGCCACCGACAAAATAATGGAGGATCAACGGGTGCCGTGTCTGTCCATCGGTATCATAAAGATTGGGGATCTTCGATACAAGGTCATTCAGCCTTTTGACTTCATTCTTGAAGGCTTCCGGTGTTTCCATCATAGCCTTGTATTGGGACTTTGGAAGGAACCGGATCAGGTTATCGGAAAGTAAAACAATGTCGCTCATTTCGCCACCTTAAAATCGGTCCGGAACTCTACATGCTCGGCTATTATGACGATTTTGGACTGCGCCTGACCTTTGGCATCCGCCCATTTCTTCTGTTGAAGCCGCCCCACGACACGGACACCCCGGCCTTGTTGTCCGAGATTATGACAACTTTCCGCCAGCTTTCCATAGACTTCCACATCGAAGTGGCTGACTTCCTTCTCAATCTTGGACTTCACCCGGTAGAACTGATTAGACGCAATGGAAAAAGTGCAAAACGGCTTACCATTTGTGTCTTGGAAGGCTGGTTTATCGACCAATATGCCTTCTACTATCACGGAATTAAGATTATTCATAAACACCTCTGGTGCTTATGTAAGCATAAAGGTTTCAGTTTCCTAAAAAACATACTTAAAGAGCCGGTATTGTTTTGGAATGGTTATTTAATTTGACAGCCACGGCTTTTAGCAATTTTTAGGTTTTTCGCTGATATGTCAGCGCCTATTCCAATACGGCCTAATTTTGAAGCCGCTAACAAGAAGGTTCCGGTTCCAACAAAAGGGTCCACGACCAGATCACCTTTTTTCGTTGAATGTCTGATAAACTTTTCAGCAAGGCTCATCGGCTTCTGCCATCCATGATACCAGTTTCCACGCCGGGGATCAGGCTTATCCTCGTAAAAAACCGCCCAGCCTTCAACGGGGTCTGTTATGTTTATAGACGCTTCTTTACCGGAATAAAGGAGAATGTGGCAATAGTTTTGCCGATAGTGATTCCTCTTAACCATAGGAGCATTAAAATAAGACCATACTAAAATCTGTTTCAGAACAACATTCTTGGGGATTTTGGTGGTAAAATAGGCTTGTAATTCTTTTGGATAGGCCCCTATACAGATATAAGCCGCCCCTGTCGGTTTCAGTGCAATCCATATTGTAAATCAGCGGCGGCTTCCGCTTAATTTCTTTTATGGTCTGTTTCGCTGTTTCGTCCTTTGAGATTTCAATTTCAACTTTTGACCTTGCTTGTGAGAAAATCGGTAGGTTTTCCAAAACTACCATTATTTTTAGTCTTTTTTTCGGCTCCATATTGGCAAGGATTTTGATGTCCTTTTGGGTTGCTCGTATGGCTCCTGATAAAAGTCTGTCCTTTATGTCCGGGTTGATTTCACCTATGGTATCCACTTCCTTAACAAAATCGGCCGCTCGCTGGACGGTTCTTTCGCTGATAGAATATTGCTCTGCTAAAAGGGTCGAGGTATTAGCGGACATTATATTTTGTTGAGTCTGCTTCGTGTATTGGTTTGCACCGGTTCCGCCATGCTTCTTTTTGGTCAATTCATAGAGCTTACCGATGTTGTAAAGTTGCTCCAACTTGGTGAGGTTCCGCTTCCCCTTCTGGTTGCTTCGCATCCAGATCTCGGCTTCGGTCTTGTCCTTGAACTCTATCTTAACGGTCTTAAACTTCAATTTATGCTTTTGGGCTATGCTGTATCGGTTATGGCCGTCAATAAGAACATTACCCCATAAGACCAGCGGGTCCCTAATGCCTTCATTTAAGATGTTTGCTTCCAGTTGTTGATATTCCTCATCTGTTAGTGGCCGGAAGAGGGTCTTGAACTGCTTATTGATGGTGATTTCCATAGGGATATTATAGAGAATTGGCCCGGATAAATTAAATACCCTAAAATCAAGGACAGATAGGATGGACAGAGGATATGGGTTTCGACTGAAAAATCTGATAGCTTAATTCAATGGAATCCGCTCTCCATTAGCTTATACCTGAAACTGTCTTAAAAAATCAGGATTATCACGGACAATCTCAAGGAGTCGATGGGAAGCCCCTTCCGGCTTGTTCCGGCCATCTTCCCATGCTTCAACTGTTTTGGGAGAAACCCCAAGAGAACCGGCGAAAATCACTTGGCTCAATCCTGTTTTTTGTCGAATGGTTTTGATGTCTTCGGTGTTAAAACTTTCTACGGACTTGATTGTTAGTTTCATTCTCCGGGCTTTCAATTTCCCTTGCTGATAATCAGCCGCTTCATTTAAGCCCTATGTAATACTTTCATATACGCTCATTGTGTTAATACGCCCTATTTAATAGGGGGTGTCAAGAGATTGAAAGTTGTGACTGCCGTTGCGGATTTATTTCTCGTTCCGTTTCTGCATGGCGCTCTTCAATAAAACTATCAACAGTAAGAGAAGCGTCTTTGCAGAGTTCCCAAAGCGCTTCCGTTGTTTGGGCAAGAGGGGGCTTCTTTCCCCGGCTCTCTTTTTGCTCCAACGGGAGGGCTTTATGTTTGAGTTGATCAACAAAATCGAAAATCTGGGCCACGTAATCGGGTGGAAGTCCCTCAATTTCCTTCAAAAGCAATTCAGCATCAGACATAGTTTCCTCACTTACTTAATTATAGAAGAAATAACGGCTTGATTCAATGGGTATCAGGGCCAGCGCATATAAATTGCTAACTCGTTGTATTATAAGGACTTACGCGACGTTATACTATTTTATACTATTATCGTAAATCCTTATGTAGCAAAGAATTACGATTTTATATGCGCTGGCCCTGCTGGACGTATCTTCATTCTTGCTATATAATTTATAAATAATTGGATTATAAACAAAAAGGAGAGAGGGCATGAAAAAATTTATCGGTGTTGTTTTCTTTATGCTCGTTGTTGGCCAGCTGTTTGCGCAAGCCTCGCGTACTTATTATCATATTCAGGTATACGCCCGGATGGGGGATGGCGCGGGCTCCTTTGACTATACGGTTGATGACAGCAAGCTGGTCAAAACCGAGGGGTATTATCAGTTCTATCATAAAAATACAGGATATGCCTTTTTCGTCTACGCGACCAAGGGTGATGTAAGCGCGGTAACTGTTCCGCCCGGCGTTGATAGTGTATACATCTGGTCAGGCACCAGCTCTGCCCTGCTCAAGTCCCAGATCGACAAAATAGTAACCATAAAACTGCTGACCCTGCCGGAAGAAGTCAAGAGGTTAAACACCGTCTTAGACCTGAAGCTCGCGGTACCCAGGTAACAGAGGGAAGAAGAATTTTATTCCTGCTGAGAAGGCCCTGTTTAATTCTTAAACAACTCATGAATCTCCCGCGCATATAACGCCGCAATCTGATGCCGCAGCAATTCTCCCTTGGGTGAAAGTTCCCGCCCCTGTTCAAATGATTTGGGCAGGAGTTTGAATTTAAAAACCCGCTCAAAGGGCTTAAAACCGGTGCGGGGGCCCACCAGATCCGCCACCTCGTTGGCGATAATTTCGTTGATCTCCGGCTGCTGCAGGAGGAGTTCGTAGTCAACGATGGGGATGTTGTTTTCCTCCGCAAAAAGCATCAGGGCGCTTTGGACGGGGACGATGAGGGCGGCCAGGTATTTCTTGTCCTGGCCAACCACGGCGCAATTTTCGATATAGTCACTTTCGCGGATTTTGATTTCGATAGGGATGGGTTCCACATTTTCGCCGCCCCGGAGCACGATGGTGTCCTTGGCGCGGCCGGTGAGCCGCAGTTCCCTGTCGTGGGTCATCATGGCGATATCCCCGGTGTTGACCCAGCCGTCCGCCGAAAGGATGGCGGCGGTGAGTTCGGGCTTCTTGTAGTAACCCCGCATCACCTGGCCCCCCCGGACGTAGAGCACCCCGTTGTGTCCCGGGGGCAGGCTCACACCTTTACTGTTAACTATTTTTGCCTCCGTGCCTTCAATCAATTGGCCGATGGTGCCCCGGCGGCTTTTACGGTACTGGCGAACGCAGACAATGGGGGAGGTTTCCGTAAGGCCGTAGGCTTCCTGAAGGCGGAGCCCCACGGCGTTGAAGAAGTGGTCCACCTTGGCGGGCAGGCTGCCCCCGCCGGAGATGCCCGCATGGAAGCGGCCTCCCAGACGGCGCTTGAGCCGGCGAAACACGATGAGCCAGGCAAGGCCCCGGATGGGCGAAAGGAGCAGCCAGGGGAAGAAGCCCCAGACGGCGTCAAAGGCCCGGACCCGGCCGTGAAAGTTGGGGATAAGGCCAAAGGTCAAATCACGGAAGTAGGCATACATCAGGGCAAAGCGTACGAAAAGGTTGAAGAAGGTTTTCTGGAAGCCCCCCATCTGTTTGACACTGCGGTTGATCCCGTCCATGATCGCCTCCCAGACCCGGGGAACCGTGACCATCCAGTGGGGCTGCACCGCCTTAAAGTCCGCCATCAGTATTGACGAGATGGGTTTGGAATAGGCCAGGCCGTTTTTAAAGTAGAGCACCACGTATTCCATGGCCCGCTCGTAGACATGCCACACGGGGAGCACCGAAAGCCAGATGTCACCGGGCTTGGTTTCAAAGACCAGACGGAAGGCGGGTAGTTGGAAGAGAAACGTACTGTGGGTCAGCATGACCCCCTTGGGCTCCCCGGTGGTGCCGGAGGTAAAGATGATGGTCACCAGATCATCCCGTTTGCCATTTGCTATTGCCTCATCAACTTCCCCGGGCTTAAGGAGGGACCGTTTCTGCCCCAGGGCGATAAGGCTGGCGTAGTAGTGGATCCTTATCCCCAGGGCGGCAGCGGCGGCTTCGGTTGCGGCGTCCGCAGGATCGAAGGTGATCAGGGTCTTGAGCAGGGGCAGGTCCTGCTTGCAGTCAAGGATCTTCAGCGCCTGCTTCTGATTTTCCACAAAGGCGGCGGTACATTCGGCAAAGCCCAGGATGTATACCAGTTCCTGCCCGGTAATGTCGCAGCCACGGGGCACATCTACCGCGCCTATGCTCATGATGGCGAAGCTGCTCACCAGCCATTCCTGGCGGTTATCCGAAATAATCCCGATATGGTCTTCCCGTTTCAGCCCTAAATCCAGCAGACCCGCCCCGGCAAAGCGCATTTCATTGTAAAACTGTTCATAGGTTTTAGTTTTGTACTGTCCGGCGCCATCCTTGGCATACTGGATGATGATAGTTGGGGATTCTTGAACCCGTGCACGAAGCATCAGGGGCAGGGTTTCTTCAGTTTTTTCCATAAGTAGGGATACTCCTCTGTAACATGACAAATTGACGTATTATGTCATATTAAACAATATTGGAGATTTTTGCAACCATGGAGCGATTTTTGTGTCGACAAAACCCTTATATAAAAAAGGGGGGCTTCCAAAGGTTTTGAAAGCCCCCTGTATCTTGGGCATAAAAAAACCTCCCGGGAAAAAGGAGGTGAGGAAACCCGGGAGGCGGCCTGAGCAGCGGAATGCTAAACATAGATGTTAAAACAGGGATAGATGATGTATGTCGGTGTTGTAGAACTCATCTAATTGCCATCTCAGTCTGCTTTTAAGATAGGCTTTTTTCTCCTCACGGTCAAGGGTTTTGGGTAAAATTTATTAATGTTTTTGTCAGGTATCTTTCGGGGTCTTTGGTATCATGATACCTGGTTTCACGAAACCTGGTTTCATAAAACCTTGACAGTTTTGCAAGGCCGCGCTATATTTATCAAATCGTGATTATACAAATCATGATTTGATAAATATAAGGGGTAAACTGTGTTTATCGGGCGGCAAAGGGAGCAGGATTTTCTCAATAATAAATACCAAAGCGAAACAGGGGAATTGGTCGTTTTATACGGACGCAGGCGGATTGGGAAAACGGAGACCTTGCGGGAATTTGCCCGGGGAAAGGAACATATTTTTTATTCCTGCGCCGAGTGTACCGATACCCAGCAGCTTCACAGTTTTAGCGAACGTTTTTTTTCAAAGAATATTCCTGCCGCCAGATACCTTACGGAATTTACCGGCTGGCGGCAGGCCCTGGAAAGCGTAAAGGAGCTGCCCCTCCCCCTCCGAAAGGAGGGTTCTTCCGGCAAAAAATTGCTCATCATTGATGAATTTCCCTACATGGTCAGCGGGAATCCTTCGATCCCCTCAGTCTTACAGGATCTTTGGGACAGCGGTCTTAAGGATGAAAATGTTATGATCATCCTCTGCGGCAGCTCAATGGGCTTTATGGAAAAGGAGGTGCTTGCGGAAAAGAACCCCCTTTATGGCAGGGCTACGGGGATTCTTAAAATGACCGCCATGACCTTTTATGAAGCCGCCGGCTTTTTCCCGCATTATTCTGATATCGACAAAATAACCGCCTGGGCCATTCTGGGAGGAATCCCCCATTATCTCAAACAGTTTGACAGTAAAAAAACCATAGGGGAAAATATTAAAGAAAACATCCTGAGCCGGGGCAGCATACTCTACAGTGAAATTGAATTTCTGATGCGGCAGGAATTGCGGGAGACCGCGACCTATAATACCATTATTGAAGCGGTTGCCCTGGGGAATACCAAACTGAATGATATTTATACAAAAACGGGGATCGAGAAAAACAAGCTCGCCGTGTATCTTAAAAATCTTGTGGATTTGGAAATTATCCGCCGGGAATTTTCCGTCTCCGATGGCAGCGGAACCCGATCCAATGTACAGCGGGGCCTCTACCGGATCGCCGATCCCTTTTTTCGTTTTTGGTTTGCCTTTGTGTTTCCCAATATGTCCGAGCTGGAAGCCGGGGACGCCGCCGGCATATACCGGCATGCGGTTGCCCCCGCTTTGGACGAGTATGTGTCCCGTGCCTTTGAAGATCTCTGCCGCGAATACCTGCGCAAGCTGAATCAGGAGGACCGGCTGCCCTTTCATTTTACCCAAATTGGCTGCTGGTGGGATAAAAAGGATGAGCTTGATATTATGGCTATTGGCAAGGCCGCTGACACCAATGGGGAACAATCCGTTTTCTCCATCATCCTGGGGGAATGTAAATACCGCCGCACCGCCCCTTTTGATCTCTCGGACCTGAAAAAGGCAATGGCAAAAAACCAGTTCAAGGGAAACCCCGTCTGGTTTTTTTTCTCCCGCAGCGGCTTTACCGCAGAAGTTCAGCGATTAGCCCGCAGCCCCGATGCGGACATTCGGCTGGTCATGCCAGAGGATATCGTGAAGGGATGATCGTCCCCTTGACCATTCCCCCAAAAAGCGCCATCTTTGAATAAAGGCTTTGACGGAGACGAGTAAGCTTTATACCGGATGGGTAAACCCCTTGGGGTTTGCCTTAGAGAGACCGCGCCGTGGAACATAAGTTCCTGAGCTGCAAGTGTGGTTATCCAGGAACTGCCGAAAACCCCTCCCGAGCCGCTTTGGTGAACAGCGGATTTTCCGCTTAGTATTTGAAGCCGTAATGCATAAACCGCAGTTTTGATAAGCCCCGGCTTTTCAAATCCAGGTTTGCTGCAATCCGCGTTAAGGATGAAGAGGGCGCTCCCCGTCATGGGAAAGCGAAGCAGGGTGGTACCGCGGACCGTTTTTCGGTTCGTCCCGCATAGTTCCATTACAGAGGTACCTGATATGTCCGATCCCAAATCCGAGAAGCTCGAAGGCGATAAAATCGCCACCATCCGTCACTCCGTAAGCCACATCATGGCCGAAGCGGTCACCCGGCTCTTTCCGGGGACCAAGGTCGCCATCGGCCCGTCGGTGGAGAACGGCTTCTACTACGACTTCCGGTTTCCCCCCCAGGCGGACGGCAAGGCCCCGCTGGTTTCCGAGGACCTTCCCGCCATCGAAGCGGAGATGAAGAAGATCATCGACAGCCGGGAAGACTTTGTGCGGGTCGCCGTGAGCCGGGATGAAGCGCTCAGGCGTTTTGCCGCAGAGGAATTCAAAACCGAACTGATCAACGAGCTTCCGGCGGATGCGGAAATAATTATTTACGAACAAAAAAGTGCCGATGGCAAAGTGCTGTGGGCAGACCTCTGCCGGGGGCCCCATGTGCAGAACACCCGGGAGATCAACTCCGCAGCTTTTAAGCTGATGAGCATCGCCGGGGCCTACTGGCGGGGGGACGAGAACCGACCCATGCTCACCCGGATTTACGGCACCGCCTGGGAAAACCCCAAGGACCTTAAGGCCTACCTCAGCTTCCTGGACGAAGTGGAAAAGCGGGACCACCGCCGGGTGGGGAAGGAGATGGACCTCTACTCGATACACGAGGAAGCGGGCGCGGGGCTGATTTACTGGCACCCGAACGGCGGTCGCATGCGGGTGGCCATCGAAGATTTCTGGCGCAGGGAACACTACCGCAACGGCTACGAAATTCTCTATACCCCCCACATCGGCAAGTCCTGGCTTTGGGAGACCTCGGGGCACCTGGGTTTCTACAAGGGGAACATGTACTCCCCCATGGAGATCGATAAACAGGATTACATCATCAAACCCATGAACTGCCCCTTCCACATTATGATCTACAAGAACTCAGGCCGCAGCTACCGGGACCTGCCCCTGCGCTGGGCGGAACTGGGCACGGTGTACCGCTACGAGCGGTCCGGGGTGCTCCACGGCCTGCTGCGGGTACGGGGCTTTACCCAGGACGACGCGCATATCTTCTGTACCCCCGAACAGATCGAAGGCGAGATCCGGGAGGTGCTGCGCTTCAGCCTGAAGATATGGAAGATCTTCGGCTTTAAGGATATTAAGGCATACCTCGCCACCAAGCCTGCGGAATCCGTGGGTGAACAGAGCCGCTGGGATCAGGCATTAGAATCGCTGCGTAATGCCGTAAGCGCCGAAGGGCTGGAGTACGAAATTGACGAAGGGGGCGGCGCATTCTACGGCCCCAAGATCGATCTTAAAATAAAGGACGCCCTGGGCCGTGAATGGCAGATGACCACCATTCAGTTTGACTTCAACGAGCCTGAGCGTTTCGACATGACCTACGTGGACGCCGATGGTCAGCACAAGCGGCCCTACATGGTGCACCGGGCGCTCCTCGGTTCACTGGAACGTTTCTTCGGGGTGCTCATCGAACACTTCGGCGGCGCCTTCCCGGTGTGGATTGCACCGGAACAGATCGCCGTGGTCCCCGTGGCGGAGGGCTTTAACGACTACGCCAAAAAGGTGGCGGCGGAACTCAAGGCCCGGGACCTGCGGGTTACCGCGGAACTGGACGACGGCCGGCTCAACGCGAAGATTCGGGATTGTCAGAACCGTAAAATTCCCTATATGCTGGTGGTAGGCCAAAGGGAAGCGGACGACGGAACCGTATCCATCAGACTGCGGGACGGGAAGCAATTGCCCGCCATGAAGATTGCCGAATTCGCCGCTTATGCGGTGAACAAGGCTGAATTACAATCACTGGAACTGTAAAAGGAGTGATGCTGATCTTTGGTCAGCTTCGATTTAACTGTGCGGCTTTTACCGCACGAAAAAGGAGTGAATCATGAGCAAAGGTACGTTGAAGGATTTAAAGACCCGGCGGAGTATCCGCGCCTACAGGGCGGATCAAATTACCGATGAGGAACTGGACGCGATCCTCGATGCAGGAACCTATGCCGCAAGCGGCATGGGCGCCCAGTCCGCAGTGTTCGTGGCGGTGCAGAACAAGACCACCATCTCCAAACTCCAGAAGCTGAACGCCGCAGTTCTCAATGATCCCAAGGCAAAGCCCTTCTACGGCGCCCCCACGGTGGTGAATGTGCTGGCGGACAAGAAGGGGGTGACCCCGGAACAGGACGGCATCCTGGCCATGGGAAATCTGATGAACGCCGCCGCAGCCCTGGGGCTTGGTTCCTGTTGGATCAACCGGGCCAAGGAAGTATTCGACACCGAGGAGGGCAAGGCGCTCATCAAAAAGTGGGGCCTTAAGGGCGACTACATCGGCATTGCCCATCTTATCCTTGGCTATCCCGAAGGGGATGTCCCCAAGGCTGCGCCCCGCAAAGCAGGAAATATCGTTAAAGTTAATTAAACAGAGGCCCCATACTCATTGTAAAGGTCCGCCTTTGGGCATGGGGCTGGCGGACATTAGAGTTTTTCGATTTCTTCGGGGGAGAGATTGGTGGTATAAATAATTTGATCGGTTGAGAGTCCTATCTCTTTCATTTTCCGGGCGGTCTCTTCCTTGGCCCGCTGATAGCCACTCGCAATACCCCGCTCCTCCCCAGCCTTCCCCGCAGCATAGAGCCCGGAACTGTAGTCCATAGCCGCCTTCTCCCGGAACAGGGCCTTGGCCCACTTCTCCTGGTCATGGCTTATTCTTGACAATGCACGGTCCGCCCTCATGATCCCTTCCTCCTGCCTGCACAGCTCCTGTATCAAGGACTCCATCTTTTCATCACCCTTATACCTAAAGTATATACACCATTTCTGTTCAGGAGACAAGTTTTTCAGCTCTACTTTCCCTTCAAAGTAGGCCTTAACTACCTGCTTCAACTTCGGCATTTCGTAAATGATGATTTCCAGGTCTTGAGACAGCTTGTCATGTTCCGTTTCCTCCATGGCGAAGTACCGGCGGGGGACCTTGTCACTTCCGGGAAACAGTTCGCAATTAAGGAAAAATATCTGGTAGACCCGTTTGGCCTCACGGTATTTCTCACCCCGTTTCATCTGGCCCGCCAGGAGCTTCGCCCCCAGCAATAAGGCACGGGCCTTAAGGTCGTCATCGGTCTTTTTTACCTGGATTTCCAGGTCCGCCTGTTCCCCGTCGTTAAAGGTGACGTGGATGTCCAGACGGACGGTCTTCCCGGTTAAATACTCGGGAAGGATTTCATTATTCTGTACCTGCACGTTCCTGACGGGGCGGTGGGTACAGTCCGAAAGGAGAAGCCGCAGGGCTTCCCGGGAATCATCGTCATTGGCGGTAAAGAGGAGTTTGAACACGATGTCCAACATTACATCCAGAATCCTGCCTTCTGCGGCATACTTCCGCGCCAGACGCCTGATACTCAACCGAGCCTGAAGGGCGAAGGTTCCCCCCTTGACAGCTCCCCCGGAGAGGGGGAATTTCAGAGATATTTTCATGCTATATATAGGGCACTCGGATGTGTGGCGATTCAATCAAAGTGAAAATATTTTGAAAATTCGTCAAAAATATGCGGCTTTTTGTTATTCACCTTCGCATAAGGCCATTACATTCGTACGAAACGGGCTTTCAAACGTAAGATTTTTCTTGACTATTTTTGTAAAAATTGTACTTTATAAGTAAGGGTGATGCTAAAATCTCCCAACCGGTAGCGCTACTAACCATAAACAAGAGAGGAAATACCCATGACGAACAGGCATACCAGAATTCTCGAAGCTTTAACCCGAACCCAACGCATTGAAGTAACCACACTTGCGGACATGCTGGAGGTTTCACAAGTAACCGTGCGGAAAGATCTGGACCAACTTGAAGGACGGGGGCTGATACGCCGCGAACACGGATATGCGTGCATAGACTTGACCGATGATGTGGGGCGGCGTATGGCCTATCATTACGATACCAAAAAGCGGATCGCCCAGGCGGCGGCGGAAACCGTGGAAGACGGCGAGACGGTGATGATCGAATCCGGTTCCTGCTGCGCCCTTCTTGCGGAAGAGCTGGCCAATTCCCGGAAGGATGTTACCATCATTACCAATTCGGTGTTCATTGCGAATCATGTCCGCTATGCGCCGTATACCAAGGTGATCCTGCTGGGGGGCTATTATCAGAATGAATCCCAAGTGACGGTTGGGCCCATGACCCGGAAATGTGGGGAAGTGTTTTTCTCCGACAAGTTCTTTATCGGGGCGGACGGTTTTTCCGAGGGCTTCGGCTTTACCGGCAAGGACCATCAGCGGGCCCAGACGGTTCTGGATTTGGCGGAACAGGCCCGGCAAATTGTGGTACTCACCGAATCGGAAAAGTTCAGCCACCAGGGCGTGGTCGGTCTGGTGCGGACCGAAAACTTGGCAGCGGTCTACACGGATGACCAGATACCCCAGGACATCGAGGCCCTTCTGCAGGAAAAGGATGTTGAGGTCCACAAGGTCCCGGAACACGTAGATTATACCTATGGTAAATAGGTCCGGCTGATGCTCATATTGTTGCTTTAATTGGAATCAGGACGTACAATAACAAATATCGAGGGGGAACATCGTGGACTATCTTGAAAAGTTATTCAGCCTGAAAGGCAAGGTTGCACTGGTTACCGGCGGCGGCCGGGGCATTGGGCAGGTGGTGGCCCTGGGTCTGGCAAAGGCCGAGGCGGAGATCGCCATCGTTTCCCGCACCGGTGCGGATGAGACGGTAAAGCTCATTCAGGATGCGGGGGGCAGGGCCTACAGCCTGCTTGCGGATGTAACCAACGAAAAAGAGGTGGACGCTGCCCTGGCCCAAATTGTGGCAAAGTCCGGGGCCCTGCACATCGTCTTTAATAACGCTGGCGTCTGTATTCACAAGGACACCCTGGACGCCGGCATCGACGAATGGCGGCAGGTGATCGATATCAACCTTACCGGGGAATACCTGGTCTCCCGGGCAGCGGGGCGGCTCATGATAGAGAAGGGCATCAAGGGCAGCATCATCAACATGGCGTCCATGTCCGGCTCCATCGTGAATGTGCCGCAATGGCAGGCGTCCTACAACGCATCCAAGGCCGGGGTAATCCACATGACCCGCTCCCTTGCGGCGGAGTGGGCGCAGTACGGTATCCGGGTGAACAGCCTGAGCCCCGGCTACATTGCCACACCCATGAGCGTGGACACCCCCCAGGAACTCAAGGACGCCTGGATGCCCCTGATCCCCGCTCACCGGATGGGGGACCCGGAAGAACTGGTCGGCGCGGTTATCTACCTTGCGGCGGACAGCTCCGGCTACACCAACGGCAGTGACCTCATCGTTGACGGCGCTTACACTTGTCTTTAAGGAAGAAATCATGACCGTACAAAAGCTTCACAATAACTGGAAGATGAAGAAAGTGACGGAGGCCGCATTTCTTCCCGCCAGGGTACCCGGTTCGGTGTACAGCGACCTCTTGGCCAACAAGAAAATGGAAGATCCCTTCTGGCGGGACAACGAAGACAAATCCTTCGCCCTTATGGAAAACGATTTTGAGTATGTGAATAGTTTTACTGCGGGCCAGCGCCTAGTCAATTCCGATCATGTGCTGCTCCGTTGCGATGGCCTTGATACCCTGGCGGATCTCTACCTGAACGGCGCGCACATCGGCAAGGCGGAGAACATGCACCGCATCTGGGAATTCGATGTCAAGAAGCAGCTTAAAGCCGGTGACAACACCTTGCGGATCGTCTTCCACTCGCCGAATAAATTTTTGCGGGAGGCCTACAAAAAGGTGCGGGCCGATGGTTCCTCCGACGCCCTGGACGGCTTTCCTCATCTGCGCAAAGCCCACTGTATGTTCGGCTGGGATTGGGGTCCCCGGCTCCCCGATGCGGGAATCTGGCGGGACATTCAACTGGTAGCCTTTAACACCGCCCGGATCGACAATGTTTACGTTACCCAGAAACACAAAAAGGACGCGGTTGATCTGAGCGTCAAGGTGCAAATCGACACCGGCAAAGAAGCCCCCAAGCCGGGATCGGCCAGAGGAAGCTCATCAAAAGGCAGCGCCGCCGGCTTAACCTGGAATGTGATCGTCACCGATCCCAGGGGCGTTTCAAAGACCTACGAAAATTCACCCGAAAAAATAACGATCAACAAACCGGAGCTGTGGTGGCCCCATGGGTACGGCGCACAGCCTTTGTACACCGTAAAGGTGATCCTCCTTAACAAGAACCGGGAGATTGACAGCTGGGAACGGCGCTACGGCTTGCGCACCATGACCATGCACATTCAGAAAGACAAGTGGGGTGAAAGTTTTGCCCACGAGGTGAATGGGGTGCAGATCTTTGCCATGGGCGCGGACTACATCCCCGAGGATAACGTCTTGAGCCGGGTTACGGAAAAACGCACCCGGAAGCTCCTGGAACAGTGTGTCGCCGCAAACTTCAACGCTGTGCGGGTGTGGGGCGGCGGTTACTATCCCAACGATTTCTTTTTCGATATCTGCGATGAACTGGGGCTGATGGTATGGCTGGACTTCATGTTCGCCTGCGCGGTCTACGAACTCTCCGACGAATTTGAAAAGAACATCCGCGCCGAACTTGCGGACAATATCAAACGGATCAGGCACCATGCATCTTTGGGGCTCTGGTGCGGCAACAACGAAATGGAAATGTTTGTTGACCAGATGCACTGGGTCAGCACCCTCAAGCAGAAGGCTGACTACATCAAGATGTACGAGTACATCTTCCCCCGGATTCTGAAAGAACTGGACCCCCAGACTTTCTACTGGCCCGCGAGCCCTTCATCGGGGGGCAGCTTTGACAATCCCAATGATCCCGACCGGGGGGATGTCCACTACTGGACCGTGTGGCACGGGAACAAGCCCTTTTCGGATTACCGGAACTACTACTTTCGCTACCTTTCGGAATTCGGCTTCCAGTCATTTCCCAGCAGTAAAACTATTGAGGCCTTTACCCTGCCGGAAGACCGGAACCCCTTTTCCTATGTGATGGAACGGCACCAGCGGAACAACGCCGCCAACGGCAAGATCATGAACTACATGTATCAAACCTATTTGTACCCCAACGATTTTGAGGCCTTCCTCTACGCATCCCAGCTGCTCCAGGCGGAGGCGATCAAGTACGGGGTGGAGCACTTCCGCCGCAACCGGGGCCGCTGCATGGGGGCCATCTACTGGCAGCTCAACGACATCTGGCCCGTCACCTCCTGGGCTTCAATTGACTACTTCTTCCGCTGGAAGGCCCTGCACTACTTCGCCAAACGTTTCTTCCAGCCCGTGATGATTTCCTGCCACGAGGAAGGCCTCCTGACCCAGAACCCCAACGCCAACCACCAGCCCCAGGTAAAGGCCGCAATCGAAAAGAGTTTCCGCCTTTCGGTGGCCAACGAAACCTTTGCGGAAAAAAAGCTGACCGTTAAGTGGGAAATCCGGGACAAAAGTTCCAAAGTGCTTAAGGAAAAGAGCGTCCCCGTAAAGGTCCCGGCGCTTTCATCAGTATGGCTCGACAAGGTTGAGGTCCCCGAAATCGCCCTGGACGATCAGTACCTGAGCTATCATCTGATTGCTCCTCAACCGAGCCAGAAGGGCGAAGGTTCCCCTCTTGACGGCACAACGGTGATTTCCGAGGGGACGGTGATCTTCTCCCTGCCCAAGTACTTCCACTGGGCGGACCCCAAGTTGAGTTACAAAGTTGACGGCGACACCATTACTGTCAAGGCCGATGCCTATGCCAAGAGCGTGGAGATCCTGAACCGTAACCAGGACCTGGTCCTTTCGGACAACTACTTCGACATGGACGCGGGAACGAAGAAGGTGAAGATCATCAGCGGCAAGCCCAGGGGGATTAAGCTGCGGAGCGTGTTTGATATTAAGTAGAAAAAGGTTGTATTAAACATGAAAGCATCGGTTAAGAAAATCCTTGCGGAGCTGAACGAAAAAATTCAATCGAATCCTCATGATGCCGCTGCGCTGATTTCCCGTGCGGCGGTGTATTCCGGCGCCAAGGAATACGGAATGGCGATCATTGATTATACCAGGGCGCTTGAGTTACAGCCTGATGATCCCGGTATTTTGAGAGAACGGGGATATGCGTTTTACCGTAATTATATGAATGACCCGGCGCTGGCGGATCTTGACCGCTCGATTGAACTTGAGCCTGATGACGCCAATACCTTTCGGTACTGCGGCTATGCGTATTTTGAGAAACAGGAATACCACAAGGCCCTGGCCGCATACACCAAATCAATCGAACTTGATTCTGACTATGCGGAAACTTTCGCGGCCCGGGCCGAAGTGTATTTTGGCAAACAGGATTACGATAAAGCCATAGTCGATTATGACCGGGCCATTGGCCTTGAGCCGGATGAGCCTGACCATTTTAAACGGCGGGGTGTAATATTCAATCAAAAGGAAGAATATGACAAGGCTATTGCGGATTTTGGCGCCGCTATTCTGCTTGATCCTAAAGATGCCGAAGCCTGGGAACGCCGGGGAGTTGCCTGGCAGCACAAGGAAAACTACGACAATGCGCAGGCCGACTATGACAAGGCGCTGAGCCTTAATCCTGACAATGCCGATACCCTGTGGAACCGCGCCTGCCTATACTACTTTATCCGGGAATTCGACAAGGCCCTGGCGGATTTTAACCGCGCCATTGAGCTTGCCGGTGAAAAGTCCTTGTATTGTAACGGCCGGGGGCTTGTGCTCTTTGCCAAAAAAGATTTTGTTCATGCGGCGGAAGATTTTACCAAAGCCATTGAAGGGGATCCCGGTGACAGCTCGCTCTACGGCAATCGTGGAGAGGCCTATCTTGCCGTGGGCAGCTACGATCAGGCCATTGCCGATTTTACCAAACTCATTGAACTTAAGCCTGAAACTATCGATGCTTTTTACAAACGTTCCGAAGCCCGTGTCAGAAAGGGCGATCTCGCTTTGGCAATCGCCGACTGCGAGCGGATACTTGCCCTTGATCCCGCAAATTTGAAGGCCTTCTCCCGGCGGGGTGAAATATTCTTTGCCCAGGGCAAGCTTGACAAGGCCATAGGGGATTTAAGCCGGATCATTGAAAAAGACCCCGGGGATACGGAAACCCTGCGGTTTCGGAGTATGGCGTATTTTAGAAAACATGATTATGATCATGCCCTGACGGATCTTAATCAATTGATCGGCTTGAAGCCCAATGATGTTGACGCTTTGGCCCAGCGGGCAATGGTTTTTATGGCCCTTGAAAAAATCGATAAGGCCATAAGCGATCTTTCCAAAGCCATAGCCCTTGCGCCCCGTAACGCCCAAATTTTTATGTTTCGCGGCGACGCCTATCATGCAAAGGAACAGTACAGTAAAGCTGTTGCGGATTATACCAGGGCCATTCAGATTGACCGGACAAGCGCCGAATTTTATGAAAGGCGGGGGGATTCATACATGGAACTGAAGGATCGCGTCCATGCCCTTGCGGATTTTAACAAGGCTATCGAACTTGATCCTAATCATGTTATGGCCCTGGTCTGCCGGGGCACAATCTATTCCCTTAAAAAGGATTACCATAAGGCGGTTTCGGATTTTAACCGCGCGCTCTCCCTCGATCCCGGGAATATACTTGCCCTCACCAACCGGGGAAAAACCATGATGAGCCTGGGCAGACCTGACCTTGCCCTGGCGGATTTTGAAAAAGCGCAGAAACTTGAAGATCGGTATTGATTCACTGCGGGGGGTACATACCCCGTCCGATTGCGTTTAATAAGCTAAGCCGCCTAATAGGCCAGCGGCTTACTAGTAAGCCGCCAGTATCCCCATCAGCCGCTCTTTACTGATAGACCGCAGGAAGTTTGCCAGCCGGGGCCCCTGGTCTTTGCCGATAAGGGCCTGATAGGCGGCGCGGAAAAGGGCCTTCCCGTCCAGGCCGTGTTTTTCGGCGACCCTGTAGATCGCTTCGGCGCAGGTCTTGTCGTCGGTAAAACCTTCGATGACGGCGACCACATCATCCCGCAGGGAACGGATGGCGGCCTTCTCGGTATCCGACAGTACCACTGCTTCTCCGGAGGGAGCTTCGCCGGATCTGAGGGCGGGCCGCAGCTGGAAGCAGAACTCCTCGGGGGCGCATTCGTCGATCCAGTACTTGGCGCAGGCTGCACGGGCACGCAGCGGGGAGAGCTGTTCCGGCTTGGGGCCGTCCTGGGCGCTTTGCAGGCCGGCAAGGGCCTTGTCGATATCGCCGTCGGCAATCTGGATAAGGTTGCAGAGGTGGCGGAAGGGAACCTGATAGGGCGGGGCGCCTGACAGTGTTGCTGCGGGAGTACCCTCAAGCTGGGAGAGCTCGTAGATACGCCGCTCCCGCCGGTAGGCGGCCTCATCCTTTGCGGCGTCGATCTTCCAGGCGATCCGTTCGGTCTTGTCGTAGTCCTCATAAATCTTAATCACGTCCAGATCAAAGGAGATGGCAAATTCCGTATTGGGCCGGGTGCCGGCAAAGAGATAGCGGGCCAGCTCGGGAGTGTACACTTGCAGAACAGTCTTCAAATCAATCACATTTCCCGATGAACCGGCCATCTTTCCTGGGACGCCCTTGGCGCCGATAAAATCGTAGCGGAAGGTGATGGGCGCGTCCCAGCCGTACACATCCTTGCACACATGCTTTGCGGTGTCGAAGCTGCCCCCCTGGCTGTGGTGATCCTTGCCGGCGGGCTCAAAGTCAACCTTCTCGTATTCCCATCGCATGGGCCAGTCCACCCGCCAGCCAAGCTTAACGCCCTTGGCGCTGCGGAGGTCCACGGTTTCTTTGAGACCGCAGGCATTGCAGTGATAGGTGACACCCCATTCGCCGTCCCAGCCGTCGATGTCCGTATCATCCCTGTTGCACTTGTCGCAGAACACACTGATGGGCCACCATTCGCCCTGGATCTTGTGTTCCTCGTCCCGGTATTTGTCGAGAATGTTTTTCAGGGTCTCCCGGTGCTCCAGGGCCTTGCGGATTCCCCCGGCGTATGTCGATACCTGGTACCGCTTGGCTTGGTAGAGATACTCAGGCTGAATCCCCACCAGGGGGAGCATGGTCTCCACATCAAGCTCGTGGTGCCGGGCGTAGCTTTCGTCACGATCCCATGGATCGGGCACCATGGTAATGGGGAAGCGGAGAAACTTTTCAAGCTCCTCCAATTTGGGCATGTTTTTAGGCACCTTGCGGAACACATCGTAATCGTCCCAGGAGTAGATGAACCGCACCTTTTTACCCTTGTCTTTAAGGGCCCGCGCCACCAACTCGGTGGAAATGATCTCCCGAAAGTTCCCGATATGCACCGTCCCCGAGGGAGTGATACCCGAGGCGCAGGTATAGCTTTCCCTGTCGCCCTTCTCGCGGATTATCTTGTCCGCAGTCTCGTCGGCCCAATGGGCGGACGTTAAAACGCCTTTGCCCTGATTCTTTTCTGCCATGGTAGAGACATTATATCGAAAGTCAGGATAATATGCTATCATGTTCAAACAAGGAGGGTAACATGAAATATCTTGTTATATCGGGAAATCCCAAGAAGAAGGGACTCTGCCATGCGGTGACCGAAGAGGTTCTGCGGGGCGCGAAGGACGGCGGCGCGGAAGTAGAACTCCTCACCGTGGAAAAACTGGAACGCTGCCATGTCTGCGGCGACGGCTGGGGAACCTGCCGTGAACAGCACCGCTGTACCTTCGGCGGCGACGGCTTCAACGCCGCCCAGGAGGCAATCCAAAAAGCCGACGCATTCTGTTTCATCACCCCCGTGTATTGGGCCGAAATGGCCGAGGGTCTCAAAAGTTTCTTTGACCGCCTGCGCCGCTGCGAGGCCGCCCTCTTCGCCGGTAAGGACGGCCCGCCCCGCATCCTTTCGGGTAAACAGGTCCTGCTCATCGCCTCCCCCGGCGGCTCCGGCAACGGCGCCCTTACCTGCCTGGAACAGATGGACCGCTTTACCCGCCACACCGGCGCGGTGATCTTCGACTACATCAGCGTCAACCGCTGGAACAACGACTACAAAAAGCAGTCCGCCTACTCCGCCGCAAAGGCCATGGCCGAAGGGCGGAAGAATGGGGAGACCTTGTAGGTATATACCCCCATGTCTTGATGCATGGGGCTTTTACGTGAAACGATACCTATATAGACATCTCCCCATCCAGTAGTTCCAGAAAGCCCGGATAGGTAACCGCTGCGCTCTCCGCCCCGGTAATCTCCACCGGACCTGTTGCCCCCAAAGCCGCCGCCGCCAGGGCCATCACCACCCGGTGATCCCCGTGCCCGTCCACAGTTCCGCTGTGCAGCGGCGCAGTATTACTGTTGCCATGAATAATGATACCGTCGGGCCGTTCTTCCGCATCCGCGCCGAGCTTTCCCAAAACCGAAGCCATCACCGCAATACGGTCAGTCTCTTTGATCCGCGCATGGGCCACGTTCACCAGTGCGGTGGTCCCCGCAGCGTAACAGCCGAGGACCGCCATGATGGGGAGCAGGTCCGGTGTATCGTTTAAATCGAATTCGCCGCCCTTGAGGGGACCGGACCGGGATACCGTAAGTTTCCATTCGGTTCCGGCAAAACCGGCGCTTTCATCGGAAACGGCGTCTTTGGCAGATGAGCTCCCAATTTTTTCCCACTTTACCCCGGCGCCCATTTTTTCCAGCATGCCGAAGATCGCCTTGTCTCCCTGGGGGTCACCGGGGTCCAGCCCCAGAAGGGTGACGGGGCCTCCGCTGATCGCAGCGGCGGCGCCGGGAAATGCGGCGGAGGAGAAATCCCCCGGCACGGGGCCGCTCATGACCTGGGACGCGATAGCGTCCATTGAATCCTTCTTATCGGAAAGCGGCCCATAGGCTCGCATACTTTTGTAGGACCCGCCGCCGGGGATGCGGAACCAAGAGAAGCCGCTGTCCGTTTCATAACGGATGCCCTGTGCGTCCAGATAGGAAAGGGTCATTTCGATGTAGGGCCTTTCGTTGAGGAGGGGCACATCGATTTCGGTGATCACCCCCGCCGGGGCCAAAGGAGCTGCGAGCAGCAACGCTGAAAGGTACTGGCTCGTGGGGCAGGCAAGGCTCACCCGGCCGCCCCTCCAGGGGCCCTGGATAACGAAGGGGGCGCAGCCATTATTGTTTTTTGATTCCGCCCGTATCCCCAGCCCTGCGAGGGCTTCCAGCAGGGGAGCGGCGCTGCGCCGCCTGATCTGTTCATCCCCGTCAAACCCGATAGGAGATGAGCCAAGGGCCGCAATCGCCAGCGCAAGGAAGAGGGTGGTGCCTGAATTACCAACGTCCAATGGCAGGGTCGGGGCTTTCAGATTTTTGCCTCCGGCGTCCGATCCAAAGCCAATACCGCGCACTGTATAGCGGACAAGTTTTTCGCCGCGCTCATTCGCCGGATTGGCGCATTGAGCATCTACGGCGCGGTGTTCGGTAATCTCCGCCCCCAGGGCGCGGCAGACTCTAACGCAGGAGCGGGCATCCAGACTGTCCAGGGGGTATTCAATCTCCGAGACGCCGTCGGCAAGGGCGGCGATAAGGAGCCGGCGGATGCTGTGGGACTTGGAAGCCGGGACCCGGAAGGTTCCGGCAAACCGGTGCGGTGTAATGACGGTGCGCATGATCACAGGGTATCAGGTCCTTGTGATCCGGGCAAGTTAAAAAAAGAAGAAGGGCGCCGATGTTATCAGAATCAGTACGTAATAGATGAAACAGGGCAGCATGTTGACCAGCAGTATCTTTCCTTCGCTGCCGGAGGCGCCGGTGGTGGAGGTGACGGCGATTACGTTGTTGATGCTGATGATGCTGGCAATGGAGCCCCCCGCCATCTGCAGTGCAATGATCCCCGCCGTATCAAAGCCCAGCATGCGGGCGGTCTCGAACTGCAGGGGCGAAAACAGGAGCCCCGAAACCGTACAGGACCCGGAGACAAAGGCGCCGATAAGGCCGATGAGCGGGGAAACGACCGGAAACACCCGGCCCACCCCGTTCGCCAGGGATGTGGCGATCTGTTGCAGCATGCTGGGAAGTCCCGACTGGTTGACCGAGGAGTAGCGCATGATCTGCACCATGGCCACCCCGCAGAACAAAGCCGTTGCCACGGAGACAAGCTGCCGCGCCGTGCCCCTCCAGATTCTGCCCGTCTCTCTGAACGAAAGGCCAAAGCAAAATCCAACAATAAGTGAAATCACCATGAAGGGGAATATCCCCGGATTGTATGGGGCCGCAAAGGAAAAAGCCGCCCCCTCCACACCCAGGATATTTGGGATGATGATTTTGACGGATTGGAGCAGTCCCTTTATTCCAAGGGCGGGAATGCGGGTAATGAGGAGCAGCGCTGCGATGATCAAGTAGGGAGACCATGCCTTGAGGAGGCTCATGTTTGTTTTGTTTTGTATTTCGTTTCCGGCTAAAACTTTTCCGGCGGCAGGGCCAGTTTGACTGTCCGCTTCCGGCGCTGCCCCTGCGGGAACACTTCCCGCAGGAAAATCCCATACATGGCGGGGGGTCAGGAATTTGTATTTTGCCGCGCAGATCACCGCACCAAGGCCGATGAGGGAACCGATGATGGAAGGGAAGTCCGGCCCTGCAAAGCTCCCCAGCAGGTGATAGGGAACGACAAAGGCCGCCCCGGAAAAAAGGGAAAAGGGAAGGATCTCCAGCGCCGACCGCAGCTTCCGTTCCTTTCCAAACATGATGACCATGATTGCACATATCTGAAAGGGAACCAGTAAGCCCCCGACTCCCAGAAACAGGCTGGTCAGCCGGGAAAATTCCCTGGTCCACGCCTCGACATTTCCCCCCGCCGTCACGATGTCCTCCGCCAGTGCGGCAACACTGGTAAGCGAAGGGGTACCCACTGCGGCAAAGGGAACCGGGGTGCTGTTCGCCGCCAGCGCGGCAATACAAGCCGCCACCGGGGGAAACCCAAGCCCCACCAGGAGGGGCGCAGCCAGGGCCGCAGGGGTTCCAAAACCGGCGGCCCCTTCCACAAAGGCGCCGAACATCCAGGCGATGATGATGGTTTGTATCCGCCGGTCGGTGGAAATATTCCGGAACCCCAGGTTGATGGCCTCAATGGCCCCGGTTGCCTTGAGGGTGTTGAGGAGCAGTATGGCCCCAAAAATGATGAGCAGTACATCCCATGAAGAGAGGAACCCCAGGACCCCATAGGCCAGAACCGTAATAAGTTCCATCTTCCACACCAGGAGTCCCAGAATGATGGACACCCCCAGGGAAGCAGCCAGTGATTTGGAAGCGGGAACCCTGAAGGCAATCATAAGGACCAGGGCAAGTACCAGCGGCACAGCGGCAATCAAGGCGTACATGACGCGAGTTTATCATAAAGCGGGCGGCTATTTCTATTACGTTAGTGCGCATATACGGGTGGAGGTAAAAGACTTGACAGAAATAAAAGTCTTCCCGATACTTAGCCGCAAGGAGAACATAATGATTAAACACTTTTCCTACAATGGAAAGGAAACACTTGCTTACAATGATTTTGGGAATGAAAAGGGATTTCCGATATTGGTTCAGCACGGGACAATGGCAAGCATAAAGGATATTGGCTATTTTGACGAGCTGCAAAAAGTCACTCGGGTTATTTGCGTTGCAAGGCCGGGTTATGGCGAATCAAGCCCCTATATATTGAAAAATATACTGGAATACGGGACTATTGTTTCAAAGTTGATTGAAACATTATCAATAAAGCAATTTGACATTTTCAGTTCGTCATCTGGCGCGCCCTATGGGTACGCTATTGCGAAGGAATGTCAAAATAAAGCAAGGAACATATATGTTTACAGCGGGACACCGGCGTTATATGACGAAAACATACAGAAAAAATGGCCGTTTCCGGTAAACAAAGATATTCCGGTTGATGTGTCCCAACAAGTAGCGCGTGAAGTCTTTTTTTCAAACATCCCTGTACCCGAGTTGGAAAAAGACTATATAAAGGACTCAATGGCGAATAACTGTTTCGGGGAAGGGCAAAATATCAGGTTAAGGTTTAAAGACTGGGGCTTTAACCTTTCCGAAGTAAAATCAAAAGTATATATGCAGCACAGCAAACAGGATAATGTATTATCCTATAATTTGGCAGAAATGACAAAAGAATTATTGCCAAATTGCGAATTGGAACTATTGGAAGAAGGGGAACATTTTTCTGACGGGGGATACAAGCTTTTCATAAAAAACACAATACTAAAGAAACTGGTATAAAAGCAAAAAAACTGCGCCTAACATGCAGTGGCACGGGAACTTTATTCTTTTTTATTGTTCCTTTGGAATATCCGTATAGTACCAGTTTTAGTAATACTAAGAAACGCGAAGCGTTCCAGGGGTTTATCGCGAGGCGTCCTGAGGCATCATTATGTGCAATAATTTTTGAAATTCTCTGTAATTTTTAACAAAAATCCATAAAAATAGGACTTGACATAATGAAAAAAATGAATTAATATGAAAATCATGGATAATAATATACCGTATATTGATAAAATTATTTCCATTGTTGTATCTCTTGCATCACCGGATCAGATTATACTTTTTGGTTCCTATGCACGCGGGGATAATACACAAAAAAGCGATATTGATTTACTCATAATAAAAAAGAACCTAAAGAATGGCCGTGCTATTATTGATTCTATTTATATGGCTCTTTATGAAAACAAAGTTGAAATTCCTGTTGATCTACTTACAATTGATTATAACAGATATAGAGAATTAAGCAATGAAATTGGATATATTTATAAGACAATAAAGAAGGAGGGTAAAATAATATATGGAACGTTATGAAGAATGGCTTGGCAGGGCAAAAAGCAGCTATGATCTGGCAACAGTTTCTATAACACCTAATATTTATTATGAAGATTTGTGTTTCCAGATTCAACAGTCTGCCGAAAAGGCTTTAAAAGGGCTGTTAATATATTATGGCGTTGAACCGGAATTTACTCACAATATTGGTATACTGTTAACAGAACTTGAAAAATTAACAGAAATCCCTGGAAATGTCACAGAATCAATAAAATTAACAAAATATGCTGTTCAAACAAGGTATCCCGGAGAATACGATGAAATCACAAAGGAAGAATATAATAAGGCAGTAAAAATAGCAAAAACTTGTATTGAATGGACTGAAAATAAAATCAAAGAAAATGAAAAGAATAAAAAACCATAATAAAAGCAAAAAATATTGCGTATAACGAAGTTGTCGGAAAACCCGCCGATTCTACCGCTATATCTCCCGACACACAATCAATACAAGGCGCGCCGTGTCCAAAGAAACGACACGCCCCTCTGTCTACATCTGCAGCGACTTTTGATACAGTATTTCTGCCGTCTCCACGCTCAGGGCTTTTATGATGAGACGCCGCAGGTTCTGCTGATCGGAGATGGAACAGGTGATGATGATTTCTGCACCGAGGAAGCGGCCTATGGAAATTGCCGAATCGTCGCTTACTTCTCCGGAGAGCTGGAAATTGTGCTCCCCCAGGAGGGCCTCAATATTTTTGCGTTCCACCACGGTAAAGGAACCGGAGTTAAGTACCTGGCCGGCCAGTTCATCGACGATATAGTCCGCAAGCAGGGGTTCGGTTTGGGAAACATTGAGGAAGCTCAGCCGGGAACCCGGTTTAAGCCGGGCGTTTAAATCTACGGCGCCTTCTTTGATGGCGGCAAGCACGGGGCTGCCCACATTGGAAGCATCGTACCGGGTTTCCAGAGTTTTGGATTCCGCAAGGGTCGCTTCCATCCGCTGGTACTCATTTCTGGCTTTGGGGTTCCCCGTTGCGGCGTCCAGGCCGCGCATCAGTGCAATGGCTTCCTGCAGATTGCCCAGTAATTCTGTGGCAATGGCGGTATTGTAACCGGCGGCAAAATTGCCCGTATCGGCGTAGATCTTGCTGAACAAATCGGCGGCGGCCCGGTAGGACCCGGACTTTACCAATGCGGTGGCATCCTTCATCCGGGGGTCCTTGGCCTTATCCTTTTCCAGGGTCCGCTTTTCCGTGGTAGCATAGGGGGCAATATCCCGGGGCAGGTTCTTCAAGTTTTGGTTTATAATGGCCCGCGCCATTTCCCGGGCCGGTGTCAGGCTTGCGGGGTCTTCTTTTTTGGAGGATTCGGTCCCCGACAGGTTAAGGCGATCCATGATGCCGCCGTCCCGGGAACGCACCAGCCGGTAGGTAAATTCAAGCTGAACTTCCCGCTTGTACATGGTTTTGGGGATACTGGCCTTTGCCGCAGAATCGTAGACTGTTTCCACAACGGAGCTGTCCTCCACCGTATAGCGGTTGATCTCCCCGGAAAACCATGCGTCCGCCAAATCGGCGTAATTTTCGCCGGCCTTCCGTATCCGCATAAAATCATCGGCCTCAATGATAGTAAACCGATGGGTACTTATGACCAGATCGCCGATGGTCCGGCTTAGATCCTGGGCGATGAGGCGCTCCTCCGGGGTATCCTGCGAAATATCGAAGGGCTCCACCACAATCCGGTTGATGGCGCTGGTATCTACCCTTGGCAGTTTTGTTACCTGCACGGGAATGGTGGTAGCGCAGCCGGCGAGGGCCGCCGCGGAAGCAATCAAAAACAGGTAACGGAAACGGGACATGACAGATTTCATTTTATACCTCACTGTTACTATAGCCAATAATAAAACCTTTGACAGCTATTTTATGGAATAATTGCGCTGTAGATTTCCGACCAGGGGCCTTTTTTGCCGCTGGGGTTTTCCCAGCGCATGATGAAGTAGAAGGGTTTGTTCCGCTGGGTTTCGTTGAAATCGAAGATGCAGGGACTTACGATGTCGAAGGTGGTTCCGGTCAGTTCTTCGATACCGGCGGGGTAGTGGTCCAGGATGGCATGGCGGAATTCTATGCCCTGATGGCGATCCGATTTACCCTGCCAATCACCGCTATAGTCGCGGTAATGGATAACGAGATGGCGGATGGCGGCGCTGTCGATTCTTGCTACCGGGATGGTGTCCGGATTAATTGACATTGATCTGCCCCCGGATATACAGGGACGAGTTTCCCGACACAGCCCGGGCGGCATACAATATCTGCCGGCGGAGGCGCCTGAGGCGGCGGCAGACACGGCAATAGTGGCTATCATAACAGCGCTTATGCCGATTGTGGTTCCGGCTTTGCCGGTGCATCTTGGTATACATCATGCTTTCATCTTATATATACTTTTAAGAGCAAAGCAATCGTAAAAGACTACCAATTATGACATCCAAACGCCCGTTTATGACATCGGATACTGAAATAGCAATATTTTTACGCTTACAAACAAAACAGCATGACCGAAAGACAAAAAACACCGCCGCTGTCGGAGATGGTGACATCCCCTGCGTATTTTTGGACAATCCGGCGGAGTGCGGACAGTCCCAGGCCGTGGCCGCTTTCGGCCTTGGTACTCCGGATTTCGCCGTTTTCGTATTGCAGGGGCCCGGGAAGCGGATTGGTAAGGCGAATCAGGAGCATGTTTTTTTGCCGCTGTATGGTACAGTGTACCGCCGCCTGCAAAGAAGCCGGCGCAGTAGCAGCGCTTGCCGTAATAGCGGCGACAGCATCCGCCGCATTATCCAGGGAGATTCCCATAATGGAAGCGATGTCATAGGCCGGGGGAGCCCCAAGGGCCTCCGTATCCAGCAAGTCCGCCTGCACATCAAAACCGGCCCCCAGTTCCCTAATCTGGGAAGCCTTGTAGGAGATCACCGCATCAATCAGGGAAATCCCCGTGTAGAATTCCGGCTCCGCCTGTTTCAAATCCCCCAGCAGTTCCCATATCCGGCGGTTTGCGCTTTCATAGTTTTGCTGTTCTATATCAATTTTCAGGGGGAAAAGCAGATTTTTCAACTCATGCCGCATTTCCCCGGCCTGACGGTGAAATGTTTCAATCGTGGTGATCCGGCGGGCATAAGCGGTGAGCTGTCCCTGCAGGACCTGTGTTTGCAGCTCGATCTCGTAGTAGGCGATCAGCCGGATATACATATAAAAGATTAAGAGATTCAGGGCGAGGAAAAAGAGTCCCAGAAGAGCCCCTTCCCAATAGATATTTATCCCCATGGTCAGCTGTAAGGGATTGAGGGTTTCCGCAAAGTGGGTAAGCATCGTCGTAGAGCCCAGGGGCGGTACGATCATCATAATCCAGAAGCGCAGGGGCAGATTCCCCCGGCGGTTTTTCAGCACCCAATAGTAAAAAAAGGTCCATCCAAATACCACCAGGTACAGCAGAACGAATTCCACATTGTACCCGAGGGAATACCGGGGCAAGAGTCCCCCAAAATAATGGCGGATAATAAAATTACGGAAGGTATCCATGCAGGCTTCCATGCCGATGTAGTATATGGCGGTAAACAAAGACTCCTTCCAGTCTCCGCAGATCAGGGCGAACAGGATGAGAATTATTGCCCAGCGGATTTCATTGCCCATAGCGTTGCTCATGGAGAACAGCCTCCACACGGTATAGCAGACGGGGAAACTTATCAGTAATACTACGCGCCGCAGTTTTGATGCGGGTCGGTGGCGGATGTAAAACAGGACATACCAGCCGGCGATAACCAAAAGCGCCCTCAGGGCTTCCATAAAAAAATTGGGAGAATAGGTCATAGAAAAGCTCCTCCTGATGTTCCGGTATAATAATCCATGATTTTACGGCGTATTTCTTTTTGTCTGTTCCGCGCCAGGGCTAAGCTGAGGCCCCCGGGAAAAGCCAGGGTATTTTTTTCAAACCGTTCCACGTTGTCCAAATTGACGATCAGCGAATGATGTATCCTGATAAACCCGGGGTGCTTTAAGCGGGCTTCTATCTCACCAAGTTTCCCGTAAAAAGTTACGGTCCCCTGTTTGGTTGTCATCTCGATTTTGCGTAATTTGGTTTCAAAAAACAGAATATCCTCCAGGGGCGTTCTGAACACATCCTCCTTGATGTGGTACATAAACACCTGCTGAGGGTTCCGCAAATGCCGGTAAATCCGCAGGAGTAATGATTTTACTTCGGTCTCGTCAATGGGCTTTGATAAAAAGGCAGTGGTATCAAGGTGGAAGAGCTGCTTGCAATAGGATTCATGGGCGGATACAAAGATCAGCGTTGGGCTTTTATACTGTTTTCTGATCTGTTCCGCCACCGCAATCCCGGTGGTATCCCCCAGTTCAATATCCAGAAAGATAATATCGAAAGGGGGAACGCCGGTGTCCCCGGCCTCGTTTTTGAGGGTCTCCAGGATCGCAGCCCCCTGATGAAAGACCTGTATATGCATGGGTTCAGGCAGCAGATACCCGAAGCCCTTCAGGGTGCTTTCCAGAAAGCCGGTTATGGCGGGATCATCATCACATAATGCAATCTCAATCATGAGGAGAACCTCCCGCTGCGTTTGCCGGATGAATCTTCATGGCTGCCCCTGCCTCTTTTGAGCCGTTGTAAGCGCAGCGGCAAAAAGCTTTACCAGTTCTTCCCGAACCGATGTTTCCAGTTCCCGTACTTTGGGGAAGCCGGTCAATTCCTGAACCAGATCGGCGGCTTCGTACATGTCCCAGGCTTTGGAATAATAAGGGTCCGATCCGATGTAGGGGGCGATGAACCCCTCTCGGGGAAGGCTGCCCGGCACCGCCCGGATCTGTTCCGCAATGGTGACGCCGTTTTCCCGCAGATAAAGGAGAAAGGCCCAGGCCTCGTCGGGGTGTTTGCCCCCGGCCCTGATCCCCGCATACCAGACTGAAAGGCCAAAGACGGGTTTTCCCGCATAGTCCGCCGGGCCCGGTATCAGGGTGACGCCGAAGGAACCTTCCTTCATCCGATCCCGTACCCGGGCAATGTCCTGAACGGAGCCGGTCATCATGGCGATTTTCCCGGCGGCAAATTCGTCGAGCCGCTGCGGGCCGGTTGCATCAAAGCTCTTCGGCGCAAGGAGCCCCTCCCGGTTAAGCTGGGCAAGGAATGCCAGGGTGTCGGCGACCTGTTTGCTTCCGGTATCGGGAACGCCCTCCCGGGTCAGCAGGGCCCCGGATGCCCATATCCAGGAAAAGACATCCCGGTACATACCCCTGTTTTCCGCAGGGCCTAATGCCAGGGCTGCGCCGTATTGTTTGTCCGCCCCCCGCTTGCCGCCGCTCACCGTTTGGGCATAGAGCAGAAATTCCGCCCGGTTCCGGGGCGGCCGGTCAAAGCCCGCAGTCTTAAGGATATCAATATTGTAAAAGAGGACATCCATGGAGGACACCAGGGGGAGGACCCATTCTTCAAGGGGCGTTTCCGAATGCAGGTAGGAATCGAGGGAACTGAAAGTTTTGGCTTTGATAAATTCCGCCAGGTAACGGCCCTCCATGGCGATAAGGTCCGGCCCGGCTGTCTCCTCCCCGGCAGCGTCTGTTGAAATGGCCCGGATCTCATCATAGCCCCGGATCTCTTGCCGGATTTTCACTTCGGGGTGGAGCTTTTCATATTCTTCAATTAGGGAGTTCAGGCCATCCTCCCCCCAGGCGCTTTCCCTCAGCTGGGTAAACACAAGGTTCACCCTTTTCGCTTTTGCCGCGCCGCGGAACCCGATTCTAAACACCAGCCCGGCGGCAAGCAGAAAGACAGCCAGGACAAGTAAAATTTTATCACCCTTTTTTATGTTCATATACACCTCGACTTTTAAGCAACTTTACGGTACATCATTATTATGTTCCTTTCAATCAAGAGAATTATTTTCCGTATATTCAGATCCCGGCGCTACAAGCCCGATCCTGACGCGATTATCGAGGAACAGTGGAGCGCCGATTTTTCAAAACCGAACCGCGGTCCCGCAATAATCCACGCAGGAACCCGCTTTGATATTAAATCAGAAAGTTCCTGCGATGCCAATCTGCAAAACGGCTCCCTGCGCCTTGCCCTTAAAAAGTCCAACTGTATCGCCTGGATCGACGCCCCGGAACACCGCTATCAGGATCAGGTGATCGAGGCGCGTATCCTTCTGGACCCCATGGGCGGCTATGCCGCCGCAGGACTCCTCTTCCGCATGGTGGACGACAGCGCCTACTACTCGGTCTTAATTTCCAACAAGGGCTACTTCCGGCTGGACGTGGTGCGGAACAATACGCCCCTCCCCCTTATCGGCTGGACCGAAGTTCCCGCCAATACCGCCGCTGCCGCTCCCCCCGGCAATGAAACAAAGATCGCCCTTGGGGTGATTGCCTATGGCGCACACCTTATCATCCTGATCAACGGCGCCTGGGCGGCGGAGATTGCCGAGTCCTCCATCCCCCTGGGGACCCTGGGTTTTGTTCTGGCCTCCTACGAAGCGGGCCCCGCATTTGAAGCCATTCGGCGCAGCGAAATGGCGCCCGGCGCCAATGTACCCGGCGCCTATGCGGCGCAGGCTTTTCTGGAAAGTCTTTCGGTGAACACCCGGATTGCCGATGTGGAGGCGGCTTACCATCAATGGGAGGACAATCCCGCCATTGCTCCCCAGGCCCGGTTCGCGCTGGCGGAAACCTTTGCCGCCATGGGGGAGATTGCGCCGGCCCTGATCCAGATAAAAAAAATGTGGGAGGCGCCGGGCTGTCAGCGGAAAGCCCGGGAACTGCTCCTTGCGGGGCGGCTCGCCTTTCAGCTTGAACTTTACGGCGAGGCGGAAGAATACGCCGATGCCTGTCTTGCCCTGGGCCGGGAAAGCCCTGAGGGCCGGGAGGCGGTAACCGAGAAGGCGAAGATACTCTACGCTGAAAAAAAACTTGAGGCCCTGCGGGACTACGCCGCGGAGGCGGTGTCCCTCCGCAATGACGATCCCATCCTGCATACCCTCCTGGGCCACGCCTATTGGGATTTGGCGGATTACGAAAAAGCCGCCGCCGCCTATGACCGCAGCTTTGAGCTGGACGGCGAAAACGGCCTCCCTGCCAGGAACGCCGCCAATGTCTACGAGGTCCTGGGCCGCAAAGCGGAAGCCCTGGAACGGTACCTCCGCAGCGGCAGGGTGTTTTTGGGGGCGGGCAACTACCAGGACCTGGGGATGCTGACGCCGAAGCTTCTGTCGCTGGGCAAGGACAACTGGGAAGCCCATGCCCTTGCAGGGAAGTGGGCCTTTGGCATAGAAGACCTGCGTCTGGCAAATACCGAATTCAACAAAGCAGAAAAACTGCGAAAGGCCCTTGACCCTGCGCCCGATCCGGACCCGGCCCTTAGTTTTCTGCGGGCCCTGCTCTTTATCCGGAAGGGCAGTCGCCGCAAGGCCCTGCCCTTGCTGGAAGAAGCCGCTGCCCTTGCCCCCGATTACGGCCTGTTCCGCTTCCGGCTTGCGGAAACCCGTTTTCTCCTTAACGGAAAAGCCGATGATCCTGAAACCCGCTCCCACCTGGACGCAGCCCTTTCCCTTCTTTCAAATACCGATGGCAGTATTACTAATAATGGTGACAGTATTACTGTCATCGGCAATGAAGGCTGGGTCCATAACTTCGCCGCCCAGATTGCCTTAAGCAGCGGCGATCTTGACGCCGCAGAAAAGCATCTGGAAAAGGCCGCTGCGTCCTTGGGTGAGGTTCCGGCTATCCGGGTAAACCGCGGCGTCTATCATTATCTGCGGGGTTCCCTGGAAGAGGCCCTGGGGATACTTGAATCCAATAAGGCTGAAGATGAGGAGGGGCTTTTGGCAAACTGCGCCGGCAACCTCCTGGTCCGGGCCGGTCAGTTTGAACGGGCGGATGAATATTACGTAAAGGCCCTTTCCATTGTTCCCGATAACGCGGAGTTTCTGACCAACCGGGCCTCCTGCCTCATTGAGCTGGGCTATTACGGCGAGGCCGACACCGTACTTACCCGGGCCTACGCCGCGGACCCCTCCCCGGCGGTTCTGGAACTGATCTCCTATGTGGCGGTAAAGAAGGGCGAGTACGCCCGCGCCGAATCCGCCTGCTGCACCGCCCTGGAGATGGACAGGGATCACCTTCCCTCCCTGCTGAACCTTGGCTGGATTTACAGTTCCACCGGCCGCTGGGACGAGGTCCGCGAAACCCTGGCCGCCCTTGACGCCCTGGACCTTGACGAAGAGACCCTTACCCGCCGGGCCGAGTTACAGCAGAAGCTGGAAGACGGAACAACCCGGCTTATCCCCTGCGCCGCCTGCGGCCGGAGCTGGCGCGTCCCCCGGGACCCCCCCGCGGTTCCGCCCCTGCGCCTCCTCGCCATGCCCCCTGACGAAGTTCCCGCCGGCTCCTGCCCCGAATGCGGCAAGACCTGGTGCATCGGCTGCGCGAAACAGCGCCTGGACCAGAGTGGCCGCTTCGTCTGCCCCGAATGCGGCAGAACCCTCAAACTGATAAACGAGGGCCTGAAAAAAATAGTCGCCGACTGGGCCGCCGGCGCTGTCTCGGAGATAGCGGATTTAAACGCCGAAAACAACCATTCAGGATGATCCGCATATTACACGTGCAAACAGCTCTTCCCCGATTTCCTCCGGGCTTTTTCCATCGGCCTGTACGATGACGCCGGCAATTTCCCGGTAAGCCGTTGCCCGCCGTTCGTGGAGCAGCCGGTGGGTTTCCTGCGGGTCGTCCGTATTGAGAAAGGGGGGCAGTTCCCCGGTCTTTTCCGCCGAAGCCCTAATCCGCTCCCAGGCGGTTTCAACGGAAACCTCCAGATACACCAGCGTTACTGTGCCGGTAGTATGGATGGCGGCGCCGGAGTTTCTCAGCAACGCTAATGCCGGACTGTTATCGACAAGCCCCCCTCCCGCAGCAATGATGCGGAGGCTTCCCCCCTCATGCCCGCCTTGCCCGGGCGCGTCCCCATCAGCCCTGGCGTTGATCAGGCTTTGCAGAGCCTCTGTTTCCGCTTTTCTGAATACCCCGGGTCCCTCTTTGAATAATGTCCGGGGGCTCTTCCCGGTGCGCTCTTGTACCAGTTCGTCCAGATCGATAAAGGTCCCGTTGCAGCGATTTGCAAGGGCCTTGCCGGCGGTGGTTTTTCCCGAATGTTTGGGCCCGGTTAAAATGATTAATGCGCACATGATGGCTTTTACCCTAACGGTTTAAGCGGTATTATACTATATATGAACGGATTGCTGGTCCTTCTTTTATTGATACTGATCGCCGCCCTTCCGGTATTCCTGGTGTACCTCTGGTTCCGCATATCCCGCTTCCCCCTTTCCCTGCCTTGGTTCCTGTTTTTCCTCCTTTCGGGCGCGGCGGCCCTTTTTATTGCCCTTCTCCTGCAAAGGCTTTTCCCCGCTTCCCCCCCGGCAAACTCACCCTTGGCCTCCGTCATCTTCAACGTCTTCTGCCAAATCGCCCTTACCGAAGAACTGGGCCGCCTGCTGATGCTCCTCCTCTTCTTCAAAATCCTGAACCTGATAGGGAAGGGCTTCCCCCCGTCTCCCAAGCCCCCCGGCCTTCCGGGCGCGATTAATGCCGCCGGCCCTGTTCCGGATATTTCTTCAAATAACGCCGCCCTCTGGGGCGCCATCGCCGGCCTCATCGCCGGTCTTGGCTTCGCCCTGATCGAGAACGCCTCCTATGGCGCGGCGAACATGGGCGTCACCCTCCTGCGCTCCTTTACCGCCGCCCCCCTGCACGGCGCCTGCGGCGCCCGGGTTGGAGCCGCCGCCGCGATCTGCCGGGACCGGCCCCTCCCCGCCCTGGCCCGCTTCCTTTCCGCCGTAGCTATCCACGGTATGTACAACTTCATGATCCTCATCCCCGGAATCCCCATTGTTTTCGCCATTTTCGCCGCCCTTTCCGCCCTTGGCTCCTCGGTTTTATTCATCCACGGGGCCTTACGGGAAGCCAAAGGCTAGTTTTTATCATTTTTCCCGCAGCCCGGTTGACTGTTTTTCCCCAAATCGGTATATTAGATAAACACGACGCAGGGTAGAGCAGTTGGCAGCTCGTCGGGCTCATAACCCGGAGGTCCCAGGTTCGAGTCCTGGCCCTGCTATTTTTTTAATTCTTTACGTTGTACTTCCTGATTGACACCTCTCCCCACCCCTGCCTACAATGCCGCCATGGACCTCCTCCTCTCCATCCATCCCGTAATCGCCAGACGCATTACCAGCGGGAAAAAGAAGTACGAATACCGCAGAACCATCTTTAAGCAGGAGGTCAATGATATCTACCTGTATGCCTCCGCGCCGGTAAGAAAAATCCTGTGCCGTTGGAAGTATACGGGGTATCTTGAAGGGAGTATCGACGAAATCTGGGAGAAGACCGGGAGGCTGTCCGCCGCATCGGAAGCGGAATACCGGGACTATTTTAAGGGCAAGAAAACCGCCTATGCGATACGGATAGAAGAGGTGGTCGTGTTTGAGCCGCCCCTGGACCCCTGGAATCCGGCTGGTTCCTGGAATCCGGTGGGTTCCTGGAAAAAGGACCCCGCATTTCGGCCGCCCCAGTCATTCAGGTATATCAAGGATTCGGACGCTTTTTTGCCCCTATAGCCCGTAAAATCCCAGAGAAAAATCATGTGCATTTTCTGGTGCAATCGGTACCAATGGCAATGGGGGACCGTACCATACAATCCCCCAGCCACAGTTTTATATTTTACGTATTGTTTTTACATCAATTTCAATGCCTCTGCGTTCCACGTCAACTTCACCGTAAATTTCTACACGGTCGTTTATACCCACAGACAAACCACGCCACACTTTACGGTCTATGTCGATAACTATTTCCCCAGAGCTATCACGGAATGTATACTTCTCATCCCCCAAAGATTGGACAATGGTTCCTTGCAATATGACCCTTGTATCATCGGGAAGATTTTTTGCCGCCAATACTGTAACAAGTTGTCCCTGCCCTTTTGTGCTTGAATTACCACCGGGTCCGGTAAAACCTTCCTGTGCATAAATACCGATCATTGGCAGAAGAAAAAATAGCCCGAAATAAGCCCCAAAAAACAATGTTCGTCTTTTCATAATTTACCTCCAACTGTAAACATACCTAAAACATACCATTTTTTCTATTTTTTATCAAGTTCTTTTCTATTAATGAATAACACAGCAATCCTTAACTTATGTAGTAATACTGCAAATTATCTGCCGCCCGGCGGGGCTCCCCCTCTGGGATTTCCCTGCTGTTAAGTAAGCGGCTGGATGTTAAACACCCCGGGGATGCCGCGGATGTTTTTCATGACCCGTTTGAGGTCCCCTGCCTGCTCAAGCTGCATGGTGAAGAAGCCGGTGAGGCGGTTGGCGGAGGTTTCTTCGAGGCGGCCTTCGACGAGGTGGCCTTGGTGTTTGCGGACGGCCCCTTCGATCTCCGAGAAAAGATCCGCCGACAGTTTTGCTTCAATCTTGAAACGCTTTACCAATACTGAGACGGCGTTTTCCCATTCGGTTTCGATTTTTCGATCCTCGAAGTCGGGGATGTTGGCCAGGTTGGTGCAATTCTTGCGGTGGATGATGATGCCGCGGCCCCGGGATATGTAGCCGATGATCGAGTCGCCGATGACCGGGCGGCAGCAGCGGGCGAAGTGGATCATCATGTTTTTTTCATCCTCTACCCGTACTTGCAGGATGTTTGCGTCAGCGGAAGGCTGTAAGACCCGCTGGACGGCGGAGATCTCTTTTACCGGGGCTGCGGAGGCGGAGGGCGGTTCCAGGGGGACTGCGGCCTTCTTTTTGGCGACCACGTTTTTTTCGATGATGATGGAATCGTCGTTCTGTTCAAGCCAGGAACGGATCTTGCTGCGGGCTTTGGCGGTCTTTACGATCCGCAGCCAGTTCAGGTTAGGGTGGGCCTGGGGGGAGGTGAGGATTTCTACCACTTGCGTGTTCTGCAGTTCGGAACTGAGGGGGATGATAGCGCCGTCGGCCTTGGCGCCGACACAGTGTTCACCCACGGCGGTATGGATGCTGTAGGCAAAGTCGATGGGGCCGGAGCCGGCGGGGAGTTCGATCACCTTGCCCTGGGGGGTGAAGACGTAGATAGAATCCTTGAGAATTTCCTGCCTGATGTCCGCGAGGAAATTTTTGGAGTTTTGGGTTTCGCCCTTTTCGTCTTCAAGCTGCTTCCAGTCCCGCAGGCGGTTCACGATGGAAATATCCACCGGGCGGATCAGATCACGGGTGACGCCTTTTTTGTAGAGCCAGTGGCTGGCGATACCGTATTCGGCGATGTGGTGCATCTCTGCGGTGCGGATCTGGATTTCCAGCATGCGGCCGGCGGCCATTACAGTAGTATGGAGGCTCTGGTAGCCGTTTGATTTGGGCATGGCGATGTAGTCTTTGAAGCGGCCGTCCAGGGGTTTCCAGAGCCGGTGGACCACGCCCAGAAGGGTGTAGCAATTTTCGATACTGTCGCAGAGGATACGGATGCCGAAGAGATCGTAGAGATCGCTGGCGGCTTTATTCCGTTTGCGCATCTTTTGATAAATCGAATAGAAGTGTTTGGCCCGGCTGTTTACGTCGATTTGTATGCCCGCCGCCGCGGCTTCCCGCCGGATGTCTTCCTGGACCCGGTTGAGGAATTCGGTGCGCTCCCCCCGTTTCTCGGAGACGATGTCCTTGATTTGCGTATAGACTTCCCGGTTCAGGTACTTGAGAGAGAGGTCCTCCAGTTCGTCCTTGATCCCGGATATACCCAGGCGGTCCGCCAGGGGGGCGTAGATGTCCAGGCATTCCTGGGCAATGGGCTTTTGCTGTTCCGCGGGGAGGGTGTCCAGGGTCCGCATGTTGTGGAGCCGTTCCGCCAGTTTGATAAAGATGACCCGGATATCCGCGGCCATGGCGAAGAGCATCTTGCGGATGTTTTCCGCTTCATGGATGGTTTTGTTTTTGGCGGAGATGTCGGCGATTTTGCGGACCCCCTCCACCAGGAGGGAGATGCTGCCGCCGAAATCGGCGTGAAGGTCGCCGGGGTTCCCCAGGAGCAGGGCGGCGGTGACGGTGTCCGCATCGAGGTTGAGGTCGATGAGGATTGAGGCTATGTCGAGGGAGCGGATAAGGCTGGGATTTGGGGCGGATTCCGCGAGGGACAGAGCTTTGCCGATCCGGTCCTGATCACGCCGGCTGAAGATTGCTGTTTTTTCTTTAAATGCTGCTATTTTGTTATTCATTTTACCTCGGGATTATACTCCTATATCGACGCTCCAATAACCCGGTCCTGTCCGGATAAATCCCTAAGAGCAAGTATATCTTTATAGCCCTTTGTTTCAAGCAGCCCGGCAATGACTTTCATTTGACGGGGGTCCGCTTCGAGGAGGAGCCGGCCGCCGGGGAGCAGGTGGGCGGGAGCTTCGGCGACGAGGCGGCGGATGATATCCAGGCCGTCATCGCCGCCGTCCAGGGCCAGGAGGGGTTCCTGCTTGACTTCGGGGGACAGAGCCTGGATTTCGCCGGTACTGACGTAGGGGGGGTTTGAGACGATGAGGTTGAAACGGCAGTTGATATGGGAAAAGAGGTCGCTATTAATAAAGTTGATCGCGGGCTCTGTTCCCAAGAGGCGGGCGGCGTTGGCGCGGGCCACATCCAGGGCGGCTTCGGAGATGTCCGAGGCCCAGACCTCAAGTTCGGGCCGTTCATTCTTGAGGGAGACGGCCACTGCGCCGGAACCGGTGCAGAGGTCGAGGAACCGCCAACGAGGAACCGCAGGTTCCGAAGTTTCAAGGGGGGACAGAGCTTCGGCGGCTGTTTGGTCTATCAGGCCAAGGGCGGCCTCAACCAGGGTTTCCGTGTCCGGCCGGGGGACCAGGACGGCGGGGGTGACGGTGAATTCCAGGCCGCGAAATTCCCGGCGGCCCAGGATATAGGCGACACATTCGCCGGAAAGGCGGCGGCCCAGGAGCGCCTGGAAAGAGCGGTAGTTTTCTTCAGAAAGGGGGTCGGGACCGGCGGCGATAAGGCCGGCCCGGCTGGTGTGGAGAACTTCCGCCAGGAGCAGGCCGGCGTCCAGGGCGGGGGTATCAACATGGGACGATTTGAGAAGGCCGGAGCCTTGGGCAAGGGCTTCCCTTATGGTCATGGCAGGAAAAAGGCGCCGGCGCCTTTTTATGAGGCGGTGGCCCGGAGCAGTTCTTCACGGGCGGAAAGTTTGAGGGCATCGAAGAGTTCCGCCACATCCCCCTGCATGATAAGGTCCAGCTTGTAGAGGGTAAGGTTGATCCGGTGGTCCGTGAGACGGTTCTGGGGGAAGTTGTAGGTGCGGATGCGCTCGGAGCGGTCCCCGGTGCCGATTTGGCTTTTCCGGGCCTCCGCCCGTTCGGAGGCGGCCTTGGCTTCTTCCATCTCGTAAACCCGGGCCCGGAGTATGCGCATGGCCTTGGCCTTGTTCTTGATCTGGCTCTTTTCGTCCTGGCAGTGGACCACGATACCGCTGGGGATATGGGTGATCCGTACCGCCGAGTCGGTGGTGTTAACGCACTGGCCCCCGGGGCCGCCGGCGCGCATCACGTCGATGCGCAGGTCTTCCTGTTTGATGTTGATTTCCGTCTCGTCCGCTTCGGGGAGCACCGCCACGGTGACCGCCGAGGTGTGGATGCGGCCGGAAGCTTCGGTGGCGGGGACCCGTTGCACCCGGTGGACCCCGGATTCGTAACGGAGGTTTTCGTAGACATTATTGCCGCTGATGGAAAAAACGATTTCCTTAAGGCCCCCCAGTTCGGTTTCGTTGGAGTTCATGATCTCGAATTTCCAGCCCCTGGTTTCCGCAAACCGGGAATACATGCGGAAAAGGTCAGCCGAGAAGAGGGCCGCCTCGTCCCCGCCGGTTCCGGCGCGGATTTCCATGATGATGTTCTTTTCATCCAGGGGATCCTTGGGAATGAGGAGGAATTTAAGCCGATCTTCGGCATCGGCGATGCGGAGTTCCAGTTCACGGAGCTCCTCTTTGGCAAGTTCCCGCATTTCCGGGTCCTTTTCTTCGGCAATGAGGGATTTTGCATCCTCAATCTGGCCGGAAAGCCCGTCTATCTCTTCCTGTGCGGCGGAAAGTTCGCCCAACTGGGAATATTCCCGCATCAAATCGCGGTACTTATTCTGATTCTTGACCAAATCCGGGTCCTGAATCAAAAGGGAGAGTTCTTTATATCGTTCCAAAAGGGAGCTGAGCCGTTCATTCATTACCTGTTCTCCATCTTTAATAATGATAACAAAATTAGACATGTTCCGCCAGCCCTGCGCAAAGGCCCCTGCCCCAACATCATAAACTTAGCAACATAAAGATGAAGAAATTGAACCACTGACCACACAGACCCTTACGGACAAAGGAAAGGATAGGAAAGCAGGAGTCCGTGCCGTCCGTGGGGTCGACTTTTCCACTCTTGGGGTGGAAAAGTGGTTAAATTTGGAATTCCTGTTGCCGGGCGCAATTCGTTCGCTTGACAAATATATCGAAATAGGGTAGTATTTTTCTGTGCAAAATCGTATTTTGAACTATAATTTACCCCCCCCCCCCCGATAGATTTACTAGGAATTACCGGCTTCGTACCGGAGTTTTCGGACGGTCTATCCCCCCATTAACTGAATTTTACTGCCGGTCCGAAACTTCTGAAAATCCTCATTTTACCGCCTCTGCCCGGCAAACGGGGTGCTTCCCTTTGTGCAAAACGGCGTTCGTTGAACGCCGAAGCAATAGGAGTAAGGTTAAAAAATGGATAATAAATTAAAACAAACAATCCTGGCATTGTTGCCACAGGTGAAAAAAATGTCGGCCTTGCAGAAAAAGGCGCTGTTTATGCTTTGCGTATTTGCAGGATCATCCTTTATGGCATTGTATACTGCGGCATGCCAAATGGAGGCCACGCCGGCAAAAGAGCCCGAAAAAGAAACCCCGACACCAACGCCAGTCCCGGAACCAGTTCCAGAATTTGACACAATTACATTAACCGGTACTAATGCATGGGCGGCCCCATATATTAATTTGAAAAAGACACATGGGTTGGCAGTTGGTGATGCTATGTTTGACAAAATGTTGACGGGGTTTGCCAACTTTTTATCCATTTCTTCTTGTCAAATATATGCAAATGCCCATCCTTTGGATATAACCATCACTGCATCTGACAACAACGCTGCCAATGGAAGAATTTCTATCGCTTTTATCGATGCTAACAGTACTGCTTCCATTTCATACTATTTTGACGATTATAAAGATGCGCATGTATTTGCGCGTGCGAAAGGTGGATTGCAACTTGCCCTTGATCAGGCACAATTTAATCAGGGCGTCTTTTTAAAGAAAATCAAAGATGCAACAACATTGTCAAAATTACTGGGAACTCGTGATTCGATCGCTATGTTCCAAAACGGCCTTACATCATTGACAGGGCAGCGCAATGCAAAAGCAATGTAATCAAATGCTTGCATTAGGTAAAATAATCTAGTTAAGCGATTATTTGCTATAAAATACCCGCCACGCGGGTATTTTATTTGATAAACGATGGATATTCCGCGCCCATCCCCCATTCTAGAGACAGGCGCCGAGTGTGTGCCGGATGTGGGTCCCCTTCGCTGGCGAAGGGGTGCCACGCTAGCGGCGGGGTAGTGGGCAATAATGGGGAGCGCGCCGGTGCCTGGCACCATTTTAGAAATAAAGCAGCAAAAAGCGGCCTTTGGCGCCGGCCACCACCTTACGGCGATTGTCGATATACTGCATGATGAATGAAAAATCGCGCCGGTCCCCCATGCAACCGTGCCGTCCCACGGGCACGCAGAACAATGATCGGGGAGAAAGCTTTTGTATGGGGTTATGGGAAGCTCTGTCCCACGGTGTCAGAATATGTTTTTTCTGTTACAATAAAGCATGTCCTTGGTATCGGATATGTTGGCCAAAATAAGGGAGCTTGCGCTTAAGGCAGCGGATTTTGTAAAAAGTCTGCTTGAAAAGCTTTCTCAGGTGAGTTTCTCCGCATTGATCCCCCAGGGGCTGCTTCAGAAACTGCATGTACCGGTAGCTTTAAAGAAGTTTATCCCGGCGGGGAAGACAAAATTTCTCTTTTTCGGCCTTGCGGCCGCCCTGTTTATCCTTATTATTTGTTTTATTGCGGCGGTTTCGGGAATGAATCGCAGGCCTGCCGGCCCGGTTAAGGGAACGAGCCCGCTGAGCCGGGCTGTTCAGCCCCTTGCGATACCTCCGGAGGAGCTCTTCCTTCCCGAGGAGCCGGATTTTGTCCCCGGACCCATCCCGCAACGGGAGCAGCGGGATCTCTGGACCGCTGAAAATGCGGAGCCCTTTTGGTATAATCCCCTGGAAGGGGGGGAGGAACAGTGGCGGGACAGGATAGAATCGGTGATAGATGAACTTTTGGAGCATGTACCGTGAGATATATTTTAATTCTGGTTTTGATAAGTTCCGGTATTGTTTTATCCTGTAAGAGCGTTGCCCCGCAGAATACGGGAATTGAGCCGCCGCTTACTGAAAAGTCCGCCCTGGCTGAAAACAGCGATTCCCCGCTGCAGCCGCAGGATACGCCGCTTTCGGGGGAAACGGCGCTTCCCGCAGAGCTGGCTTTTATGGATGAGGAACCTTCCATCGCCGAAGTTCCGGAAGGGCCTGCCGATGTTGATGGTCTTGAGGGTTTGCTTGAGCCTCTGGCCGATCTGGCTGAGGCGGATCAGGCGGCGCTTTCCCCGGCGGAGGGGACGCTTTCGGGGCTATTGCCCGAACCGGCTGTCGAAATTCCGGAGCCGGAACCCCCGGCGGAACCGGTTCAGGCGGCAACCGGGGCGGCGCAGGAAAGCCAGTCCCCAACTCCGGCGCCGCCACCTGCCGCACCGGCAGCGTCCCCTGTCCCGGTTGTTGAGCCAAGACAGGAGCCTCCTTCTCCGCCCCGTTTTATCAGGCCCGCGGAGGAGGAAACGCCGCCTCCTGTCGTCCGTGAGCCGGTTCCCCTGCCGGTGCGGCCCCTTCCGGAACTTCCCGCCGCTGCTCCGCCGGTTGTCAGGGACGATGAGGGGATTGTTTTTTCCCGGGTTGTCCGGGCTACGGTGGGTCAGCTGGTGGAGATCCCCTTCCGGGGAACCGGATGGGTGTATCTGGGGGAATTGGGAGCCCGCCGGGGGATAAGCTACGATTCCCGGCGGCTGGATCAAGAGGGACAGAGCTTTGTGTTCCGGGCGGAAGCAGCCGGAACCTATGCGCTGAAATTTTACAAACAGGATTTTGTCCGTGATTATATTCTGAATGACCATGTCCAGGTGATAATCGGGGAGGCCCCGGAAGTTTCCGTGACCGGCTATTTCAATCCGGCTCTGGACCGGGGCCGGGTTGTGGCGGAGCCCCGGTGGCCCACGGCTGCCGAAGAGGCTGAGGCCTTCCGCCGGGGCGGGAACAGTACGGCCACAGGGCCTGCGCCGCAATCAGTCCCTGCGGCTGGCCCATCAAGCTCTGTCCCCGCAGAAGGACCGGGTCAGGGTGCAGCCGGGG
>BNVE01000003.1 GCA_025997875.1 Spirochaetia bacterium
CATTGGTGATGACCTTCTGCACCGTTTCGTTGTGGTAGTTGGGATAGGTTTCGTGGCCGGGCTGGAAGTAGAAAACCTTGCCGTACTCACGGTGGTAGGTTACGCCGCTGCGGAACACGTTGCCCCCCTGGTACCAGCTGATGAAGACCGTGCTGTCCGGCTCGGGGATGCCGAAGGGTTCGCTGTACATTTCTTCTTTATCGATTACAAACTGATCCGGAATACCTGCGGCAATGGGATGGGCGGGATTGGCGGTCCACACCCGGCACCGTTCATCCGCTTCCCGCCAGGAGAGGCGGCCGCTGGTTCCCAAAAGGCTTAAAAAGGGTTTTGAACGGTGGGCGGAATGGAGGAAGATGATCCCCATCCCCCGCTGAACCCGGTCCACCACCCGCTGCACCAGCCGGTCCTCGATTTCGGTGTGGTGCACATGACCCCACCAGATAAGCACATCGGTGTTGTCCAGAACCTGCGCGGACAGGCCCTGCTCGGCATCGCTGATGATCGAAACACCGGCCTTAATTTCGCTGTCCCTGTTGAGGAAGTCTGCGATGGCGTTGTGCAGCCCCTTGGGGTACACATCGGCTACATCCTTCCGTTTTTGCTCATCAAGGTATTCATTCCATACGGTAACTTTGATCGGGTTTTGCGCGCTCATATCAACTCCTTAAGGTAAGCTTAATTAAAATAGTGGGGCTTTCCGGTTTTGGCGGAATCGTAAATGCCTTCCAGAATCCGGGTAACCACCGCAGCTTCTTCGCCCTGCACATAGAGTTTACCCTTTCCCTGTATTGCCTTTGCAAAGTTCTGGGCCTCCAGATCCGAATCCTCAAGCGCAGCCCCCGAATAGAATGCGACCCCGCCGGCCTGAAGATCCGGGGTGAGCACATATTGCCGGTTGTTCCTGACGCCGTTGATGGTAAGACTCCCCGCCTGGGGCATGTCCGCTCCGGCCTTGGTACCGCAGAGGGTGGTGACCGCTTCCCGTACTTCGGTGGTGTTCAGCGCCCAGCTGCTCTGGAGGATGATGGTGGCCCCGTTCTTCATCACGATGAAGCCGAAGGCGGAATCTTCCACGGTGAATTTTTTCGAGTCCCAGTCACCCCAGGCGTTGCCCGTCTTTTTGTCCTTGTTCAATTTATGGTAGACCGTGCCTACCGCATAGGCCGGCTCGTAGTTGTTCATCATGAACAGGGTCAGGTCCAGTGAATGGGTGCCGATGTCGATCAGGGGGCCGCCTCCCTGTTTTTCCTCATCAAGAAACACCCCCCAGGTGGGAACCGCCCGCCTGCGCAGGGCGGTGGCCTTTGCAAAGTAAATATCCCCCAGGGTTCCGTTGTCGCATTCTTCTTTAAGGTAGAGGCTCTCCGGCCGGAAACGGTTTTGATACCCGATGGTGAGGAGCTTGCCGCTCTTGTCCCGGGCCGCCAGCATAGCCTGGGCCTCGGCATAGGTTTTCGCCATGGGCTTTTCGCACAGCACGTGTTTCCCCGCCCGCAGGGCATCAATACTGATTGGGGCATGGGAGATGTTGGGGGTCAGCACCAAGACCGCATCCAGGTCCTCCTTGAGGAGTTCACGGTAATCTGTAAAGACCTTTGCCTTGCCCCCCGCATAATCCCGGTTCATTGTTTCGGCCCGCTCTTTGACGATGTCGCAGAAGGCGGCCAGCTCCACGTCCTTAAGTTTTTGCAGCGCAGGCAGGTGCTTGGCGGTGGCAATGCCCCCGCATCCGATAAGCCCGTATCTTAGTTTCTTGCTCATATAAATCTCCCGTTCCGGTTCTGTATTATGGGTTTATTATATGCTATATTGGTCCAATGCGTAACCGGTTAACCGAAGAACTGGCGGTCTGCGGCTTCAACGCCGCCCTTGCCCTGGGGGAGTATCATCCTGAAAAAATCAACCGCCTCTTTTTGCGGGAGGATCGGTTGAAGGCCTTTTCCAAAATCTGCAAGTACCTGGCGGAAAAAAAGCATCCCTACAAGCTCTGCGCCGATGATGAGCTGGAACGGCTCTGCAAGAGCAGCCATCACCAGGGGGTGGCGGCCATGATCGAAGAGCCTGCCGTGGAGGCCGCCGCCGAAGAGGACCTGTCCCGCTGGGCAGCGGAAGGCCGAACCGGCCTTATCCTCCATTCCGTGGGGAACGATCACAACCTGGGGGCCATGGTCCTCTCCGCCGCTTTCTTCGACGCCCACTTTATCATCCTGAGCAGCGACGACAAAGAAGCCCGGCTCACCACCAGCGCCTACCGCATTGCCGAGGGCGGCATGGAGCACGTGATCTTCCGCAGTGTCCGGAGCACCGCCGCCTTCCTCAAGGCTGCCTCTAAACAAATGGTTACCATCGGCGCCGATCCCCGTGCCCGCTGGCGCATCCGTGACCTGGGGACCATCATCGCGGACAAGGGCGCCCGGCTCAAAGGCGGCGTTCAACCGGCGCCCGCCCCGGACAGTCGCCTGAGCGCCGCCGCCGACCGGCCTGTGATCAGCCGCCGACCTGCGGTCGGCTTGGTGGTGGGGAACGAAGAGACCGGGCTGCCGGATGAGGTGAAGGACCTGTGCTCAGCATTGGTGCGTATTCCCGGTACGGGGAATATTGAGAGCCTGAATGTGGCCCAGGCGGCGACGCTGTTTCTGCACGAGATGTACGAGATATAGGGCTTATTGATTTTTTTTCGATGGTCCTTAAATGCCTTCAAGATCCCGGTGAATTTCCTGTTCCTGTTAAAAAAATGTAAAAAATCTGAAAAAAACGTTTTTGATTGAATCACCACACACGCCAGTGTCCTATATATGTATGGAAAACAGGGATAAAAATAAAGATTTGACATTACGTAAAATACGTACTATTATAGGAGTGACAGATTGAAGCGCAGAGACTTAATCAAAAAGCTGGAAGCAGCTGGCTACCGGCTAAATAGAACGGGGGACCATGCCATTTATGAAAAAAAAGGCAGCCAATCCGTTCAAGTTCCCAATCATCGGGAAATTAACGAGAATACAGCCAGGGCCATCCTAAAAATTGCCGGGCTGTATTGATGACTAATTAATTTAAGAGAAAGGAGGCGTTATATGGAATATGTCTATCCTGCGATTTTTCATAAAAATGATGATGAGAGTTATACTATCACCTACTCTGATTTACCTGGTTGTATCAGCGAAGGTAAGTCTCTGGGAAATGCTATGTATATGGCACAACGGGCCTTATCCCAATGGATTGGATATATGAATGATAATAACCGGGAGATGCCACATGCCTCATCAATTGGTGATATCAAAACAGATGAAAATGAGTTAGTTAATTTTATTTGTGCAGAGGTAAAAGACAAACACGCGGTAAAACGAACGGTGAGTATCCCTAAATGGATGGATGATAAAGCAGCCAAGGCTGGTTTAAGTTTGTCCCGTGTTTTGCAGGATGCGCTGAACGAACGACTTGCATAGCGGCGCCCTTACGGTTCGCCCTCGAATATCGTCAACCGGGTATTGGCTTTGATAACATCGTCCAGGGTGCGGAGGATGTGTTTTTGTATAGGCTCCGGAAGGCCTTCGACAATTAGTACCCGTTTGGCCCATCGCTTGCTCAAGGCCAGGCTTTCGGTTGGGTTATGCTTAATGCCGAGAATCTCATCGGCGGACACCCGCAAAGCGGCGGCTAAATCAAGCAGGGTGACATCCATCATTGAAGTTTCCGGTGTGGTTAGCCCAAATACTGCTTGAAAACGTCCAGCACTGCCAGATTGATTTTATTGATTATGTCTTCGGAAAGCTGGTTTACCAGTTCCTTGCTGTCGGTGGGCACCAGATCGCCCTTGAAAAGCTCAAAAACTTCTACGCCCAGGCTTTCGGTGAGCCGGGAAAGGGTCTCAACCTTGGGAAACATCTTACCACGCTCGATATTCGAAAGAAAAGTAACTGAAATATCGGCTTTTTCAGCCAATGTAACCTGTGAAAGCCCCTGTTGTAACCGAAAATACTTGATATTCCTGCCTAAAATGCCTCTTATTCCCTGAACGTCCATCCGGCTAGGACCATCCTTTACCCATTTAGTTTAACCACTCAATATATGATTGACGAACATCTACAAATTCATTACTTTAATTACAAATTGAAGTATAGGAATTTTCTTGTAATTCCTTCCATTTTTTAGGCGGAGGTATTTTTATGAGACCGAATCTTTTTGAAATCGCCACAAAAGAGCTTTCCCAGGACGGGTTTTTTACCTGGCTCCTGCAATGGGCGGACCCGGAACACCGAGCGCTGGATACAGCCCTGCATGAGTGCGCCACCGCCTTTGTAAAAATGCTTATACAAAGGCAATTAAGCGTGAACATCAATATAAGCAAAGTACGCGCGGGCAGGCAATGGGAAAACATTGATATCTGGGCGGAGGTTAATGACGCCTACCTGATAGTCATAGAAGACAAAACCTTTACCGGCGAACAGTCCAACCAGTTGGAAACCTATAAAAAAACCGCCGACGGCTGGTGCGAAGAAAAAAACTATAAACCGGTGTACATCTACCTTAAAACCGGCAGCGAATCCCTTTCCTCGCTAAACACGGTCAAGGAAAAGGGGTACGCCGTGGTTGACCGGGCCGAGCTGCTTGCGCTGTTTACGCGGTTTGCGGTTACAAACGATATTTTTGTTGACTTTATTGAACGGCTCCGCCGTATGGAAAAAGCGGAACAGGCCTTTGAAACCACGTTGATAAAGGACTGGGACTTTGATTGTTGGACCGGCTTTTACCGCTATCTGGAAACAAGGCTTGATATAACAGACTGGAGATACGTTCCCAACCAGTCCGGCGGATTTCTGGGTATCTGGTGGCATTTTCTGGAATGGAACGAATATCCGGTGTATCTGCAGATTGAGCAGGGGCGGCTGTGTTTTAAGATCGGCGAAGTCTATGAGGACCACCGCGAAGTACGGAACACATGGTTTGAAAAACTCATGACCGGTGTGGAACAACAACAAAAGCGCGAAATTGTAAAACCCCCTCGGTTCGGTTCCGGCACGTACATGGCGGCGGTTATTGTACAACGCACGGACTGGCTTGGCAAAGACGGCGCCTGTATCGACAAAGAAGCGGTTATTGAGCGGCTTAAAGCATACGAATCTTTTCTGGATTACTGTGTCCAATAAACCGCAGTAGTGCGGCATTAATTTTGTAAGGAGAATACCATGAAGAATCTGAAGAGTTTGAGAATTTTTGTTTTAACGGCGGCGCTGGTCTGCACAAGCGGTGTTCTGCTGCACGCCCAGACGGCCCCCCGCTCCTACTATGTCAGCGCTACAGGCGACGACAACAACAACGGCAGGAGCGAAGCCGCGCCATTTAGGACGCTGGACAAAGCGGTTGAGGCGGCAAAAGCGGGGGTGATTAAAACCATCACGGTGATTGGGACGATTGAAGATTCTTTTACTACCACTCATGGAAAAATTTTTAATAAGTTGGAAATTCGCAATACCGGAACCGATGAAATTCTGATTACCGGCAAACCGGACGCAAGCGAAGCGGAGAAGGCGGTGTTTAATTCACCCGTTAGTATTTACAACGCTAAAATTCGTTTTACCCATATCGAAATGAAAGTGGGAGGCAGAGAGTTATATTTTTCTAATACCGAAGTCACAATGGGAAGGGGCGCCGTTGCGACGAGCATTAGCCTTGATAGAGAGTCCAGTCTGATCATGACCGACAATGCAAGCGTTACCGGTGGCTTGGGGATTGCCCTTAATGGGTCCCTGACCATGACCGACAATGCAAGCGTTACCGGTAATAATCGTAATGGTATAAATGTTTCAGAGAGGGCAGTATTTATTATGCGCGATAACGCAATCATTACCAATAACAAAGAAAAGGGGGTATCTGGGCAGGGAGATATTACCTTGTCGGGCAATGCACAGATCAGCAACAATGGCAAGTCCGGCATTGAGGGGAGAGGAAAAGTTATCCTGTCGGACAATGCGGAAATCAGTAGCAATGGGGGTAATGGGCTTATAGTAACGGGAGGAACGGTTACCGTGTCCGGCAATGTAAAAATAAATGGCAACAAAGGCGCCGGCGTGTATCTGGAGAGAGGAACCTTGAATATGAACGGAGGAACCATTACCGGCAATAAGGCTGAATATGGCGCGGGGGTCTATCTTGAAAAAGGTACGTTCTCTTTCACGGGCGGGTCCATCACCGGCAACGAGGCTGAATTTGTGGGCGGCGGCGTATATGTAAAAAGCGGCGCAACCTATACCGCCGGGGGGGGGTACGGTAAGCGACAACACCGCGGGCGATGGAGGCAATAATGTATTCAGGCAACAATAATTCACGCAAGCTGCTGCTGGGCGTTCTGTTGCTGGCGGCTGTTTGTATTCCCGCCGCACACGCCCAGAACACGCAGATAGGGATGGATATGACGAAACAGTTTTTGTACTCCCATTTCAGCTATGTGCCGCAGACTGAATTCCACCGGGTTTTTCAAAACTTTGTACGGGAACGGTATGACGGGCGTACCTGGCTGTACCAATGGGAAATGGGGGATTTTGCTGCGTCCTTTGGGGTTTATGTTGCATCCAGCGGCGTGTTTAAAACATACGAAGCGCAGGCGGCAAGGCAGCGGGAAGCAGCTGAAGCAACAAGGCAGCGGGAAGCAGCGGCGCGAGCGGCTGCGGAGGCCGCCAAAGCGGAGGCGGCAAAATATCCCCGCCGCTTAACGGCGAACGCGAAACTGTACGCCGCCCAGGACTTTAGCGCCGCCGTTGTCGCCGCGCTTGCCAAGGGAACCAGGATGGCGGTGGAGGAATATGGCGATTACACGGACCTGGACGGCGACACAGCCAAATGGGCACGGGTAAAAACCATCAGCGGGCAAACCGGCTGGGTTTTTTCTGGGTATCTGGAAGACGCTCCCAAGTAACGCGGTGTCTGACACCAAATTTTAAAAAACTTGGAGACGGTGGATGGCATAGCCGTTCTCCGTCTCCTTTTACGTAAGGTTTTTGGGGATAATTTTTTGCCTTATTATTTATTACACAAAAACTTAGGGGGTATTGCGCATAACTTAATGTATATGAAGTAAAGACTGAAATCATGGAATCTCAAAAACTTAATTTCAGGAGATGGAACATATTGAATGAGCGGGTTAGCGTTGTTGGTAATTTATAATACATTCGCCCTTACTCACCACTTTTTTTTAGGCTGCTTATTCTGCTTTGGGTTTTCCTTCCAGATGGCGTTCATATCCATTCCCTGCATCCACAGATCGTAATGGGGGGACCAGGCGGAAAGGTGGTTGTGCTCCCAGGCTTTGGGCTGTTCCGGGACAGGTTCCTTTTCTTTGCGGGGCTGGACCTGGATCCTTACCTGGCCGCCCTCGGGGAGGGGGGCCAAATCGTAATCCATGCCGTCCAGTATAAGTTTGGTGGCCTGAAAGAACCGTTCCTGTGAGGAGCCGGGAGAGGCAGGAGCATAGCCTTCAAGCTCTACTTCTTCACCCAAGTCCAGGCCGTCAATAAAGCCGATAAAACGATCCAGCCCCAGTATGTACCAGGCGACGCCGTTTTTATCCGTAAGGGTAATCATCCCCCGGCTGATCCCCAGAACCCCGCTGATTATCCGCCGGGCCGGACCGGGCATGATATATATTGTTTCCCGGGCGGGAGTGGGCGAATTGTTTCCGGCCTGGAAGCTTGTTTGCGGATTCTGCCGGACCGGCGTTTGGTCGGGCCTGGAAGCCGGCACCACCGTGGGCTTTACCGCCGGCGCCGGGTTTTTGGTCTGGGCTGACGCCGATGCCGGTTTAGCCGCAGCGGGTGTCTGTTCGGGGCCGGCCGGGACCGTCTGGGGGCTTACCGCATCCGGCTTGGCCGGGGCTGTGGGCGCCTGGCCGTTTTCATCGGAGGATTGGGCAAAAATCAACCCAAATGCAGAAAAAACCAGCAACATTGAAACAATAACCCGTTTCATAAGTACTGATTATAATACAAATTGAAGAAAATAGTCCACGAATTACCCGAATTTCCGTGAATTATATAGAAATATCGGATAATTCGCGGCTTCTGTTATTTTTTTTGCCCCGCAAGGCTCAGATCATAGGTTTTACCGTTCAGGGTCAGCTTGGTAACCTGGAGAAAGCCGGTGTTTTCTTCCCTGGCCGATTTTACCCCCCTGCCTTCCAGGGTAACCACAGCCCCTTCCTTAAGGCCGTCGATAAAGCCGATAAACCGATCCAGCCCCCGCACATACCAGGTTTGGCCTTCTTTCTCAATGGCGATCCTGCCCTGACGTATTCCCAGGGCGCCGCTCAGGGTCATGGTTTCCACCGCCGGGAATTCCTTCAATTGCGTCCGGGGAAACCACTGCATTTGATTTCCCATCATAGGCCCGCGCCCCCATTGCATCGGTCCCTGCTGCATCATAGGCCCGCAAGCAGGTGCGGGCGGCTGGAAGCGCTGCTGTCCCTGCCCCTGGTTTCTGCGGTTTCCCTGCTGGGCAAAAAGCGCGCCCCCGGCAGCCACGGTTATCAACAAAATACTTAAAACGATCCGTTTCATGTTAAACTCCTCATCACAAAATAAATTAAGTCAACGACCTTATCTATATATTAAGCAAAAATCGTGCCAAGATAATAATTAACGGAAAAGAGCACGGATTTTCCTTTCTTAGTCTGTGTAATCCTTAAAATCTGTGAAAATCCGTGGACCTGCTTAATATTCTCACAAGACAGGATGAGAAAAATTTACCCGTTGGGGTAAATTTTTCTCATTGAGGCAGTTCCAAAATATCAGATTTTGGAACCGGCTCCATTAATTGGAACTGTTGAAGCGTTTCTTTTCGGCCCACAGGCCCAAGGCCGGGTTGGGGACAAAGAAAATTCGTTCCCCATCGGGGAGGGTGTTCCAGCCGAGCTTGAGTTTGTTGATGTCGTAGCGGGCCAGATTGGCTTTCAGGTCCCCCCACTCATAGCCCACGGATTCAATTTCGGCGCGGCTGAGGCCGGGGCCCGGGCAGTAGCGGACGGTGAAGCGGCCTTCGCTGGAACCGTGAATCAGGTGGGCTGCGGCGCTGAGGTTGGCCCTAAGCTCCGGGTCGGCGGCTGCGCGCTCCTGTATGACCTTGCCCGGGCGGTAGCCGTGTTTGCGGATAAGGGCGTCGATGCCCTTATCTTCGCCGAAGCGTTCCAGGCCGGGGGCCAGGATCAGGAGTTCCCCGCCGTCGGCCATAGCCATCCGGGTACGGTAGATCGCCTTATTGCCCAGCCAGGTGGTGCGGAATTCTTCGGGTTCAAGGTAGACCACGGCCTTCTGAACCGGTTCGTCCATGATATCAACGTTGACTTGCCGGGCCAGGGCTGCGGCCTGCTCAAAACAGTCCCGGCCAAAGCCCGCATAGAGTCCCCGTACCGCCAGGGAACCAACTGGATTCCCGGAACCTGCCGGATTCCCGGAACCCCCGGACCTACCCGCCGCAGCGGCTTCCTGTTCGCCGCGGGCGCCAACTACGGTTAAAACCCAGAAGATGGAGGGCAGCTGGTCTCCAAAACGGCGGTAACCCTCGTCAAAGAGGGCCCGCACCGGAGTATCGGCCCGGCCCATCATCCGCTCCATGCCGTAGGAGGCCCCCATAAAGTGGCTCTTGTCGATAGCCTCCTTGCCGCCGGTCCCAACGAAGATGTTTTTGGCGTGGTTCGCCATGCCGATGACCTCATGGGGCACCACTTGGCCGATTGATAAAATGAGGGAGAATTTGGCGGCCGAAGCGTCCTTTGCCGAAACGTTTCCATCCCGCAGCAGCTTGTTTACCTGTACGGGCCAGTCATACTTGACCGCCCCAGCGGAAACCTTTTCCACCCAATCGGCGGGGAGCCGGCCCAGCTCCACCACATCGTTGCGCCAGTCGTGGGCCCGGAATTTATCCGGGGGGGTTTGGGGGAACATCCGGCCAAGCTCATCCTTGTTCATGGCCATGTGGGTCCCCAGGGCGGGGAGCACCGTTACCGGCGAGGGGGCACAGCCGGGCCGGGGCTTGCCCTCCAGCTCCCGGTAGGCAATGTCGGTAAAAAATCCCGCCCGGGAATGGAACCGGGTTACATCGGGGGGCAATATCAGGGTAGGGCCTTTCCCAGCGTCGGCAAGATCGCTGCGGACCTTGGCCAGAGCATCAGAAAAGAGACTGTCCAGCTCTTCATCAGAAAGATCGAGATTAACCCCGCCCCTGGCAATGTAGGTCTTTTCCGCCCAGTTCGCCATTATCATCCCCTCCATTACTTATTGAACTGATTCACCATCAGTACCGGCTGGTGGGTAGCGTCCAGGGTGTCCCGCCAAAGGTTGCCCTCGGGTTCAACATGATTCCGGTGGGAAATCACTTCCTTGATGGGCAGATGGACAAACTCGTTGTTTACCAGGCCGATGATCAGCTTGGTCTTTCCCGCCATGGCGGCATGAACCGCCGCGTTCCCCAGCCGTTCGCAATAGATTGAATCCGAAGGATTCGCCGGAGCGGACCGGATGATATAGCTGGGATCGATGTATTTCAGATTTATTTCGATCTTCTTTTCATCAAAGTACTTGTTGATCCGGTCCCGCAGATAGGTGCCCACATCGGCCATCTTGAGGTTTCCCCCGGCATCGGTCTTCTTGTCGGTTAGGAGCTGCTCCTGCATGGCCCCTTCGGCCACCACAATCACCGCATGGTGCCTCTTGGTAATCCGTTCTTCAAGGTGATGGAGGAAGCCGTTGTAGCCTTCCAGGTTGAAGGGCACCTCCGGGATCAGCACGAAGTTGACCTCGTGGCTTGCCAGGGCCGTATGGGCCGCGATGAACCCCGATTCCCGGCCCATCACTTTGACCAGGCCGATGCCGTTAATCGCCGAACTTGCCTCCATGTGGGCCGCCGCCACCACTTCCACCGCCTTGTCCACCGCTGTGTCAAAGCCGAAGGACCGCTGGATCAGGGCAAAATCATTATCAACAGTTTTGGGAATCCCCACCATGGCAATCTTGAGCTTCCGTTTGTCGATTTCCTCGGCAATATCCAGGCTTCCCCGCTGGGTCCCGTCCCCGCCAACGGTAAAGAGCATGTTGAGGTTGAGCTGCTCCATGGCGTCCACGATCTTGCTCACCTCCCGGCCGCCCCCCCGGGCGCTTCCCAGATAGGTGCCCCCCAGTTTGTGGATATCGTCCACAACATCCGGGTCCAGGGTCTTGATCCCGTACTGGTACTCCGGCAGGAAACCCAGGTAGCCGTAGCGTATACCCGAAATACGGTGCACCCCATAGCGGTACCACAGGCAGCGCACCACCGAGCGGATCACATCGTTGAGTCCCGGACAAAGCCCCCCGCAGGTTACGATCCCCGCATGCACATGGGCGGGCATAAAGTAGATCATTTCCCGTGGCCCGGCGTTTTCCAGCACCTGGGTCCGTTTAATCGGCGGCTGGGCCCCCAACTTGGCCTCCGACCCCAGCCGGGTAAATTGATTATCCGTTACATAATTGGCGATCATATCGCCCTGAACCGTTGACATCGCAATCGGCGACTTAATACTCCGCTTCCCCAATTCCTCAATCGTAAAATCATAGGTCTCAGCCATCTTAGTCCCCCGTGCGTAACTATAACCTTTTTCTTCCCCGTCTTCAATTACCCTTCAATTATTGATATACTTGCCCCATGGAAAGGGACCTGGACCCACGGCTCACCCAAATCGAAACCAAACTCGCCTACCTGGAAGACTTTCTGACCCGGCTCCAGGCCGAAGTGGTGGACCGCAACACCGCCCTCGACCGCCTGAACGCCGAGCATACCGCCATGAGATCCCGGCTTATTCAGATTTCAAGGGATTTGGAAGAAGTGCCCAACCGGAAACCGCCCCACTATTAGCGCGATGAACCGCTTGCATCATGAATTATACCGGGATTATAATGAATTTTATGAAACACTTTACCCTGTTCGTTGCAGTTTTCTGCGCCCTCTGCCTCTTCGTCATGCCTGTCCTGGATGCCCAGGAAAGCAATAATCCCGGCCTAAAGCCGATTTTAAGCCACTATGCGGCCCGCAGCTTTATTGCAGGCGCCATTCCAAAGGCCGATCTGGACCTGATCCTTCAGGCCGGTATCCGCGCCCCCAGCGCCAACAACCGGCAGCCCTGGCAGTTTACGGTGGTGCAAAACCAGAGCCTGGCCAAGCAGATCGTCTCGAATAATGTGGAGGGCAATGTGCTCATCGTCATCTCCGCGTCCGGGGACGGCAAAACCAACGGTTCACAGATCCTGGACTGCGCCCTGGCAACGGAAAGCATCTACCTTGCGGCCCAGGCCCTGGGCTATGGTTCCCGAATCTACACCGGCCCCATGGACCGCGTCAACCGGGACCTCAAATCCAGCCTCGGCCTCCCCAACGGCTACAGCGCCGTAGCCCTGGTCCGGGTAGGCCGCATCCAGAGCGGCGCCGATGCGGTCAGCTCCGCATCCTCCCGCAAGGACGCAAACAGCATGGTGAATTACAAGTAAAAACAGGTCGCCGGGCATGCCCCCCTGTCCATGACGCATGATTGCAAAGGCAGAAAAAATATTATACTTTTATATGCGAGGCCGCTCCGGCTGCCTCGCATATTTTTTTTAAGGAGGCTTTTTATGAAAATCTCAAGGAAGGCATGGCTATATCCGCTTATGCTGCCGCTTTTTATGTCCTGTATGACTCTGGCAGCGCCGGAAAGGGCCCAGCCGGTGGTGAGCGCGCCGGCGGAGAACGTGCCGGAAAACACAACGACCCTGCGGCTGGCGGTACTTGCTGAAGGGGAAAAATATATCGACGTGCCCTATGGCAGCCCGCCCAATGTTCCCGCCAGTTTTGACTGCTCCGGTTTTGTTAACTATGTTTTTACCAAAGCGGCGAACATGCGGCTGTCCACTACTACCAGAGACTATCTTAGCATCGGCAAAGAAATTGATTTCAAGGACGCAAAACCCGGCGACCTTCTGATCTTTAACTCTCAGCCGGGCGGTTCCAATGTGGATCATGTTGCCATACTTTACAAAAAAAGTGAGACCGGCGAATTACGCGGCTCCTGGCTTATTCACGCCGTATCAATCCCCATTCAGACCGCGGCCATCAGGGGAATTCCCGGTAAGGACGGGGTGAAAATCGGCGAACTGGGGAAGCGGGGCGATGGAAATTGGCAGAACGAATATTTCCTGTCCCGGTACCGGGTTACCAGGCGTGTTATTGCGGAATAGGCAGCGCGGCTACTGGTATAAGTCATTCAAAAGCAGTATATTATGGATGACAGGAGAATATTATGTTTGAAGAACAGGTTAAATCGGCCCTTGATAATGTACGGCCCTCCCTCCAGGCGGACGGCGGTGATGTGGAATTTGTATCCCTTGCGGATGACGGCACCGTGTCGGTCAGGCTGACCGGCGCCTGCGGGGGCTGCCCCATGGCCCAGATGACCCTTAAAATGGGCATCGAAAGCTACCTCAAGAAAGAAGTACCCCAGGTCACCTCGGTCGTTGGGGTGTAGCGCTTCCCTGCAATGAATAATGTGGAATTCCTGCCCCTGAACCGCGCCGATATGGCGGAACGGGGGTGGGATTTCTGCGATTTTGTCTTTGTTTCTGCCGACGCATATATAGATCATCCTTCCTTTGCGGCGGCCCTTATTTCCCGGGTCCTGGAAGCCGCAGGGTACCGGGTAGGGATTATCCCCCAGCCGGACTGGAAAAACCCCGCCTCTTATACCGTTTTAGGCCGTCCCCGGCTGGGCTTCCTGGTGGGGGCGGGCAATATGGATTCCATGGTTGCCAATTATACCGCCGCCAAAAAACCCCGCTCCGATGACGCCTATTCCCCCGGCGGCAAAGCCGGTTCCCGGCCCGACCGGGCTACCCTGAAATACGTTGAGGGAATCCGCGCCGCCTGGAAGGACGCCCCGGTGATCATCGGCGGCATTGAGGCGAGCCTGCGCCGCTTTGCCCACTACGACTACTGGTCCGACACGGTCCGCCGGTCCATCCTGCTGGATTCCAAGGCGGACATCCTGGTCTACGGCATGGGCGAAAAGCCTATCCTAGAAATCGCAGGCCGCCTTGCCGCCGGGGAAAAAATTGCCGATATTCGGGATGTCCGGGGCTCCTGTGTCCGCTTTCACGGTGAATCTCCGGCAAAAGACGCCGTTGCCGCCGGTTTTGTCCGCATCCCGGACTACACAGCGGTAAAGGGGGCCGATCCGGCCTCCCTGCGGGCCTATGCCGAACACTTTATGCTCCAAAAACACAACGCCGACCCCGAAAGCGCCCAAATTCTGGTTGAATTGAACGATGGGGACCGCTGGGTGATACAGAATCCCCCGGCTTTTCCCCTTAAAACCCCGGAACTGGACCGTATTTACGAGCTTCCCTTTACCCGCCGCGTCCATCCCCAATACGCGGGGTCGGCGCGAAGAGAACCGATGGTGGCAGGCCCCTTGGCCAGGGATGTACCCATCCCCGGCGAACCTGCCCACGGCGGCTCAGACCGGGGCATTCCCGCCCTGACGGAAACCTCTTTTTCCCTGGTAAGCAGCCGGGGCTGCTTTGGGGGCTGTTCCTTCTGCGCCATCACCTTCCACCAGGGCCGGGCGGTCAGTTCCCGCAGCGCCGAAAGCCTTTGCCGGGAGGCCGCCGCCCTGGCCAAACTGCCGGATTTTAAGGGCTATATCCACGATGTAGGGGGCCCCACCGCCAACTTTTTCGGCCCCGGCTGTAAAAAACAGGAGTGGGGCGCCTTCTGCCCCCGCCGGGAATGCCTCTTCCCCGAGCCTTGCCCGGAACTACGCCCGGACCACGGCCCCTACCTCAAGGCCCTGGCCACCCTGCGAGACATGCAGGCGCCCGGCAAAAGGGCGCCTGACACCCTTTTCAAAAAAGTCTTTATCCGATCAGGTATCCGTTTTGATTTTCTGGAAATGGACAAGGGGCACGGGCAGGAATTCCTGGAAACCCTCTGCAAGTACCACGTGAGCGGTCAGCTTAAGGTGGCCCCGGAACATGTTTCAGTGCCGGTGCTGGCCGCCATGGGAAAATGCGGGGCAGATGTCTACGAGCAATTCCGGCAGGACTACGCCGGGGTGAACCGGCGGCTCGGCCTTAAGCAGTACCTGATCCCCTATTTCATTTCCGGCCATCCCGGCTCCCGGCTGGAAGATGCAGTGGAGCTTGCTCTGTACATGAAAAAAAGCCATTTCGTCCCCGACCAGGTCCAGGATTTCTACCCCACCCCCGGCACCCTTGCCACGGTGATGTACCGCACCGGCCTTGACCCCCGCACCATGGAACCCATTTACGTGCCCCGGGGGGAACGGGAAAAAAAGCTCCAGCGGGCCCTGCTCCAGTTCAACCATCCCGAAAACCGCCGCCTGGTTGCCGAAGCCCTGCGGGAAGCAGGCCGGGAGGACCTTATCGGGCGGCTGTAGGGTGGACGTTTAATTATTTTTTAGTCCGCCTGTTTTGTCCATGTTCCAACCAATTTTGCCCAAGTACCGCCAAAACCAGCGGTTATAGTTAAAGTGGTATTATTATTGGACAGCGCACACGTTGCCGTCCCGGGCTTACCATTACTGCCCACCATAGTGAAAGTAGTGTCAGTATACGTGAATTGAGAGGAAGTAAAAGATGAAAGTAAATAATGTGGCACGAAGCGATCTGCAAAGACTGCAAAATGGTTATACCCCCAAGGGTTATGTTACCGTGGTACAGGGCCAGCAAACGGTTCAAATCCCGGTATCCCAGGTAACGATCATTCCCCCCACAAGTGGGACCGCAGCAGTTACCCCCAGGGCCAGCCATCCACTAAAAAAGGCCCGATCAGGTACCTAATCGGTAATCCCAGTTTTCAGTTCAATATCGGTCATACTGTTTTATCCGCCTTTAAGAAAAAGAATGTTCCAGTATTTTGCTGATATACTCTGATCGGTTATTTGTCACCATATCAATTTGTGCCAATAATTCCTCATTAAGAAAGATATTTATCCGCCTGGCTTTCGTGACAACCGGGAGCTTGTTAATCGAAACGACAATATAATCATTATCGGCTTTCCAGTCTTTCCAGGTATTTTCAATTTGTTCCATGGTTCGGGGTTCCGGAACCGGTGTATTATCCTTTTCCAGGAATTTAATATGGGCGGCCAGGCCCTCATGGGCCATTCTATAGGCTTCCTCATAAGTATCGCCGGCCGTAACAAATCCAGGGAAATCCGGGAATACAACGCTGTATCCGTTTTTACCATTTTTCCCGTTAACGTATTCAAAAAAAGCGATATAAGATTTCATCGCAGACTCCTTAAATTAAGTATTATTAAGCCCCCCCGGTGATACACACCGGGATGGCCCTGTCATTTCAGTATTTATTTTTTTACTCCTTCATAAAATGATAGCATGAACATACACAATTATTTGTGTCTTGTCAAGTACCCCATTAAGGAGCGGCCCGGATAATAGGCAATCTCCCATTTTCCGCCACGCAAGCCTGGACAACGCGGGGTGACTGACACCGATTTACCCTAATCCGCTATTATGATATAAAAAATGATGAATATAGCGAAAAACCGGGTAGTCAGTATCGACTACACCCTCAAGGATGATAAGGATCAACTGATTGATTCCACCTCAGGCGCGGACCCGCTGGATTACCTCCATGGGTATGATAATATTATCCCCGGCCTTGAACGGGCCCTGGAAGGCAAGGCCCAGGGCGATAAAATCAGCGTAAAGGTTCCCGCGGCGGACGCCTACGGGCTGCGGGATGACAAACTGGTCACCACCGTGCCCCTGGACCGCTTTGACGGGGCGGATTCGGTGGAAGAGGGTATGCAGTTTGAAGCCCAGACCCCCGACGGTTACCGGGTGGTGACCGTCACCAGGTTGGAAGACCAACAGGTTACCATCGACGGCAACCACCCCCTGGCCGGGCTGGACCTGAATTTCGATGTCACCGTTACCGCCGTCCGGGAAGCCAATGCGGAAGAGCTGGCCCACGGCCATGTTCATTCCCATGGGCACGATCATGGCCATGGCGGGCATGAACACGAAAACTGTGATGAATGCGGGGGATGCGGGCATTAAAGGGTAGAAATAATTAAGCCAGTAAACGGGCGTTTACCGGCTTTTGCTTTTATTCATATCAATTTTTAAACAGCGTGACGATACATAAGATCCGGCTTTGGAAATGACGCTATTTTCCTAAGCTCTGTCCGCAGCCCTGTCGCCTTTTCTGGGTTCCCTAAACCTGTAAAGCAGAATGACCTGGATGACCTGCAAAGCCAAAATTACGGCGGTGGCCAGAGACCAAATGACAGGCGAAAAACTTGGGCCTTCTCTTATAATTAATCCAAGGTGGGCAATAAGGTTTCCCGCAAGAAACATACCGGTAATAACCGTCAGTAACATCAGGATGTTTTTCATCAATTACTCCTTTATTGTAACTTTATAAACCATGTTAGTTTAAAACGAAAATGCTGATAATGTCAATCGTAAAATTCCCCCCTTAGGCCGGATAATTCAGATTCTCCTTGCCGGGGTTGCGGACAATGCCCGCATAGCGGCGGGATTCCCACTTGGCCATGTCCAGGTTTTGTTCCGACCAGTTACCGCATTCCGCGGGGGCCGCCCCGGGGATGGCGCCCTGGAAGGCTTCGATCCAGGCAAGGAGTTCCCGAAGCAGGGGGAGAATTTCTTCCGGGCTGCGGTCCCCTTCAATGATGAGATAAAAACCGGTACGGCAGCCCATGGGGCCAAAGTACACGATTTTTGGACCCCATTCCTTGTGGGAACGGAGGAAGGTGGCCCCCAGGTGCTCGATGGTATGGAGGGCGGGGTTGTCGATCACCGGCTCCTGGTTCGGTTCCTTGAAGCGGAGATCGAAGGTGGTGATCACCGCGCCGTCGAAGCGGTCCTTGCGGGAGACGTAGACCCCGGGCTTTAAGCGCAGATGGTCAACCTGAAAACTGGCAATCTTTTCCATTGTGTAATCCTCTCTTTAACTTATTTTTATGATCCGGCGGACAATCTCCGCAGAATGCTTTGACGCGATGGGCAGGAACTCGTCGTGGGTCATGGGGGACTCCGCGCCGGCGATGTCCGAAACCGCCCGGATGATCAGGGCGGGGACCTTGAAGAGGGCGCAGGCGTGGGCAATAGCGGCCCCTTCCATTTCGACCGCCCGTATGTCCGGAAAGGTTTTGCGCACCGCGGCGATCTTTTCCGGGACGTGCATAAAGACATCGGCGGAACCGATGATCCCCCGTACATGGTTAAAATCCGCCGGGAGGACCTTCTCCGCCTTAAGCTGGTTTATGGCTTCTTCCGCCCGGCGCATCAGTTCTTCGCTTACGGGGAACACCGCAGGCTGGCCGGGGATCTGGCCCGGGGCATAGTTAAAGGCGGTGACGTCCACATCGTGGTAGGCCAGGCCGCTGGAAACGATGACGTCCCCAAAGGTCAGGGTAGGATCGATGCCCCCGGCGGAACCGGTGTTCAAAACCAGTTCCGGCTTAAAGTGGTCGATAAGCAGGGCGCAGCCCACGGCGGCATTCACCTTGCCGATGCCGCAGAGGAGCAGCGCCGCCGGCTTCCCCTCCAGCTTCCCGGAGTAAAATTCAAAATTCCCGATCCTGGTGATGTCCGTGTCCTGCAATGCCGACCGGAGCAGGCTTACTTCAGCTTCCATGGCGCCGATAATTCCAATCATGTTATTCCTCCCATTGGGTACACCGGTTGCGGCCCCGTTCTTTGGAAAGGTACAGGGCTTCGTCGGCACGGTGGATGATCTCCTCCGCCGCCACATTACTGCTTTTGTCAAAGGTACAGATACCCAGGCTGATGGTCACCTGGGGCAGGGGAGGATCCCAGGGAACCTTCATGGCCGCCACATCGGTCCGCAGCCGTTCCGCCACGAACCAGGCCCCCTTCCGGTCGCTGTTGGGGAGCAGCACGGTGAATTCCTCCCCGCCGAAACGGGAGGGCACATCCTCGGTCCTGACCCCCTGCTTTATGGTAAAGGCCAGGGTTTCCAGCACCTTGTCCCCGGCTAAATGCCCGTAGTTATCGTTAAAATTTTTGAATTTATCCACATCCATAACCAGCATGGAGGAAGAGTCGTTCCCCCGCCTGGTCCGGGCCACTTCTTCATTCAGGCGGTTCAGAAAAAAGCCGTGGTTGAAAAGCCCGGTCTTTACGTCCCGCAGGGAATGTTCGTAGTGGAGGTGATTTTTGATCCCCTGGGACACAAAGGCCATCAGCTGCTGGATAAAAACCAGTTCCCCGGGGGAATATTCCGCAGCCCGGGTCTTGCGGCCCACCAAAATAATGCCGTACAAACCAAAGGGTCCCAGGATGGGGATGACGATTTCGGGCTTGATGTTCTCAAAGGGGGTGATGGCCTCATCATTTTCCAATTCAAAAGAGAAGAGATCAAAATTGATCGGCCGGGGGTACTGCTGAAAGAATTTTTCAAATGCCTTGATGCTGTGGACTTTAAGGCCCAGGTCCACCATTTTGTAATTCTGGTAGCTCTTGATGGTAATTTCGTCCCGGTTCTGGATTGGTTTCCAGAGGAAGGAGATAAACGAAGGCAGAAAATGATCCGAAATCTGCCAGACCGTGGCGTCCATGATGTCATCGATGGTGGTACGGTTAAAAATATCCAGCCCGCCGGACAGCAGGTCCTTGTAGCGCTGGATATCGGCGTTCAGCTCCTCTATCTGCTTGAATACCCCTATCTCCTGGAGCAGGGCATGGTTTTTTATGATCTCCGGTTTTGAGAGAAAATCGGGAATTTCCTTATGGTCGCCACCTGTACCGATGGCGCCGTCCTTTGGTTCTTTCATCAAACTATCGAATAGTGGTCGCTGATGTCTTTACGCCAGTCGGCCCGGTTTTCCTTGTCTTCCCATTCAACGATTTTTTTGATCTTGAAATTCCGGCTGTCCGAAGGATTGGGAAACTGGACCACCCCAAAGCGGCCGCCCCCAATGTAGGTTACGGTGTCCCCCGGTTCCAGAATTTCCCCTTCCGCAAGCCGGGCGATAACGCAGTCAAAATGAACGGGCGCCCCGGAACCTTTGTCTGTAATGGCCGTGGACATATCCCGAATGGGTTTGCCGCAGTAGGGGCAATCGGGGGCGGGAATGGGTTCGGTGGATAATTGGGGAGGGACCCATTTGGGCCGGTCGAAAAAAGCCCCGGGGTTCTTTTCGTAGCGCCGCAATCCATCCCCATCGCGCCGCATATCGCCATCCGTACCTCTGACGCCGGCCTTTTTGCCGCCCCGCTGTGAACTGTTTTGGGTGAATTGTCCGTTATTTTGTCCGCCGTTCTGTCCCTTATCCGAGTCCCGTTCCCGGCGCTTGAAAGGTCTTCTTCGGTTATTTCCGCCCTTTCCGCTGCCGTTCATGGTACAATCCTCCTTGGGATATATCGAGAAGCTCATTGCTCAGAATCAGGGCTATCCGCTGGATGCCTTCGTAAAGATAATCATTGCTGTTTACCTTTTTACGCAGTCTTTCCAGTTTTAAGGACCCCAGCTGAGTCTTTCTTATCATACACACTCCATGAAGGCTGATGCAAGATGCCGGATGGCAGCGCCATCAATGGCGCCGCCATTGATGGCGTTGGGACTTACAAAAACCACATCAAAACGAATTGCCATGTCATTATATTCTCGATGGGTGGCCAGAAAATACTTAGCTGTTTCGATGATGCGGCGTTGTTTTTTTGCGCTTATTCCGTATTCAAGGTCCTCCATGCCGTAGGAGGACCATGCCTTAACTTCAATAAAAACGAGGGTGTCCCCATCCCGGGCGATGATATCAACTTCCCCCTTTTGGGAACGGAAATTGGTGGTAATTATCCCCATGCCCTTTTTTTCAAGGGCCTCCCGGGCCTGTTTTTCCCCATCCCTGCCTTTGCGGGCATTGGCGCTGCGCAACCCATACCCCCGGTTCAGGCCTTCTTTTTGGCCAGTTCTTTTGGCTCAATGGCCCGGACGATGTAGAGGTGTTTTTCGGTAAGCAGGTTGACCAGGATACCCTCATCCTGCTGAACAACCCCGAAATTGTCCGCCAGGATACGGAGTTTGGGCCGCAGGGGGGTGTCCTTTTGAACTTCGATCACCCGGGCCCAGGCGCCGTTGTTAAGGAGTACGATGGAGCCGATGGGGTGAATTCCCATGGTCTGGATAAAAGCCTTGAGCACCGCCGGGTCAAAACGGCGGCCGTTATCGGAAAGAAGGCTCTTCATGGCCTGGTAGCCGCCCATGAGGTTCCGGTAGGATTTCTGGCTGACCATGGCCTCAAATGCGTCCACCACCGATATGATCCGCGCCCCAATATCGATATCCTCGCCGGAAATTCTCCGGGGGTAGCCCTCTCCGTCCCAGCGTTCATGGTGCTGCAGGGCGATAGGCCCCACCTCACCGGGGTAGAGCAGTTCCTTGGAGATGATCTGGTAGGTATAGACCGGATGGGTCTGCATACGCTGGAGTTCCGCATTGGAGAGGCCCCCGTTTTTGTCGAGGATTGCCCTGGGAATCCTGAGCATGCCCACATCGTGGAGCAGCGCCGCAGTGGTAATCAACAGGATCCGGTGATGGGGAAGCTTGAGTTCCTGGGCGGTAAGGGTGGTAAGTATGGCGGCGTTGATCGAGCTTTTTGCCAGCTCATAGCCCTCAACTTCCCCGCCCAGGATGTAGCCGATAATGCTGTCCCGTTCCTGCCAGATCGCCTGGAGCATCCGGGTAATAATGATGTCGATGGCGTGGAGTTCCACCGGTGTCCGCAGGGTAATCTTGCCGAAAATTACATCCAGCGCTTTGATAAGGCTGATATAGATGCGGTAGGCCCCGGTATTTTTCTTGACCTCCGTAAGGGAAGGGGGGGCTTTTTTTGCCACGGGAAGATTCGACGCATCTTTTACCGCCGCCGTCACCGCCACCGCATCGGCTGCCGGAGCGGCGGCCAGGAGTTTTCCCTCGGTGGAGACCTCATTAATCCCCCAGGATACAAGCTGATCCAGATCCTTCTGTCTGATGGCGACCCCGGCGGGGACCAGGATATTGTCCTTGTCAATATATACAGGTTCAGAAAAAATGAGACCGGAACGCAAGCTCTTTAAAGGAACCGTCATCATCTCTTATCCTTAGCCAGCACAAAGGCCAAAATTTTTGCCGCCGCTTCCCAGCACCAAACCGGTATAATGTCCCCGGTTTTGATTCCCGCATCCAATAGGGCCGCCAGGGGAGGGTCCTCCACAATTTCAATCCCCGCATTCCGGGCAATTGCAATTATCCGCTCCGCTTCCCGGTCCCGCCCGGCGGCAATTAACCGGGGCGCAGGGTCTTCGCTCTTATAAGCAATGGCGGAGGCGATTTTTCTCTCTTTTATGTTACACCTCCTCATTTATGGAAAGCAAGGCTTCATTTCTGCTATCCGCGAATGGGGGGAATTCCCCTTCGTCCTTCATCTGTACCTGCTCCGGGGCAATCCCCAAAAGGGCCGCCAGCTCCTTTTCAATTGCCCGAAGTACCTTCGCCGTTGTTTTTTCCGGAGGAGAGGCCCCCGTCCCCAAGCTGCCCCTGAGCCGCAGTTCCCCTCCGGGGGGATTTTCCAAAATAAAGAGCCAGTGCGAGGGGGATTGATTGGGATGCTGCTTTTCACCGGCTATCTCCAGGGCCATCCGCTCCGCCCGAAAACCCGAAGCCCCTGCCAAAGCCCCCGGAGGAGAAATGCGGCCTTTGGTAGGGACTGCGGCGGCAAGTTCCGGCGTCAGCAGTATCCGCAGGGTCACCGCAAAATTTCGATCCTGATTTCCAAAAAAAAAGGGCAATACGATCCAGCGTTGTCCCTTTTTGCCGGGCAGCCGGTTCATCAAACTGATGAGGGGATTTTGTTCCTCGGTCTGTAAAATTTTTTCCCGCAAGGCGCCCCCATCCCCCGGATTCTTGTCCCGCTCCCCCTGTTTATTCGGGCTGCCGTTCCCGTTCCCGGCGCCATTGCCGCCGGTTTCCCCCGCCGTACCGCCTCCGGCCTCCCCGGCGTTGCCCTTGTCAGCCCCGGTCCCAAAGCCGCCCCCATCCCCATGACCGCCACCGGAGCGCCGCTTGTCGGGATCGATGGCCAGGGAGCGCGACAGCGACCGGGCATAGTCCGCCAGGCTGTCCCGGCTCAGCTCCACCCCCTTGTCTGCGGCGGCAAGGGCGGCAAGGGACAGGGCTTCCCGGGTTTTGAGGGACAGCGCTTCAGCCGCAGTAGGGGTCTTTACGGGGACGGCAGAAGCGGCTGTTTTTACGGCGGCGGCCTTCCCGGCGTCTGCGTTTAAGGCCTGGCGGCGGATTTTGCCTAAAAGGGCGGGCTCCAGGGGAAGGGAAAAATACCGGGCAAAGGCCGCTATGGACGCGGATAATTTGTCGTTTGGAAGACCCAGTTTAGTGAATAATTGGGAAGGATCGACGGGTAATTGGGGAGGGCGGGTTTGCCTGACAGGGCCGGCTGCGCCTGATACACTGCCATTCCCGGGGGCCGCCGGAGCCCCGGCACCCGCTTTGTCGGGGGATTTTTCCGCACCCCGGCTCCCGGCAGACCTTATCTGTCCGGGGGAACGCAGGCCGGGAAGATCGGAAACGTTTATTCGCATAATAGAATCATCGGCAGATCAGGACCCGGAACGCCAATGGAGAAGCGGCTCTTAATTCTGGGCGGCTTCTGCGGGAGCGGCTTTGCTCCGGGCGTCCTTCTTGGTAATAAGCTCCTTGATTTTGGCGCCCTTACCGATCTTCTCCCGGATATAGTACAGCTTGGCCCGGCGGACCCGTCCGGGGCGGACCACTTCAACCTTGGCAATCCGGGGGGAGTGAAGGGGGAATACCCGTTCAACCCCGACGCCGTAGGAGTTCTTCCGTACCGTAAAGGATTTACCTATCCGGGAATTTTTCATCGCAATGACCAGACCTTCGTAGATCTGGATCCGCTCGTTTTTACCTTCAACGATCTTGAAATGCACCTTTACGGTGTCCCCGACCTTAAATTGGTCAACTTCGCTCTTCATCTGGGCTTCTTCAATGGCCTTAATTTCGTTCATTTTTCTCCAGCTCCTCTATTATTGCACAGGTTTCAGCGTCAAAAAGTCCCGCTTCCTCACCCTGATGGATCAAATCCGGCCGCAAAGCCAAGGTTTTTTCGATTCGCTTCCGCAGACGCCAGCGCCGAATGTTCTCGTGGTGCCCGGAAAGCAAAATATCGGGAACTCTGATCATATCATAAACTTCGGGCCGTGTATACTGGGGATACTCCAAAAGTCCTCCGGAAAAACTTTCTTCGTCCAGTGAAGCCGGGGTAATCACCTGATCCACCAGCCTGTAGGTGGCATCGATGATCACCAGCGCCGCCGCCTCCCCGGAGGAAAGCACATAGTCCCCCACGGAAATTTCATCGTCCACATAGAGATCGATGATCCGCTGGTCGATCCCCTCATAACGCCCGCAGAGCAGGACAAGCTCTGCACAGCTCGCCAGTTCCTTTGCCAGGGCTTGGTTAAAAGGCCGCCCTGAGGGGCTTAGGTAAATGACCCGCGGTTTTTCCCCTATCATCGGCCTTAGCGCCGCAAGCTCTGTCCCCGCTGCCGGCAGCGGCTCTGATTCCGCAAAGCCTTGTAGTGAAGTTCGCGAAGCATCCTCTTCCCCTAATCCGTGAAAATCCGTGAAAATCCGTGGACAAATATTCTTCTTCTCCGCCCCCGCGGACTCCAAAGCCCGGCCCAGAGGTTCGGCGAGCATGAGCATCCCCGGACCGCCGCCGTAGGGGGCGTCGTCGCAGGTGTTGTGCTTGTCCTGGGCATAATCCCGGATATTGATGGCATTGTACTCCACAATGCCCCGGCTAACCGCCTTGGCCATGATGGAGGTGGCAAAAAAAGCATCGGTAATTTCGGGGAAAAGGGTCAGAACCGTGTATTTCATTCCAGGATCCACTGATTAAGGAGCGCTATTTTGCGGGTTTCCAGGTTTATTTCCCCAAAAAACTCATCCCGGAAGGGAACCAGCCTGGTTTCGCCGGTGAGGAGCTTGACTTCCGCCAAATTTCCACCCCCCCCTTCAAGGATATCGGTAATATGGCCCAGAATTTCAGGTTTTTCAGCCTTGGGAGACCCTTCGGGGGCAGCGGCGGTTTCCAAAACCACCTCAATCCCCCGGAGATCCTCGATATAGTACTCGCCTTTTTTGAGGGGACTAGCCTGTTCCCGGCCTACAATAAGTTCCGCACCGCCCAGGGCCTTTGCGTCTTCCGGTGTATCGATACCTTTAAATTTCAGCGCCACAGCGGGAAAAACAACGGCGCTTTCTTCGATTTCCCGAAGCTGTTCCACTACGCCCCGGCGAAGGGTTACCGATGTCAATTTGAGCAGATGATCGATTTCCCCGGACAGGGATTTTACTTTGACAAAGCCCTTAAGCCCGAAGGGCGCCCCCACCAGACCCACCACAAATTGTTCAACCATGGTTTATTCTCAGTGAAGGGGGCGGGCCGAAGGGATCAGTCGAGGATTTCCAGAACCGTGTGTTTACCGGTTTTGGCGGTGGCGGCCTGCAATACGGTCCTGATAGCCTTGGCGATGCGACCGTGTTTGCCAATTACCTTGCCGATATCGTCGGCGGCTACCCGGAGTTCCAGAATGGTGGATTTTTCACCCTCCACAACGCTGACCTGCACCGCGGAAGGGTCGTCCACCAGGGATTTTACGATATATTCAACCAGATCTTTTTCCATTCAAATACCTTTCTTTCCGCACAAAACAACAATAAAAACCCGAATTTACAGGGAAATATTCTTTTTGTTCAGAATTTTGCGGACCGTATCACTGACAATGGCGCCGTTCTGCAGCCACGCTTTTACCTTATCCTCGGCGAGCAGAATCTGCTTGTCTTCGGCCTCGATGGGATGATAATACCCCAGTTCTTCGATGGTCTTTCCATCCCGGGGCGCCCGTTTGTCTATCACCACAATACGGTAATAGGGGCGTTTCTTGGTTCCAAATTTCTTGAGCCTTATGGTGGCGCTCATGTATCCCTCCTAAATGAAGTGAACTAAAAACATACAGGAAATGATGAATTTAGTCTAGCACCCAATGCCTTAAAGTCCGGGTTACGGGGTCAAATTCGGCGCCGATTTTAACCATAGGTGTCAGATCTTCACTCCGCAGTTTCCTCTCCCGCTTGACAAGCCAATCTTTATCCATTATCTTCTAGTTACGGTGGTAACTGTTACAGTGGTAACTGTTACGTTGATAACTGAAATAAGGATTCCGGAACCATGCAATTCTACAACAGAACAAGGGAAATCGAAGAATTAAGCCGTATTCGGGAACTGGCATTCACCGATCATTCCCGGATGACCGTCATAACCGGGCGGCGGCGTATCGGCAAGACCAGCCTTATCATGAAGGCGAATGAGAAAACACCCACGGCCTATCTTTTTGTGGGACGCAAAGACGAAGCCGCCATCTGCGGGGAATTCACGGAGATTATTTCCAAGGCGCTCAATACCTTTATCCCCGAGGGAATTCACCGTTTTCAGGTTCTGTTTCAATATCTTATGGAACTCGCCACCCGGCAGCCCTTTACCCTGGTGATAGACGAATTCCAGGAATTTCTGAATATCAATCCATCGGTGTATCATGATATGCAGCATCTTTGGGATCAATACAAAGACCGCAGCCGGATGCATCTTATCCTCTGCGGGTCTGTGTATTCATTCATGCAGCGGATATTTCAGGATTCCAAGGAACCCCTTTTTGGCAGGGCGGATACTATCATCAAGCTTTCAGCCTTTGACCTTGCAACCATCAAAAAAATACTCAAGGATCACCGGCCCCAGTACAGCAATGATGAGCTTCTGGCCCTCTATGCCTTTACCGGCGGCATCCCAAAATACATAGAAATGTTTTGCGATAACCTTAACCAGAATTCCGAGGGTTTGAGTATTCCGGGGATGCTTGATTTTATGATCCGGGATAATTCGCCCTTTATTGAAGAGGGGAAGTACCTGCTTATTGAGGAATTCGGGAAGAACTACGGGGTTTACTTCTCGATTCTGGATGCGGTGGCGGGGGGGCGTAATACACAACCGGAGATAGCGGCCGCTCTGGGGGACAAGAGCATTGGCGGCCAGATAAAGCGGCTGATTGAGGATTACAACATCCTTGTCCGGCGTCGGCCGATTCTGGCAGCGGAAGGGACCCAGGCGGTGCGTTACGAGATTGCCGATAATTTTCTGCAATTCTGGTTCAACTATCTTGACCGCTACCGCTCCATGATTGAAATAAAAAACTTTACCGGTCTGCGCTCCATAATCAAGGCCGACTATACGACCTACTCCGGCAAGATCCTGGAACGGTATTTTAGGCAGCAGCTTGCGGAAAGCCAAAACTACCGGGACATCGGTTCCTGGTGGGAACCACGGGGGGATCAGTACGAGATTGACATAGTAGCCCTGGGGATGGAAAAAGACCGGGCCCTGGCGGTAGAGGTTAAGCGGCAGCGGGGAAAATACAAGCCCACCCTGCTGGCGGCCAAGATTAATCGGCTTAAGGAGAAGGCGCTGCCGGGATACGAGATTGAGGGAAGGTGTTTGTCGCTGGAGGATATGTAGACTGGCTGGATTATTTTAAATATTTGTTCTCATATTTATTCTCTTTTAAATACTGAGTTGATAAAGAAAATAAAGTTATTGACCAGGAAGTTAATACTGCAAGATTACTTTCTAATCCCAATTTAGCCATTATTCCCGAATACACTAAAACGAGAACAAAAGCAAAAAAAGCGCCAATTAAAAGCATTCTGGCAAAGGAAAATTTTTTATCATCAATCCCGGGCATAGGCTTACCAAAGTTATTTTTCATAAATAACCTCACAATCGTAGTACTTCCCATCGTAAATACCAATTTCCACATGATTTTGATAAACAACAATCCTCATTTTTTCGTCAGTATTAGAGTTCTTATTTTTTAGTTTGTAAGAACTTGCAAATTGATAATTTGGATCTTTTGACCAAATAGTGTTTGCATCTTCAATGTGATCAACATTGAATCCTTCTTTTAAGCCAGTCTTGATGTCGTCTCTATAGGCACGATCCCCTATTACATCAATTCTGACAAAAGGACTATCTTTATGAATTCCCGAATAAGTAATAAACTTACCATATTCATCAGATGGTGTTTTCGTAATTAAGACATCCATTATTTCATGGTATGTTTGTAGAATTTTTTCTTCTTCAGTCATCTGTTTCTCCCTCGCGGGGTTTTCCCGCTATCAAAAATTTATGTCTACCACATAAGCGGGTAACACCTTTGTTCCGTTCTTCGTGTACTTTTACCTTACCTTCTTCTTACTTCTTCAAGCATTTTTTTTGCGTTTGCATGATTCGGGTCCAGTTTAAGCGCCTGCGTATAATCGGCAATAGCCCGTTGATACTCTGCTTTTATATAATATGCATTTCCCCGGCTGTAATAGGCATCCGCGTCATTCGGGTCAAGCCTGATAAACTGGGTATAGTCGGCGATGGCACGGTCATAGTCCTTTTTTTCGGCATACACAAATCCCCGGTTGCCATAGGCATTCGCGTAATTCGGGTCAAGCCTGATAGCCTGGGTATAGTCCGCGATGGCGCGGTCGTAGTCCTGTTTGTGGCGGCCATACGTAATTCCCCGGTTGGTATAGGCATTCGCGTCATTCGGGTTAATCCTGATAGCCTGATTAAAGTCCGCGATGGCACGGTCATAGTCCTGTTTTTCGGCATACGCTATTCCCCGGTTGTTATAGGCACGCGCGTCATTCGGGTCAAGCCTGATAGCTTGAGTGTAATCCACCACAGCCCGATCATAATCGCCCCAGACGTTATATGCAAAACCACGATTGAAATAAGCGGCAGCAAACTTAGAATCAAGCCTAATGGCCTCATTGAAATCCTCTATGGCCGTATCATAATCCCCATTTCTGGCAAAAGAAATACCCCGATCCAGAAATGTCCCGGCGGTTTTCGACGGCGCGCTTGTGCGCTCCCCATAATCTGCGGCGGTCACCGTAAGCTGCGCATTGCGGGCGTCCGCAAGCAAACTTTGGAAGGCGCGGTCACTGCGCACGTTGAGCCGGGTCGAACTTTCCTGAACCGCCGTTTCCACATTGATACACGCAAGGCGGTAACGGTAGCGATCTCCGGCTTTTACGAGCTGGCCGGTAATCACATAGGATGCCCCAAGGAATTTACCGATTGAAACAGCAGTTTCATCGCTTACCTCGCCGGACATCTGTAACCCAAGCTCCTTGTACACATACGCCAAATTCCGGCGGTCGGCTACTTCAAGCTTTCCGTCCACCAGCGCCCCGGTCAACTCGTCCATAAGATAATTGGAGATATTCTCATGTTCCGAGGTAAAAGCAACGATTGCTACACGGGTTTTCTGGGGCAGTTCCATCGCCACTTCTGCCGCCGACTGCTCTATGGCTTCGTCAAGGGAAACTCCTTCGCCTGCATCCCCCACCGGCTCACCTGAATTCCCTGTGGTAGCGCAGGAAAAGAAAACGGACACCGCTGTAAGGAGCAACACCGCAGTAAATCTTTTCATCATTCACTCTCCGATATGCAAAACTCACAAACATATAAGGTTAACCGTATGTACCGTACCCACCATCACTTTCAGCTCCGGCATCCTTCCCCGCAAGCTCCCCGGCCGGCGGTTCCCGCAAAATACTGCGCATAGCGGCCCATGGGTCGGAATCGGCGCCCCGCTGGGTAAAGGCAAATGCCTCGGCTATCCCCAGGATTTCGGACTGCCTTTCGACCGGCAGCCGGTTAAAACAGGCCGTCAAACGAGAAACCGTTATCGTATCAGTCATAATTCACCTAAAAATATCCTTTTCCGATTATTTTATTATTTAACTGCAATCTTATCAAGTCTTTTTATCATTTTTCCAAAAAAAATCTATTGCAGGGCAATGTTTTTTCTTCTATTCTACATTTATGGATGAGGATCTAGGTCTAACCGTCAATCAGCGGGTTAAAAAAGTAAGAAAAACGCTAAAATTGACCCAGCATGACTTTGCAAAGGTTCTTGCCATTTCCCAGAGTCAAATTGCCTGCGTCGAAACAACGCAACGAGTCGTAAACGACCGTACCATCAAGCTGATCTGCGATTCATTCAACGTAAATCCCCAATGGCTGCGAACCGGCGAAGGGGATATGTTTGCCCAAAAAGACGATACGAAACTGAAAAAACTACTGGCCCTGTTTACTAACCTCCAGCCCCAATATCAGGACTTCATTTTCAACGCCATGGACTACTTTCTCAAAATGCAGGAAAAGGCGGACCAGAATAGGCCCAATGAAAAATCCTGATTTTTGCTGCCAATCCGTGCGAATTCTCCCCATTCATGCTATTTAAGGGCCGGTGACTGTCTCCGTTTGGGGAGAGCATCTCATTGCCTTTTTCGCGCAAAGGTACTATCCTTATCCATGAGGTTTTTATGTGTACGTTAACGATACCGATATCGGATGAAATTCTTACTGCCGCCAAAATGGATCAGGATGAAGCGGCTTTAAATATGAAAATAGCTTTTGCTTGCCAGATGTTCAAAGATCACCGGCTGCCCTTGTGGCAGTCCGCCCAACTCTGCGGCATGAATAAATTCGACTTTGCCGGGGTCCTGACCAGGAACAAAATTCCCGTTATTGATTATTCGGTAGAAGAATTAGACCAGGAAGTAGCCGAATTGGCGAAGCTGCTACCCTAATGCTTGTTATAAGCGATTCTTCTCCGCTCATCGCACTGGCCCAATGCGGCAGACTGGATTTGCTTGATATGCTCTTTGACCAGGTAACCATTCCGACGAAGGTTTTTGAAGAGACCCAGGTTATCACCGGGAAAGTCGCCAATAGCATAGCTGCATGGTCACAGGGAAAGATTATGACGGTGAACGGAAATAACCTTGCACGGGCGAAAGCCCTCGCCCTTGACCCCGGTGAAACAGAAGCGCTTGCCCTTTATTGGGATACCAACGCCGATCTCCTGTTGATTGATGAATTGGATGGCAGGCAAGCAGCATTAGCGGTCGGTATCAAGATAACCGGAACGGTGGGTATTCTTATCATCGCAAAACAGAGGGGACTTGTTCCGGCAATTAGGCCGCTCCTTGATATACTCAGAACGCTCAATTTCTATATTTCAGATAACCTTTATCACCGCGCCCTTTCTGCCGCAAAAGAGTAAGCATCGCTCTCCGTTTTGGAGATGCGTTGCCGGAGCAGACGGACCGGAATAGGTCCAATGAAAAATCCTCATCTGCCATAACTACCTAAACCGCCCCTGCCCCATTTGCCCCATCATATTTTGCATCGCTTGGGGGTTTTTGCTCATCTTCGACATCTTCTTCATCATGGTCCGCATCTTCTCGAACTTTTTAAGGAGCCGGCCCACCTCCGCCACGGAGGTACCGGAGCCCCGGGCGATGCGGGAGCGGCGGGAGGGGCCGATGATCAGGTGGTTGCGCCGTTCCTTGCGGGTCATGGAACTGAGGATGGCCTCCTGGGTTTTGAGGTCCGCCTTGTTGATGTCCTCTTCGCTGATCTGGCCGGACATGCCGGGGATCATGTCCAGCATGGATTGGAGGGAGCCCATCTTCTTTACCGAGCGCAGTTGGGCCAGCCAGTCTTCCAGGGTGAAGTTTTCTTTCTCCATCTTTTTCTGGAGTTCCAGGGCTTCTTTTTGATCGATGACCTCCTGGGCCTTTTCCACCAGGCTGACCACGTCCCCCATACCCAGGATGCGGCCGGCGACACGGTCGGGGTGGAAGGGCTCGAAGTCTTCGGGCTTTTCACCGGTCCCCACGAATTTGAGGGGCTTGCCGGTGATGGTTTTAAGGGAAAGGGCCGCGCCGCCCCGGGTGTCCGAATCGAACTTGGTCAGGATGACCCCGGAAAGGCCGATTTTTTCGTCAAAGGTCTTGGCGATATCCACCGCAGCCTGGCCGGTCATGGAATCCGCCACCAAAAGGAGCTCATCCGGCTTGGCGGCGTCTTTGAGGCGGGACAGTTCCGCCATCATGGCTTCGTCGATCTGGAGCCGCCCGGCGGTATCGATGATCAAGGTGTCGATGAGGTTCTTTTTGGCATAATCCGCCGCACCCCGGTAGACCTTGACCACGTCCGTTGTGCCCTCTTCCCGGTAGACCGGGATGCCCACTTGATTCCCCAATATGGAAAGCTGTTCCATGGCGGCGGGGCGCACCAGATCGCAGGCCACCAGCAGGGGCTTTCGGCCTTCTTTTTTGAGCCGCAGGGCCAGCTTGGCGGAACTGGTGGTTTTCCCGGAGCCCTGGAGGCCCAGCATCAGAATGGCGGAAAGGACATCGGGCCCCTTAAGGTCCAGTTCCTGGGCTGAACGGCCGTTGGGGCCGGGCTCGGTGTCCCCCAAATAGGAGACCAGTTTGTCGTGGACAATTTTGACAAACTGCTGCCCCGGGTCCACCGCCCGGAGCACCCGCTCGCCCTTGGCTTCTTCTATCGTGGAATTGACAAAGCGGCGGACCACCCGCAGGTTTACATCTGCTTCCAGCAGGGCCATTTTGATGGCGTCTACGGCGTCATCGATATTTTTTTCGGTAATCGTGGACTTGCCTGACACAAAGCGCAGAGCGTCGGTAACTTTTTGGGTGAGTTTGTCTAACATGGGGGCATTTTACCTTTAATGACGAGGGCTTGCAAGCTTTTCGAGTTCATCCACCCGTCCGGCGATCACCGCAAGCCCGTCCTGCCAGAATGCTTCCTCTTCGATGTTGAACCCCGCCTTGCGGGCCACATCCTCCGCGGATGCCTGGCCGGTGGCCCGGAGGATTTCCCGGTAGGCTGCCGCAAAACCGGGGCCTTCTTTTTGCGCCCGGGAATAGAGTCCCAGGGCGAAAAGCTGGCCGAATGCGTAGGGGTAGTTGTAAAAGGCCAGGCCGGTACTGTAATAGTGGCCCTTGACCGCCCACATGTAGGGGTGAAGCTGCTCCCCGTCCAGGCCGTCGCCGTAGGTCCGCCGCTGGGCGTCCAGCATCAGATCGCAGAGTTCCTCCGGGGAAAGTTCCGCCTCCGCCCGCCGCTTAAACAGGGCCTTTTCAAAATAGAAGCGTGACAGTATATCTACGATAACCTGACAGCTGTCCTTGAGGTTTTCTTCGATCAGGGGAAGCTGTTCGTTTTCCGGGCTTTGTTTGAGGACCCCCTCAAAAACAATGGTCTCGGCAAAGATGCTCGCTGTTTCCGCCAGGGTCATGGGGTAGCGGGAAAGAGCGCGGGGCAGATCCTTTATGAGCTCATGGTGCCAGGCATGGCCCAGCTCGTGGGCCACCGTAGTAATACTGTCAAAACTGCCGTCAAAGTTGCAGAGGATCCGGGATTCCCCGCTCAGGGGGAAGTCGGTGCAGTAGGCCCCGCCCACCTTGCCCTCCCGGCCTTCCGCGTCTATCCAGCCCAGGCTGAAGGCATGCCGGGCAAAGGTCCCCATACCGGGGTCAAAGCCGTCGAACCGTTCCGGGATAAAGGCCATAGCATCCTCCCAGGTCCATATCTTGTGGCCTCCGGCCTTATTCCCGCTCGCCGCATGCGCCGCCGTACCGGCGCCGCTATTTGTCGTGCCTGGGCTTATCGGCGCAAAGAGATCGTAGAAGGCGCAGACAGGAACGCCCAGGAGCGCAGCCTTTGTTTTCAGGTAGCGCCGGTACAGGGGCAGGGCGCTTTCCAGGGCGGCGATGAGAGTTTCCAGGGTCTTTACACTCATCCGCGACTGAAACGCCGACTTCCGCAGGGCCATGACATCGGGCCTCCGAATGGAGACCCCTGAATCTTGCCTATCGGAAAGCGAGCCGGAGGGGCGCATGGCTTCGGCGCTCAGGTCCGCCTTGCCCCAGCCCCGGCGGGTGTCCAGGGTGATGGCGGTTCCCTTCACGCCGTTCAGGGAGGCCGCCATGGGTATCTCTACCCCCTTCCAGGCGGAAAGCTCCGCACGGTAGGCCCGCTGCCGGAGAAAGCGGTCCGGACTGCGGGCCAGGTCCCGCAGGGCGATGACGGTTTTCCGCTCCCCCGGTTTGCCCTTTTCGTCTTCCAGGACCGCTGTGGCGGTGGAGGACACCGCCTCGTGAAGCCGGGACCAGGCGTCTCCCCCGGATCGGAGCAGGTCATTGGCCAGGTCCTCTTCTTCACAGCTCATCTGGAAGGCGGCCTTTTCCAAAGATTCGGTAATAAAGAACCGGTAGGGCATTATTTCAGGATTTTCAAGGGCCAGTTTCAGGACAGGCGCCCCTTGTTCCGCCAAACGGCTGCGGAAGAGTACCGCCGCCTTCCCCAGGGGCAGGTTCGCCGCGTCTATGGCGTTGATCTCCGCAAGGGCCCGGCTGTCCCGGGTATCGGTGGTGTAGACCGCTTCCGCATAGGCGCTCAGGTTCTCCGAAAGGTCCCCCGCCTCCTCCCAGGCGGCGATAAGGGTTTTCAGCGCCGGGGCCAGTTGGGCCGGATCGGCGGGGAGGGGCTTTCCCAGCAGAACCAGAAAAGCGGCAAGCCGTTCCCCCAAAAGGGCCAGGTCCCGCTTGTATTCAGCGGAATCAAAGGAAGGGTAAATCGTCCCCAGCTTCCACCGGGGGAGGGCGCCGGGGGTATTGCCTGCGGCGACTGAAGGCACGCCGTTTGCACTGTCCGAACTGCGGCTTCCGAAAAATCTATAGCTGATATCAAAACTATTCATGGGATCATCATAATCCGGAACCATCATTGACACAATCAGCAAGAAACGGCGATCTTCCAAGACCCCCGATAATTAGGATACTATATGGTCAGGAGCGGGCATGAAGAATTTTCAAATTGATGAACATACCCTTTTGCGTTTTGCCGCGGCGGAGGATGTTCCCCTGATACTGGATCTTGTCCGGGAGCTGGCGGAATACGAACATCTGCTGGATCAGGTGCGGGCCACTGCGGAGGATTTTCGAAAATATATCTTTGAGGAAAAAAAGGCGGAAGTTATTATCGTTGAATACGATAAACAGCCTGCGGGGTTTGCCCTGTTTTTTTACAACTTCTCCACCTTTTTGGGACGCCCCGGCCTCTACCTTGAAGACCTTTTTGTAAAGCCCCCGTTCCGGGGCAAGGGGCTGGGGAAACTCCTCCTTACTTTTATCGCCCATCTTGCGGCGGAGCGGAACTGCGGCCGTCTTGAGTGGGCCTGCCTTAACTGGAACGAGCCTTCCATTGCCTTCTACAAAAGCCAGGGCGCCCGGCCCCTTTCGGAATGGACCACCTACCGGGTGACGGGGCCGGAGCTGGAAGCCCTGGCGGGGAAGTTTCCATCATGATGATCAAGAGGTGTACTCCATGAGCTCCCTTGAACCGGTTTTCAGCTCCCTTAAAACAGCGCAGGCCGCCCTCGCCTTGCAGAACCGGCGGCAGAAGGACGAGGCCCTTGCGGCGGCGGCGGCGGCTATTGATGGGGGCCGCGCAGAGATTCTCGCGGCGAACAGGGCCGATGTGGAAAAGGCCCGCTCCGGGGGGATGAAGGATGCGCTGCTGGACCGGCTCATCCTGAACGACAAACGGATAAGCGGCATTATCGAAGGGATTGAAACGGTGATACGCCAGGAGGACCCCATCGGCAAGGTGAAGGCGGGCTGGACCTTGCCCAACGGTATCTTCATCGAACAGACCACGGTCCCCCTGGGGGTGGCAGCGATCATCTACGAAAGCCGGCCCAATGTTACCGCCGATGCTTTCAGCCTGGCCTACAAGGCGGGCTGTGCCATCCTGTTGCGGGGTTCCTCGGCGGCGCTGGCGTCCAATGCGGCGATTGTAAAGGCCATCAAGGCGGGGCTTAGCGCCGGCGGCGGAATACCCGGCGCGGTGGAGCTGGCCCATTCGGGAAGCCGGGACGAGGTGGACGAAATTCTTTCCGCCCGGGGCTTTATCGATGTGGTTCTTCCCCGGGGTGGCAAAGACCTGATACGCCGGGTGGTGGACAACGCACGGGTGCCGGTGATCGAAACCGGGGAAGGGAACTGTCACATCTATGTAGAACCAAGCGCGGGCATTGCCAATGCGGTGGAGATCATCGTCAACGCCAAAGTCCAGAAGCCCGGAGCCTGCAACGCGGTGGAAACCGTGCTGGTACGCCGGGACGCCCTTGCCGCCCTGATGCCGCCCCTGGCGGCGGCCCTTGCGGGCAAGGCGGAGCTTCGCTGCGATGGGCCGTCCAAGGAAGCCATCACCGGGGGCGGCCCCGGCAGCAACAGTTCCGGCAAGGGATCGGGCGTTCTGCCGGCGGGGCTCGTGATCAAGGATGCGGTGGAGGAAGATTGGGAAACCGAATTCCTCGATTACATTCTGGCGATTAAAACCGTGGACTCCATCGGGGAAGCCATCGATCATATCAACAGGTACGGCACCCGCCATTCCGAGGCGATACTCACCAAGGACCTTGCGGCCCAAAACGAATTCCGCCGCCGGGTGGACGCCGCCTGTGTGTACACCAACGCTTCGATTCGGTTTACCGACGGCGGGGAATTCGGCTTTGGCGCGGAATTGGGGATCAGCACCCAGAAGTTCCACGCCCGGGGACCCATGGGTCTTGAAGCCCTGACTACGATAAAGTATCTTATTAGCGGCGAAGGTCAGGTAAGAGAATAACATGATACTCAACCGGAGGTTCCCCTCTTGATTCCAAAGTTGATTGCGGAAGCGCGCAAGATCGTTATAAAGATCGGCTCCAACACACTGGCGGATAAGGACGGGAAGATCAACACCGCCTTTCTTGAGGAATTCGCCGCCCAGGCTGCGGCGCTTATCAAAAGCGGTAAGCAGATCGTGATCGTGTCTTCCGGGGCGCAGGTGGCGGGGCTTTCCACCATGGGGAAGTGGGCCCGCAAGCGGGACATCCATTACCGGCAGGCCCTCTGCGCCGTGGGACAGGTGGAACTGATGGGCGCCTGGACACGGGCCTTCGGAAAAAATGATCTCCACATCGCACAAATACTGTTGACCCAGGATGACTTTGGGGACCCCATCCGTACCCTGAACATGCGGAACACCCTCTTTACTTTGGTGGACGAGGGGATCATCCCCATCATCAACGAGAACGACACCGTGTCGGTGGAGGAGATCAAGATCGGGGACAATGACACCCTGGCGGCGCAGTCGGCGATCCTCTGGAGCGCAGATTTACTAATTCTGTTCAGCGACATTGACGGACTCTACAACAAAAACCCCAAGGAATACAACGATGCGGAACTGGTAGGGGAAGTGCGGGACATCGAAGAGGTACGGAAGAATATCACCATCGGGGAAGCCAACAGTTTTGGTACCGGGGGCATCGCCACCAAGATAGATGCGGCCCAGCGGATCAAGGCCTACGGGATTCCCACTATCCTTGCCCATGGGGGAAAGCCCCGGGTGCTGGAAGCCCTGGCGGCGGGGACCCAGCGGGGCACAGCGTTTCTAACCGGTAACGAATAAGGAAATCAACATGAGTAGTATTACTATTGCCTGTATCGGCAGCGGGAACATGGGAGGGGCCCTGATGAAAGCTTCCGCTGCAAGCATCGGAGGCGGGAACATCGGCTTTACCGACGCGGATAGGCCAAAGGCCAAGGCCGCCGCAAAGGAACTGGGGGCGGCGGTGTATGCGTCCAATACCGAAGCGGCAGAGAAGGGGGACTATATCTTCCTGGCGGTAAAGCCCCAGGTACTGGGCGCGGTGCTGAAAGAGATTGCACCGGCGATACAGCGCAGAATTACTGCGGCCAAATCGAGCGGCAAAGCCCCGGTACTGGTTTCCATGGCGGCGGGCTGGTCCATCGCAAAGATTCAGGCCATATTGAATGAAGGTAACGCCCCATTTGGCGTGCCGGTGATCCGCATCATGCCAAACACGCCGGCGCTTATTTCCAGGGGGATGATCGCAACGGCGGCTTCTGCGGAGGTTCCCGCAAACAGGATTACTGAGCTGGAAAAAATTCTTGCCGCCGCCGGAGAGGTTGACCGCCTTGAGGAGCGATATCTGGATGCGGTCACCGGCCTTTCCGGTTCCGGGCCGGCCTTTGTGTATCTCTTTATCGAGGCCCTGGCGGACGGCGGGGTCCGGGCGGGGCTGCCCCGGGACAAGGCGCTGCGTTATGCCGCCCAGACGGTTCTGGGGTCGGCGGCTATGGTCAAGGAAACGGGAAAACATCCGGGGGAACTTAAGGACATGGTCACTTCTCCCGGGGGCACCACCATTGCCGGGGTTGCGGCACTGGAAAAGGGCGCCTTCCGGGGCACGGTGATGGCGGCGGTGGAGGCCGCCTGGCGGCGTTCAACGGAGCTTGGGTAATGGCGTCATCTTTCCAGTACCCGCGAAAGAGCCCGGGTTATACTCAGGGCGCCCTTGCGGTGAAACAACGCGGCCACGCTCATCAGCTTGTCTTTGGGATAAAACCATTTGGTGAAATTGTTCTGCTTTTTCCCGGCAGTCCACCAGAAGTTCAATCTCTTCTTTTTCGGCAGCTGCGGATATGAGCACCTCGAAATCCGCCGGAAGATCCGCCGGGGAGCGGGCAATAAGTTCCGCGATCCGGTTCCAATCAACGACGCCAGAAAAGGGAACCCGGTGCAAATCCCGCTTGATAACGGCCCAATCGTCCGTTCTCTGTTCCGGCGTCCCAATGTTGTCCTGAAGGTGGAGGACCAAAAGACGGCTGTGGTATTTTTCCGGCAGGTAACAGGGGTTTTCAGGACAGCACAAAACCGCGTGGCCCGAGTCATAGCAAAAGCCAATGTAATCTTCACTGTAACGGTTAAAGAGCATTTCAAAACATTCGTCGGTATAGGATTGGGGGGTACAGGGGAGGTTTTCAAAGGCGATTTTCACCCCCGCATTCAGTGCAACGCTTTCTATTTCGTCCAGGGATTTAAAAACCAGGCGGTAGTATTCCTTTTTGTCTTCCGCGTTTTTTTCAAACAGCTCATAGGGAAGCTGCATATGGAGCACCATAGCGCCTGCGCCGACCAGGGAACTGAGTTCTATCCGGTTTTTGATAAGATCGACCCCTGCAAGCCGGATAAATTCTGCCGGCGAGGTATAGTCCTTGCGGATATTTTTTATAATCCTCTGTCGGTTCTGGAAGATCCCCGTTCCATCAGGATTGGGTATTGAACGGACTCCCCCTTCGCTGGCATGGAGGGTGTGGCAGTTCAATCCCAGATCCCGAATCAGATCCCGAACAAAGTACATTTCGCTTTTGCTGTACAAGTAGTCGCCCTGCCAGTCATGAATCCACTGGATATGGGTGAATCCGGCCCTGGCGATATTTTCAACCTGCCCTATGATTGCGGGCCAATCATTGTAATCGTTTTTATAATCGGTATTTATTGAAGAAGGCATTGTATTCATCACTCCATGGACTTGTTCGACAAGCAGTTGGCTGCCGAACAAGTCTTGCAAATCAAGGCATAAAAATACTCGGCAGCAACAGTGTCAATATGGGTACATAGGTAATCAGTAAGAGCACAATCAGCGCCGACAGCAGGAAGGGTATATTGGCCTTGACAAATTTATCCATCGGCAGGTCCAGCATCTGGCATACAATAAACATCATTGAACCAAAGGGCGGAGTAACGCCGCCCAATTGCAAATTAACAACCATCATAATACCAAAATGTACCATGTTTATACCCAGAGCCTGACAGGGCAGCAGCAAAAGGGGAATAAGAATAATGATAACCGGCGCCGCTTCCATAAACATTCCCATAATGAAAAGCAGCACATTTACCGCCAAAAGGAATACATATTTATTAGAGGTAAACTGAAGTATAACGGTGGAAAGCGCGTCGGGAATACGTTCCCAGGTTAAATAGTATCCAAACAGGTTTGCCGCAATAACGATAAACAGAACTTCTGCGGTAGAAGAAAAAGTCTCCCGCAGAATGGGTATAACATCTTTGAGCTTAAGCTCCCGGTACACAAATGCTCCGACTATAAAACAATAGAACACCGCAATGGCGCCGCCTTCGGTAGGGGTAAAAACGCCGAGACGTATTCCCATAAGAAAGCCCAGGGGCATAAACAAAGCCAGCGCCGCATGCCCTGCGCCTTTTAAAAGTTCTTTGGCGCCTGGCATTTTTTCACGGGTCTTTTCATAGCCCCGCCTTTTTGAAATAATCGTCACCGTTATCATCTGAGCAACGCATAAAAGAAGGCCGGGAATATAACCGGCCAAAAAAAGCCTTCCCACCGATACCCGGGCTACCATGCAATATACTATCAGCACGATACCCGGCGGTATAATGGACGGGATAATAGATGAAGTTGCCGTAACGGCGGCGCAGAACCCCTTATCATAACCCCGTTTTTGCATTTCTGGCACCAAAATTTTGCAGTTCATGGCGGCATCGGCGTTAGCCGAACCTGAAACGCCGCCCATAAGGGTACTTAACACCACATTGACCTGCCCCAGTCCGCCGTGCATATGACCTACCAAAAGATCCGCAAAGGTCATCAGGCGTTTGCTTATGCCGGAATAATTCATCACTACGCCAACCATGATAAAAAAAGGAACCGCCAGCAGGGTAAAGGCCTGCACTGAATTTACCACATTTTGAAGGGCCAGATGAACCGGCATGGCTGTATTGATAAAGGCAAAATAATAGATCGAAGATATAAAAAGAGAAAACCCTATAGGCACACGGAAAACAAAAAGTACTATCATCACAATAAGCGGGGTATAGCTTAAAAAACCAACGCTGCTCATATTTGGCTCCTTTTTTCGCAAATCAGCTCATTTCAAAATCGGTTATTTTGAAATCGCCTTATATCAGAAAAGGTTATTCGGGAAGCTTTTCAACAGCTTTAGCGTCAACCTCTTCTATTGTCCGTGTAATTGAATTGGTAATTTGATACCCTTCTGACAGGTTCCTGATGAGCCGTACAACACCAAAAACAGCCATTAGGCCAAATGAGACAACCAGGGCCGCATCGACATAGATAAAGGAAATTTTAAGAACATAGGTCATTTTTACGCCTACATTCATGCACAGAACTACACTCAGATAGGCTAAATAGATATTAAGGGCAAGCACAAGTACATCAATAATTATATACACAACGCGCTGTACTTTTACGGGGAAAGTTGTGACAATTACATCTATCGCAACGTGCCTGTTCTGCCGAAACGCGGTAATAGCGCCAAGAAAAACGCTCCACGAAAAAGCGAGCACAATAACTTCCTCGGCCCAGGACATCACAAAATTAAAAAAATAGCGGAGTATCACATTTATGAATGTGAGGGTAACAAAAACCACCACGAAAAAACAGCCAATAACTTCTTCCAGGTGTTTCAGAATATTTTTCATCGGCAGTCTCCTCAAAAAAACGGAGCCTTTCTTATGAACCTAACCTCGCCGCAAAAATAGGGCGAGGTTATTTTCCTTAAAAATAGAGGGCTTAACTGTTTCTTGCTTTTTCTATTTCCGCAGTAAGCTTCTCATAGAAACCGGGGGTTAAGCCTTTGTGATTGTCAAACCATTTTTTCGCACGCAGCCGGTACTGATCAAGCTCAACGCCCTCAAAGAACTGCAAACCCTTTTGGGCCATTTCAGATTCAACCCGGGCTTCCAGATCATAAACCATCTGGTTGTTGTATTCCGCGCCGGCGGTAAATTCTTCCTGGAAAATTCGCCGTTCTTCTGCGGTGAGCTCTTCGTCCCAAATCTTTTTTGGGAGCATTACGGCGCCGGTTCCGATATACAGAGAGTTTTTGGTAAAGGAGCCGGACACTTCCCACAAACTGTTGTCGTATGTATCGCTCAAGGTCGTTGCAAGACCATCAATGATCCCTGCCTGCATGGCATTGTACACTTCGGCCCAGGGCATCCCAACGGAAGAGGCGCCAAAACCGTTCATGGTTTCAATCCAGAAATTGGTATTGGGCATACGGATTTTTGCGCCGCTGAGTTCGGCTATCGTGCGAATGGGGCCTTTACGTTTGGTAGAAAGGATACCGCGCATACCAAAGTTATAATCCAAAGCCAGAATTTTGATTCCCTTTTTTTCGGCTTCAGCGCAAAGGGACTGAGCCAGCGGGCTTTTGCACACCGCCGAATATTCCTGGCCGCTTTGATACAACATTGGCCCTACAAAGCCGGCCAGATCGGGCACCCAATTTTCCACACAGCTTGAATCGTACACATTGATGAAGTACGAATTTTGAACGATCTGTTCAACTCCGTCAACACCGTTGGCAATTTGACCATCGACAAATATCTGAATTTCAATCCTGCCGTTGGTCCGCTTGTTAATGTTTTCAGCTACCCGGGTCAACGCGATATGGAGCGGTTGTTCGGGAAGAAACACATGGCTCAGCTTGAACACCAGTTTTTTACCGCTTGCAGCGCCCCCCTTGGACTGGCCGCCGCCGGCAAATACGGTTCCGGCGATAAGCAGGGTCAGGGCGCAAATCAATACAAATTTGGCTTTTTTCATCTTTAAGGTCTCCTTATTTTACCAAAAATAAAGTTGTTGTCTATAATACGCCAACTTTAGTAATTTTTCCTTGCAACTATCTGCAATTAAATATATTATAAGGGGTATTTTCCGGTATGTCAAGAAAAAAATTGAAAACACTGTTTTTGATCAGCAGGGAGATTGCTATTTGAAGTATCGCTCAGTTCTACTACTCTCCTGGGCCGCTTATATGGTTGTATATTTTGGCAGGGTGAATCTGTCCATTGTTCTCACCTTTTTGCAAAATGAGTATGGATATTCCAAGGCTGCACTGGGAATCGTGGCCGCCGGTTTTTTTGGAACCTATGCCGCAGGACAGCTGATTAATGGCGTCCTGGGTGATCGCTTTAATCCCCGGTATTTTGTCAGCCTCGGCCTGGCGGCATCGGGGCTTGCCAATATTATGTTCGGTGTTAGCAGAAGCCTCCCCGCCATGTTTCTGTTCTGGTCGATAAACGGTTACTTTCAATCCATGCTCTGGGGGCCCATGGTCCGCCTGGTATCGGAGTACAGCCCGCCGGAAAAGTTGCACAAGGGACTGATCTTCCTCATCAGTTCAACCATTATAGGCTATTTTTTTTCTTACGCCGTGTTGGGACAGATCACCGTATTGATCCATTGGAAATGGGCCTTTTGGGCGCCGGGCTTATTGCTCTTGATTATGGCTTTTCTTTGGTTTTGGGCTTTTCGCGGAAATACCCGGAAAAGCGCGCCCGTTTCCGGCAAAAGTGAGGATACGGCGGCGCGTGGGGGCCTGTGGGGTATTCTCGATTTCCTGCTCCGGACAAGACTCTGGGTGGTTGCGCTGGTATGCGTTCTGGAAGGACTGGTCAAGGAAGGGCTGACCCTCTGGAGTCCTACGATTCTTTCAGAGTCACAATCCCTTGGCATGGATAAGGCGCTCCTGATTATGACGCTGCTTCCGCTGCTGAATCTGCCGGTGCTTGTGTTAAGCGGATGGGTGAATAAGCTGTTCCGGCATCACGAAAAACCTACGCTGTTTTTCTTTTTGGCGCTCTCTTTTGTCTTTGCAGTAATGCTCAAATTTACCTTGCGGGACACGCTTCTATGGATGAGCATCGCGCTCTTCAGCCTTATTGCGGCGGCTTTTGCGATAAACAATTTACTCATATCCTTTGTACCGGTTAATTTCCAAAAGGAACAGCGGGTGTCCACAGCCGCCGGTTTTCTGGACTGCGCCACCTATGCAGGCGCGGCGATTTCCGGCCCTCTTGTCGGCCTGCTGGCTGACCGGTCCGGCTGGAAAAGCGTTGTCGATGGCTGGATTATGGTAACGGTTATGGCGATCATCCTGACGATCTTCACTCGTGATTACAAAACAAAGAAGCAATAATTGCGCCGGCCCGGACTGCGGCGGTTTCTCCTCAGGTAAATCTTACCCCCTGGGCGGCCAGAGCTTCCTGCACCTGCCGCACATCCGCATTGGCGGTGGAAACCCCCGCCTTCAAGGAGCACGCCGCAGCTGTCCCGGCGGCCTGGCCCGTGGCAACGCAGCAGGCCATATTGCGAAACGAGGTGTGTGACAGGGGCTCCCCGGATATACAGCGCCCCGCCGCCAAAAGGTTATCCACCTGTTGGGGTACCAGCGCCCGGTACGGTATCTGGTAGTAGCGCCCGGTCAGGGGCAGGATAAGCCATTCCCGGCCGTCGATAAATTCCGGAAATATGGCAACTGAATCCTCAAACCGGGCCTGGTTAAACACATCGTGGCCGGTCAGAATGTACTGCCCCCGGATAAGCCGGGACTCCCTGGCGCCCAGGGTCATGCCGAAGTTGCGCAGCTTGGCCCGCTCAAAGCCCGGAACTTTTTTCCGCAGTATCTCCACAGAGCGCATGGCGTTGCGTCTGCCCGCGATCTCCGCACGGGTCAGGTCTTCCACGTCGGTACAGTCCACTCCGCCAATAAACACTACGTTAAGCTGAGTCACTTCCCCCTCATCTGTTATGCTGCTCCAGGTACCGCCCAGGCTTACACGCTCTTCTTTGGGTACTATCCCTTCCTGTATCGCTTCCACAAAAGGCCGTTCAAAGTAAGGGCTGAAAAGATCATCCTCTTTGCCGCTGGTGGTGATTGACCAGCAGCCACCCCAGTCCTTGTAGGTGGGTTTCAGATCATTTTTGATATAGTCCTTGAAGCGGGCGGTGTCCACTCCCTTGCAGTGAAACAGGGTGGTCACGCTCATCAATTTGTCTTTGGGCGCTTTGGAAAAGGGCGCCCCTGCCAGAGCGGCCACATCCGCGTCGCCGGTACAGTCGATTACCCGTTTTGCCAGCACCGCAAAACGGCCGGACTTGCTTTCCGCGATAACACCCTTAATGACGCCGTCTTCCACAATGGCCGCAGAAACTGTACTGTGCAGCAGCGGCCGCACCCCCGCTTCGCTTATCATAAGGTCCGCCGCATATTTGAACATCTCCGCGTCCAGGGCCTGGCTTTGGGACTGGCTTTCGGGGTTGCTGCCCGCGATGCGGACAAATGTTTGCTCAAACTCTTTGGCAAGGCCCCCGGCCTCGACGGTGTTTTCGTGGCGGTACCAGGCAAAGCCCTCAACCCCGACCTGGCTTATCACACCGCCAAAACAGCCGTAGCGTTCCATGAGCAGGGTATCGGCGCCGCTGCGTTTTGCCGCAATAGCCGCCGCGAGCCCCGCCGGGCCGCTGCCCGCGACCAGCACATCCGTTTCCGCGAGTACCGGAATGTCACGTTCTTTTTCGTGTACCGTTTTCAAATTATTTTCCTCGGCTTTTAAGTCCGGCCAAGCACATCATCTAACAGTGCGGGATCATTGGTAATCAGACAATCCACTCCCAGCCCTGCGAGCCGTTCCATATCCTTCCGCTTGTTTACCGTGTAGGTATAGATTTTTATTCCCTGGTTGTGAATCTCCGCGATTGTCTCATCGGTGAGGCTGCAGTAATCGGGGTGGATGCTCTCCATGCCGTGTTTTTTGGTATAAGCGCCGACATCGATGAACCAGCTATAGCTTAGAAAACCGGCGCGAATCTCCGGCGCAAGTTTTTTGCATTTGAGCATTGAAAAATGGTTAAACGAAGAGAAAATGATACGGTCCTCCAGCTTGCGCTTATGGATCATCCCGATGACCTTCTCCTCCATTCCCCGGTACCAGAACATACTGTTTTTCATTTCGATATTGGTGACAAGCGGCGTTCTTTCCACAAGATCAAAATATTCATCCAGTGTGGGGATATGTTCGCCGCTTCCGGCATCCAGTTTTCGGATCTCCGCATAATCCATATCCTTGATAAAACCCTTGCCGTTGGTGGTACGGTCCACGGTTTCATCATGGATAATGACAACTTCCCCGTCCCGCGCCAGATGCACATCCATTTCAATACCATCGCATTTGGTTTCCTGCGCTTTCTGAAAAGACAGCAGCGTATTTTCCGGATACCGGGTGCAAAAACCCCGGTGAGCAAAATTTTTTGTCATGTTAATTTCTCTCCTTTAATTGCCGTCTTTTTTTCGTATCACATTGCGCTGAATCTTCCCGCTGATCGTCTTTGGCAGTTCCGCGACAAATTCCACAATCCGGGGATATTTGTAGGGAGCGGTAACCCGCTTGACGTGGTTCTGCAGTTCCTTTTCCAGTTCCTTTGAGGGGCTAAAGCCCCGGGCAAGAACGATGGTGGCCTTAACCACCTGGCCCCGGACCGGATCGGGGGCGGCGGTTACGGCGCACTCCAGTACCGAAGGATGCTCCATCAGGGCGCTTTCCACCTCGAAGGGGCCGATGCGGTAACCTGAACATTTTATCACATCATCGTTGCGGCCGACGAACCAGTAATAACCGTCCCCGTCGTGCCAGGCCATATCGCCGGTGTGGTAAACCCCATCGTACCAGGCCGCTTGGGTAATGGCGTCATCTTTCCAGTACCCGCGAAAGAGCCCGGGTACACCAAGCGCACTTTGTGCGCCGGCGCCCTTGCCCAGGAAGGTCTCGCCCGGCTGGGGAAAAGCCCCGGCGTTAGTAATGCTGATGTTGCCCACAATGCCGTCGTCGCAGGGCCTGCCGTCCTCGTCCAGCAGGTTAAGGCCGAAGAGGGGGGCGGGCTTGCCCATGGAGCCGGGCTTGACCGGCAGCCACTTAAAGGCCGCCGCCATCACCGAAGTCTCCGACTGGCCAAAGCCCTCCCGGATTTCCAGACCCGTCTGCTGCTGTATCTGATGGTACACCTCGGGGCTCAGGGGTTCCCCCGCCACCGAGGTATGCTCAATAAAACTGAAATCGTAGCCGGAAAGATCCTCTTTAATGAGGAAGCGGAAGATCGTGGCGGTGGCGCAGAAGGTGGCGGGCCTGATCCGCTGAATGGCGGCAAGCATACTGTGGGGGGTGAACTTTTCCGTATCGTAGGCCCCCACCGCCGCCCCGCAGATCCACTGTCCGTAAATTTTGCCCCAGGCGAATTTGGCCCACCCCGAATCGGTCTGGGTCATGTGAACTTTATTGTTCTGCGCACAGTGCCAGTACTTTGCGGTAACGATGTGCCCCAGGGCCAGGCTGTGGTTGTGGAGCACCATCTTGGGCATCCCGGTGGTACCCGAAGAAAAGTAGATCAGCATGGGTTCCGCGGTACGGGTATCCGCCGCGCCTGTGGGCCGCTTAAAATCCCCGCTTGCCTTTTCTATTTCCACGCCCATATCAATAAAGCCCGCAGGAATACTACTGCCCACAATGGCAACCTGCTGCACGCTCTTGCATTCCGGCAGGGCCGCAGTGATATTGTCCAGCAGTTCCCTGTCATCAACACTGACAAGGAGTTTGACCTCCGCAATATTGCAGCGGTAGATGATGTCCTTTTGGGTAAGCTGATAGGTGCCGGGTATGCAGACCGCGCCTATCTTCATCAGGGCGGTCATCAGGACCCAAACCTCGGGGCGCTGCTTTAGGACGAGCATTACCACATCGCCCTTTTTGATGCCCAGGGACAACAGCGCATTGGCGGCCCTGTCACTTTGGCGCTTCATGTCCCCAAAGGTGAAGGACCGCATGTCCCCCTCATCGTTGGTCCAGAGGATGGCCAGCTTGTCGCTCTGAATCCGGGCCCATTCGTCCACCACATCAAAGGCAAAGTTGAAATTTTCCGGAACATTGCAGCGGTAGTTGGCGTAAAAATCCTCGTAGCTGTCAAATTCGATCCGGGGGCAATAGCGGGACAGTATCTCGTTTCCCTTGTCGCTTGTATTATCGCTCATGTTATTCCTGTATTATGGTGATGAATCTTGCCGGCGCGCCCACAGCGGCCTGGCCATGGGGGATACCGGCGTCAAAGTAGATAGTATCCCCGGCGTTCAGATCGTATTCCCGCGTACCCACGGTGACCTTTACCACACCTTCAACCACATAGTTGAATTCCTGTCCCGAATGTTTTACCAGCGGGGCGGGGGGCTTGCCCGGGTCCAGGAAGACCAGCAGGGGTTCCATGGTCCGGTCTTTGAAATTGTAGGCCAGGCTTGAAAATTCATAGCCCGGGTAGCGTTCAACCTGGATGCCCTTGCCCTGCCGGCACACGCTGGCGGTGTCCATCCGGGGGGCCTCCCCAGTGAGCAGCACCGTGGTATCCGTATCCAGGCGGTTTGAAATTTTGTAGAGGGCGCTGATGGGGATGTCCGCCTCCCCTGATTCATACTGCGCGTAGGTTTCGTAGGGAATACCGATATCACTTGCCATGTCCATGGCACTGATCTCCAATATTTCCCGCAATTCCTTTATTCTGCCGGGGATCTGGGTGAGCTTATCATCTATTGGCATGACGCTGTCTCCTGTTCGATTAAACAAATTATATCACAAGAAAATCCCAAAGGTCTTCCCCGGTGTCCCGCCCCTCCGGGTTGAGGATCTCCACCGGCAGGGACACCCGCTCATTGCCCCGGGAATCGCAGCGGCCGGGGCTCGTCTTAAGGCCCACAATGGCATTGCCCTTGATCGCCGCAACATAATCCGTAATGGCCGCCATCTTCTTATCCAGATAGACCCCAAAGATATAACCCGCCTCAAGCTGGCTTACTTCGTGGATGTCGGATCCTGCGGTCACGGGAATCTTAAGCTTTTTGGCATAGCGCATGGCCAGGGCGTCGTAGGACTGCTCATGGTTCCCCGCATTCGCCGCCTCTACCGCATCCACCAGAGCGGGGGCCAGGCTAATCTGATGAATGTAATAATGCTGCCTGAAAGGATGGGCCTGGACCACACAGCCCCCGGCCTGCTGCACCGCCCGGTACTGATCCTTCCGGGACCAGCGGGCCGATTCAGGATGCTCCAGGAGCCATTCCCTGTCAAGGCCGTAGATCAGGTAGTCGTCGCCGTCAAAGGTTTCTTCCCAGCCAAAGAACACATCCAGACCCCGGCGCGCCCCTTCATTCCGGGCATCCTCAAAGCCCCGGCAGAATTGGTTCACCCATTCCCGCCAGGGCAGGTTCCGGCTTACCGCGCAGTTTCCTTTATAAAAATGATCGGTCACGATGATCCCGGCATAGCCCTGATCTTTATAGGCCTGGATATAATCCCGGCCACGGCTCTCCCCGCAGACGCTGGTTTGACTGGTGTGGAGGTGGGTTTCGTAGAGGTAATTCACAATAGCTTATTGTATCAGGTATGGGCGATTGTTTCCATTGCGCTCTAATAATAGCTGATCCGGTAATCCGACAGAACCTCAAAGCCGATGCGGCGGTACACCGACCGGGCGGCGGGGTTCCGTTTTTTGACAAAGAGGGAGACTCCCCTGCCCGACGGCATAAGGCTGCGGATCAGTTCCGCGCAGAGCCGGGTGGCAATGCCGCAGCCCCGGTAATCCGGGTGAACATATACCCCGCCGATTTGGCAGCGGGTAAAGGATTCGGCGCTGGTGTTCGCTTTGGCGATTATACGGCCCTCAAGTTCGGCAGTAAGGATATGCTCCCGGGAAAGGATGTGTTCCAGGGTCGCCCTGCTGGAAGAAAGGTTGAACACCGCGCCCCGGGGCAGGACTTCCTCCTGCTCATAGGCGGCCTGGAGGGGCAAAAGGTTTGCCATATCCTTGCTGTCGGCCCGCCGGATATGCAGCCCCGGAAGCCCCGCATTGAAACATTCTGCGGCGGGTTCCTTGTCCAGGGCCATCAGATCGTAATCAATGCTTTCTGCGGGATGGACCCCCAGTTGGGCCATGATGTTTTCCAGAATGAGGGCGTCCTCCCGCAGGCCCTGAACCGCATGGACCGGCATGCTGCGAATAAGCCGGTTCAGAAAATGGGGGACCGGGATATCCGCTAAGCCCCTGAACACAGGGAAGAGGGATCGCTTGCTGTTAAGCAGCAGGGCAAGGACATTGCCCTCCCCGTCCCGCAGTGACCACAGATGATCATGAAAGATCGACCGGTGCAGAAAGCGGCTGCAGGCTCCTACGCAGAGGGGCTCTTGTTCCCGCAGAAACGCCTCCGGTCCGGGATCACGTTTTCTTGCCCTCCGCCAACGCTGAGTCTCCTTCAGGGAAGACCGTCTTGCGGACTTCAAGGGAGTCTTCCCCCTGCGGGAATCCGGCCCAGGATGGCGGAAAAGCCCGCGGCAAAGGATTCCCGGGCATAGCTGTAAACCGCAATCGCCCCATCCGCCCAGGGGACCGATTCAAGGTATACGGGGCTTAACACGGAAAAAACAATCACCCGCTTTTTGAGCGGCTCCAGGGCCCGCAGAAACGGTAAGCCCCCCGCATCGGAAAGGCAGAAGATCACCGTATCGGCGTTCCGGGCCATAGCGGCAAAATCGGCGGTTCCCCGCGAAGAAGAATACCAGTAAGAAGCCGCCTGGGGATATGCGGCTTTTCCCAGGGTGAAAAAATCTTCGTATTGCCCCGCCAGCAGCACCCGCCCGGCGTTCTCAACCTTGAGGGGAATAACCGGCGCGGCAGCCCCGACTGCGCCGCCTTTAACCACAGTAACACTGCGGGCGGCAAGGTCGAGGAAGAAAGCAGCGCCTTCGGGGTTGGGCAGTTCGGTTTCCAGCTTTGCAAGGTCCGGTATATAGGGGACCTTTTTTTCACCCCGGAGGTATTCAAACTTTACCGTCAGGACCCGGCGGCAGGCGTCCCGCACCCGGCGCCGGAATTCAGGATCATCCCTCATGGAGTTTACCAGGAAAGTCCAGACCGGGTCCCAAAGGTTCGGGGTTTTGGAGAGCATCACGATATCGTTCCCCGCAAGCAGGGCCTGTTGCGCCGCCCGGGAAAGGCTCCCCGCCCAGGTGGTGGCCCCGTTCATCATAAGATCATCGGTGATGATAATTCCCCGATAGCCGATCTTGCCCCGGAGTACATCATTTAAAAACCACGATGAAAGGGAAGCGGGAACATCCGCCGCCTGGGTATTGGGAAAGGCCAGGTGGCCGCTCATCAATGCGGGAAGTCCTTCCCTGGCAAGAATGCGGTAGGGTACGAGTTCACGGTCCCAGAGGACCTCGAAGGACGCCGAAATCTGGGGCAGCACCCCATGGGAATCCAGGTCCGTGTCCCCGTGGCCGGGGTAATGCTTCGCCGTGGGAATAACCCCTGCGGCCAGCTGGCCCTTCATAAAGGCCGCCCCCAGAATTCCCGCACGGACAGGATCGCTCCCGAATGCCCGGGGTCCAATTAGCACAGAATCCCTGTTGGTAAACAGATCTACTGTGGGGGCAAAGTTCATGTTGATCCCCAGCGCCGCCAGCTCTTTGCCGATGTAATACCCCGAAAGATAGGCGTCCCGGGGATAGCCCGATGCGCCGATGGCCATGTTCCCCGGAGTTTCACTGGTACTGCCCTTCACATGGCGAATCCAGCCCCCCTCCTGATCGGTGGCCACCAGCAGGGGCAGGCCGAATTGCCCTCCCAGACTGAGGCGCTGCAGGGAACCCACGGTTTCCGCGAGCCGCCGGGTATCTTCGGTGTTCCAGCCGAAAATTTTGATCCCCCCGATATTCCGATCCCGGATCCAGTCGATGATCAGGGGGGAAGGTTCGGCTCCCACCCAACCCAACATGAAGGTTTGGGCCAGGGCCTGCTCGTCGCTCATGGCTTTTTCCATGGCGGCGGCAAGCTCCTCAGGGGTTCCGGGATCGGTAAAGCTCTGGGGATAGAGCTTCCCTGCGGTAATATTAAAAAACAGCATTACTGTTATGACAAGGGCAGAAAGGCAGCGAAGCTTCATCAACATAGTTATTCTACACTCATCCATTAAGCCTGTCCAGGTACTCCGCCGCACAGTGGGCCGCAATGGCCCCCTCGGCGGCGGCGACCACCACCTGCCGGAAGGGGCCGGCGCGGACATCCCCGGCAACAAAGAGCCCCGGCACGGAACTTGCCATTTTCTGGTCTGTGATGATATATCCGTTTTCGTCCTTTTCGGCTTCCGGGACAAGGGACGTTTGGGGGACGGTCCCTGCAAAGATAAAGACAGCATCGGCGGCTTCCTCGTAGGCCCCGCCAATGCCCTTGCCGTCTTCGCCGGTTCGTTCAAGAATGACCGATGCTACCTTTTGGGGAACCGGCAAACTGCCGCCGCTTAAAGCGCCGCCGCTTTGATTGCCGACCTCGCCCCGGATTTCCTTTATCCGGGTGTTGAAGCGGACCTCGATGTTGGGGTTGCGGAGGACCCGTTCAGCCAAAGCCTTTTGCGCCCGGAAGCGGGATCTCCGGTGGACAAGTACCACCTGAGAAGACAACCGGGAAAGGTACTGGGCCTCGTCGCAGGCCGCGTCCCCGCCGCCGGCTACAAAAATTTTTTTGTTTCTAAAAAAAGGGCCGTCGCAGGTGGCGCAGTAAGAAACCCCCCGGCCTGAAAATTCCGCTTCCCCGGGAACATCCAGGGTGCGGTGCTGAGCCCCGGTAGCAAGGATCACCGCCGGGGCGGTACGGGTTTCACCGTTCCCCAATGTCAGGGTGAAGAGATTCCCTTCGCAGTTAAGGGACAAAACAGAATCGGTCAGAAAAACCGCGCCAAAGCTTTCGGCCTGCTGGTGAAGGTCCCGGGAAAATTCAAAACCCGTTTTCGGCGGGGCGTCCCCAACGCCCACATTGCCGGGATAGTTTTCAAGCACATCGATAAGCAGGGCCTGCCCTCCGGGGGCAAGCTGTTCGATTGCCAGGACCTTCAGATTCGCCCGGGCGCCGTATTGGGCGGCGGTCAGCCCTGCGGGACCGGCCCCAATGATTATTAAATCCGCATCGGTTGTAGACATGGATACTCCTGTTAGATTCATATTATAATGATTACATGACCGCGTTGCTACTTCTCCTGATTCTTCATGGCTCGCCTCTTTTCGCACAGTCCTCATCCTTTCCCCCTCTGGAGCCGGACCCCCTGGCGGAAGAATTTGCCCGCCGGGGACAAAGAGGGCCCTACACCTGGCAGGACCTGGCGGAGATTAGCCTTTGGGCATCGGGGGCCGACGCAGACGCTTCCCCCGCACGGGGAAAGCCCTCTTACCGGGCGCTCATAGCCGCTGCTGTGGAGGAACTTAAATCTGCGCCGGACCTCCCCCGGAATGAGAAAGAGCGGGGGGAATATGTGCTTGGCTTTATGCACAAAAAATTCCTCAAGTCCTATTCGGCCTTGCAGACCCGGATCGATACGATCCTCTCCAATGGCAGGTACAACTGCGTTTCTTCGGCAACGCTCTACCTTATTCTGGCAAGGGCGGTGGACCTTGAGGTGAAGGGGGTGATGACCCGGGACCACGCCTTTATCACGGTTTACGCCGGCGGGGATGCCATCGACGTAGAGACCACCAACCCCTACGGTTTCGATCCGGGGAACCGCCGGGATTTTCACGATGACTTTGGCAAGCTCACGGGCTTTGCCTATGTGCCCGCCCGGAACTACCGGGACCGTACCACCATCAACGCCCTTGAGCTTGTTTCCCTGATCTTCTCCAACCGGATCGCCGATCTTGAAAGCCGCAGCCGCTATGCCGAGGCGGTCCCCCTGGCGGTAAACCGGGCCGGCCTCCTCAAGGACCGGCGGGACGGGGTTTCATCTTCCATTTTTGAGGACCCCGACAAGGACCTGATCGACCGGCTCCTGAACTACGGCGCGTCTTTGGTCAAGGCCGGTAAGGAAGAAGAGGGCCTCCGCTGGGCCGCTTTGGCAAGCGCGAAATATCCCGACCCGGCGTGGCAGGAATACATCCTTGCCGCGGCAAACAACCGCATAGTCAAGCTCACCCGGGGCGGACGGACCCCCGAAGCCCGAGCCTTCCTTACAAGCGCCGCCGCCCTGCTGAGCCCGGACAATTTCAGGCAGCTTGATCTCATGCTGGCCGACACGGAACTTACGGAGCTCTCAAGCCGGATAAGCCGGGCCGGGGAAGCGGAAGCCATCCTCGCCGCCCTGGATCAGGCGGAAGGGGAGAAGCGGCTGATCACGGCCCGGGCCCGGGAACTGCGGTCCTTCGTGATCCTTAAAACAGCAGCCCTGCTGAGCGCCGGACCCAACCATGACTGGCTTGCGGCCATTGCCTGGCTTGAGGCATCCGTCACCCGCTACGGGGCGGACCCCCGGCTGGAACAGGAAATCCGGACTTTCAGATCAAACCGGGCAATAGATTTTCACAACCGTTTTGCCGCCGCCTTTAACAAAAAAAACTACGATGAGGCGAATAAAATTCTTCAGGAAGGGCTTGCAGAATTTCCCGACAGCCGCCAATTACAGAATGACAGAAATACTGTGGAAAAAATATCCGGGGCAAAAAGATGATCCACGTGGTTTCTTAAGCCGGCTTACCGTGACAGTGTTTGTATTTTTTACCGCTGCCGCAGGGGCAGGGCTCATTCCGGCCAACCTTGGGACCCGAGCGGACAATGGTTTGCGGCACAACCTCACCGTTTTCGTAGAGCCAGGTGTCAAGAGGGGAACCTGCGCCCTCTGGGCTCGGTTGAGTAGCAAGGGGGGAACCTTCATCCTTTGGGCCCGGTTGAGCAGCCTGCTGTTTTTTGAAACGCCCCCGTTCATGGTGGACATCCCGCAGGCCGTCCCGTTCATAGGTTGCCTCGAATTCAACGGTTCCTTCGGTGTCGGCAACACCGCCCTTCTCGACAGAAATGATCCTTAGGCCAAGCCACTTGGACTGCTCGCTCCAGTCTCTGGTCTGCTTAAAGTCGATATCGTCCTTGCCGTTTTTGGTGCAGGTGTTGATGATATAATCCACCGCATGTTCCGCATAGGCGGAGTAACGGCTGCGCATCAGGGCTTCCGCGGTTGGGGGCTTTTGCGCACCCGTGATGTAGGGCTCGCAGCATTCAGCGTAGGGGCGGCCGGAGCCGCAGGGACAGGGTTTTGCCATGTTAAAGGACCTCCAAAAGTGCGGATACATCCGCAGGAATAGTGCGGGATTCTACCTTCCGTTCCATGGTCTTTGCCAGGGAAGGGGGAACCGGGACAGCCGCGGTGATGGGCTCTACGGTTTCAGCAAACTTGGCGGGATGGGCGGTGGACAGTATTGCCAGGGGTCCGTGACCCCAGGGGCCTTGTACTCCGGAGCCCTTTCCGATCAGACCCTGGGCAAAAAGTTTATCCGCCGCCTTCCAGCCCACGGCGCTGTGGGGGTCCAGGAAGTAGCCGCTTTCCCGGTATACCCCGGCGATGGTCTCCCGGGTTTCCGCATCGGAAACCGAAACGCCCCGGATGATCCGCTTCATCTCATCCCATGAAAAATGGGCCGCCATCCGTTCAAAGTTGCTGGGGGCCCCCACATCCATGGCGTTTGAAATGGTGGCCTGGGAGAGACGGGCCTCATAATTGCCGCTTTCAAGATAATCGGGCACGGTCTTGTTCGCATTGGTGGCGGCGATAAAACCCCTGACAGGGGCGCCCATCTTCATCGCATACAGGCCCGCAGTTAGGTTGCCAAAGTTCCCCGAAGGAACGACCAGGGTCACCGCCTGCCCGGCCCGGACACCAAAGTCCCCTGCCGCAAATTCCCCGTTACCCGCAGCCCTTGGAGTCGCAGCCCCGTCGGGATCGGTTTTACCGGCAAAGGCCTTGCCCGCTGCGGCGGCATAATAAACCGCCTGGGGGATGAGCCGGGAGACGTTGATCGAATTGGCCGAAGAAAGGGTCAGCCGCTTCCTTAAGGATTCATCACCAAGGGCGGCCTTAACCAGGCGCTGGCAGTCGTCAAAGCTGCCTTCCACCGCCAGGGCGGAAATATTCCCGCCAAGGCCGGCGATCTGCCGCTCCTGGAGGGGCGAAACCCGGCCCCTAGGATAGAGGACAGTTACCGAAATGCCTTCGACCCCGTAAAAACCGTCCGCCACCGCCCCGCCGGTATCCCCGGAGGTGGCGACCAGTATCTTCAGGGGCTTATCCTCCCCCCGGCGCAGGTACGAAAAGGCCCGGGCCATAAAGCGGGCGCCAAAATCCTTAAAAGCCGCAGTGGGGCCATGGAACAGCTCCAGCACCAGCCGGTCACCCACAGCAACCAGGGGCGCGGAAAAGGGGTAGGCCGAATGGACGATCTCCTCCAGCACGGAATCCGGAATCTCCGGGTTCACATAGGGCCTTATGGTTTCAAAGGCGATATCGCAAAAATCCATATTTCCCAGGGAATTTTTAACTCCCCCGGAATAGGAGGGAATTTCTTCGGGCACAAAAAGCCCGCCGTCGGGGGCAAGGCCGGTCAGGGCGGCAGCTGCAAAACTTACCCCCTGCCCCTTGTTTCTTGTACTAAAATAGCGCATTATTTATATTAACGATTATATATCGGGATAGTGAAGAGGGGAGACCGGCATGGACGATTCTCAAAAACAGGTCATTATGGCGGTAGACGATCTGCCGACAAACCTGGCCATTACAAAGGCTATTTTAGAGGACCTCTTTGACCTGCGGCTCTGTGAATCTGCCAGGGCGGCAATGGAAATACTGGATAAAGAAAAGATCTCCCTTATCCTGTTGGATATTGAAATGCCCGAAATGTCGGGATTTGAATTTCTGCAACAGCTCCGGCAAAACCCGGACACCAGGGAAATCCCCGTTATTTTTGTAACTTCCTACATCAGCACCGAATTTATTGATAGGGCAATCGCTTCCGGCGCCGAAGGATACATTGTTAAACCCCTTGTCCCGGACACCCTGATAAAACGGATCAACGCAGTCCTCGGCATCTGAGGCAGTGTAGCCTTTCCGTATGGAGGGGTATATACTGATAACTAAGGAGAACGAGATGGGTACCGTAGTAACAGAAATCACCCTGACAAACGTCATGGACAAGGCACGGGTTGAGGCCGGCATCCGCGCCTGCGCCCGGCAGGAAACGGTGAGCGCCCTGGTAGACACCGGCGCGACTATGCTGGTCATCAATGAGGAACTGCAGCAGCGGCTTGGGCTGGAGATTGAAGGTACGCGGCGGACAACCTTTGCGGACGGCGGCAGGAAAGAATGCGGCATAACCGAGCCGGTGAATATCCGCTGGCAAAACCGTGGCTGCTCCTGCAACGCCGTGGTTATTCCCGGCGCTGCTTCCATTCTGCTGGGCGTAATCCCTCTTGAGAACATGGATTTAATCGTCAACCCCGTTACACAAGTCCTGGAAGGCGCGCATGGCGACGAGGTTGTGGCCCTGGCGATGTAGAAATTTATTCGATAACTTCAGTTATCGAATAAATCCGAAGTTCATCCTAAATCGATCATGATCTTTACGTCTTTCTCCGGCAGGGTTGCGGCATACTCAAAGGCCGCAACCGAATCCGCAAAGGAATACGTTTTGGTAACCAGGGGTTTTACATTCAACTTTCCTGAGCCTACCATATTTACAACCAGGGGATAAATATTCACATACCGGAAAATGGTCTCGATGGAAAGTTCCTTGGCCTGCATGGCAACCACGTCCAGGGGTACGGGGCCGGCGGGCATGCCGACCAGAACCATCCTTCCGCCGGGAACCAGGTAGCTGCAAATATTTTCATACACCTTCGCACTGCCCGAAGCCTCAAAAACGATATTGACGCCGTTTATTCCCTTCTCGGCAAAATAGGTTTTGACATCGGTCTGATTAAGGTCGATGGTTTCAAGCTTGTCCTTGTAGTGCTGCTTGATAAACTCAAGCTTGCCTTTTTTAATATCCGCAATGTAGACCTTTGAACAGCCCGAAGATTCCGCCGCCAATGCGGTCACAATGCCGATGGTCCCCGCACCGATAACCAGGGCGGTATCTCCGGGGGCTATCCGGGCCTTCTTTGCCGCCCATACACCGATTGCCACGGGCTCCACCAAGGCGCCTTCGTGGAAGGAAATATTATCCGGCAGCTTGAAGGTAAGGCTCGCCGGGTGCACCACGGTTTCCCGCAGGCAGCCGTGAATGGGCGGGGTTGCCCAAAAGTGGACCGCCGGATCAAGGTTGTACATCCCCTTGAGGGTCTCAATGCTTTTAAAATCCGGTATCCCCGGTTCCATGCATACCCTGTCGCCGGGTTTCAGGTTTTTGACATTGGCGCCGGCTTCCAATACGATGCCGCTTGACTCATGGCCCAGGATCATCGGTTCGTTAACGATAAAATTCCCGATGCTCCCATGCAGGTAATAGTGGACATCGCTGCCGCAGATACCGCATGCCTTTATGGCGATTTTAACATCATCGGGCCCCACTGTTTCGGAAATGGGATAATCCCGAAGACTCAAGCTTTTCATCTTTTCAAGTACCAGTGCTTTCATGATTCCTCCTAACATATAAAACGTATAATTTCTGAGGACAGGCTATCCACCTACCGCAGTTTCTTCCGTAACTTCCGCTGTTTTTTCCGATCCTCTTCCCGTTCAGCCTTATTCTTCGTGTCCCTGGCGATTTTCGCCGCGGCGGGGTATACCCGGATGGGTTCACGGTCGGGGAGGCGGGACGCAATGACCAGCCAGATGCAGGCCAGGAAGATCATCAGGAAGGACAGGAGCTGCCCGGTAGAAAAACTGAGCAGGGGGTGGCTGAGGGCGGGGTTGGGCGGGATCGCGCTCTTGATGAATTCAATAGGGTAGCCCAGGTCCTCGTCGGGTTCGCGGAAGTATTCGACCACGATGCGGAAAAATCCGTAGAGCACAAAATAGATACCGAAGAGGAAGCCCTTGTAGGGTTTGCGGTTCCGGATCATCCAGGTGATAAACCAGGCCACCAAGCCCTCAAGAAGGGCCTCGTACAGTTGGGAGGGATGGCGGGGAAGGTTGATCCAGGCATCAGCGCCGGATATGGGGATTCCTGTTTTTGCGGCGGCTTCCTGCACCCAGGTTTCGCCAGCGGGCAGGGGGGTCGCGTTGGGGAACAGCATCCCCAGGGGGCCCGTGGTGACCCTGCCGTAGAGCTCGCCGTTGATAAAGTTCCCCAGCCGGCCAAAGGTGTAACCCAGGGGGATGCTTGCGGCATACATGTCGCCGATCTCCCGGGCGTCCCATCGCTTAACCGCAGAGCAGATGATGATCCCCAGGGTGCCGCCGATGGCGCCGCCGTGGTAACTCATTCCCATGAGCCCCGTAAAGCGACCGTCCCGGAAGGGCCAGAAGATCAGCCAAGGCTGCCGCCGGTAGATGTCGGTAGTCTCGTACACCAGGGTGGCAAAGATCCGCGCCCCCAGGAGCAGGCCCATGATGCACCAGAAAAACAAACTGGTAAGCTCATCCTCGGTCATGGGGAAATGCCGTTCCCGCACCTGCCGGCGGTACACCAGAAAGGCGGCGCCGAAGGCGAAGATGTACATCAGCCCGTACCAGCGGAAAGGAAGGCCGGGGATTATTTCCGGTTTAAGCCAGGCAGGAAAGGGTATAGCCAGTAACATGCGTCGTTTCACTCCGCTTTCGTAGAAGTAGGATTTATGCGCCGCTATACAGCGGCGCACCTCATGGTGATATATTATCACAAACCCCCCTTCCCGGTATACTCTTTTATTATGCAGAATCCAAAATTTGCCGGCCTGAAAGACGCCTCTGCGGATGCCGGTTCAACACCGGGAGACCCCAGGCCCCGGGACGCCAAGCTGCGGGACGCAGCCAGAATCGCCATTGAAACGGCCCTCCGGGTAAAGCGGGACGAACAGGTCCTGATCGTGACCAACCCCGCGCCGGATGTGGCCGCCATTGCGGAAGCCCTCTACGACGCGGCCCTGGACGCCGGGGGCCGCCCCTCCCTGATCTTCCAGCCCGTAAAAACCCAGCTTGATTTTGCGGAGCCTGCGGTGATCGCCGCCTTTTCCGCACGGCCCGAGGTATTCATCTCCATGAGTGCGGAAAAATTGGGCAAGGATGTTAAAGGCTTCGCCGAACCCTACGAATACAAGGGAGCCAAATACGATCACATTTTCCATTTGCAGATGTACGGTGAAAAAACCTGCCGCGCCTTTTGGTCCCCCTCCACCACGGTGGAGTCCTTTATCCGCACCGTGCCCATCGACTATGAAGAATTGAAGCGGCGCTGTTACGTCATCAAAACCGTGCTTGATGAGGCAGTATCGGTGCGGGTTACCTCCCCCGGGGGGACCGATATCCGCATCGGTTTACAGGGACGGAAAGCCTTTTCCGACGATGGCGACTTTTCCCGGGGCGGCGCCGGGGGCAACCTCCCTGCGGGGGAAACCTTTATCAGCCCCGAGAACGGGACCGCCCAGGGAGTCATCGCCTTTGACGGTTCCATCAGCCTTCACGACCGGGACATCGTGATAAAAGAGCCGATCCGCTGCGTTCTGGACAAAGGCTTTGTACGGGAGATAAGCGGCGGGGAAGAGGCCGCAGCGTTACTGCACACCGTGGAAACCGCGGAAAAGAACGCCCGTGAATTCGAGAAGGAAGGCAAGCTCCCCGCAGGCTCAGGCGCCATCTACGCCAAAAACGCCCGCAGCATCGGTGAACTCGGCATCGGCCTGAACCCCGCAGCCAGGATCACCGGCAGCATGCTGGAGGACGAAAAGGCCTTCCACACCTGCCACTTCGCCGTTGGCCTTAACTACGACGGCGACGCCCCCGCCCTTATCCACCTGGACGGCCTGGTGCAAAACCCCACCATTGTCGCAACGGACGCCAAGGGCAGGGAAACGGTGATTGAAAAAGACGGGGAGTTGATGGACGATCGGAAATAGAATTGCTATTGCTGCGCCCCTGCGCTGCCTAATGATTCAGAGCCTTTTCAGGTATTTCATAACCAAAGGCTTTCATGTCCTCCAATTTTCGCTTTGCCATCTCTATTTACAATATCGGGAGGCAATCTGCTTAAAAAATGCTCATTTCCAAGATGCCATTTATTGGATTCGGTCTCGACAACCGGAGGAATATCCGAACAATCAACCGGATATTTTTTCATTTCTTCCAGTTCCCGATCTATCTGCATTTTTTCATCCAATGATTGATTCAAGAATTTCATATTATTGAACCGGTAATATTAAACCTGTCTTCCATGCCGGAATTTCTCTCAGCGTCTGGATAACATCGGCGTTAAGCTCTTCCGTTTTCAGGTGGTACGTGGCATACATCTAGGTTTCTCCCTTATTTCAAATATACGTCCCTCCGGGCCGTTTGTCGATAGGAATGGATTATATGCCCGCTATCGCGGACGGCGCCATACCCCATTCCCGGCTTTTCGGAAAGCCGCCGCCGGGAATACCCTCTTTTTCACGGTTTTTTGGAAGGAAATAGGAACTGCCGCCTGCGTGTAAAGCCCCTGTTTAGAGCCCGTAGGCCTTTAGCTTGTTTAAGATAGTCTTCCGGCTTAAGCCCAGCAGTTCCGCAGCTTTGGTGCGGTTCCCCCCGCAGCGGGCCAGCGCATCAATGATGGCCTTCTTTTCCAGCTCATCCATTGACTGGGGCTGTGCAGAGAGCGGTTCTGCGTCCGCCGCAGGCTGCGGTGTTTGCGCCGGGGGCACGCCGCCGGGGGGCGCGGAATTTGAAGGCGCAGCCGGATTCGCAGGCAGGACGGACAGTGCCGCAGCGGGTGCCGACCCCGGTGCAATGATTGCCACCTTTTCGTGCAGATCAATATCTTCCACACGGATGATGTTTCCTTCGCAGTAAATCAGCGCCCGCTCAAGGATGTTTTCCAGTTCACGGATATTGCCGGGGAAAGAATAGGCGGAAAGTTTTGCCAGCGCCCCATCATCCAGGGTATAGGCGCCGCTGCGGGAGCCGCGTTTGGCAAGGATGTGGGCGGCAAGGAGGGGGATGTCGGCGGGCCGGTCCCGCAGCGGGGGCAGGCTGACCCGCAGCACGTTGAGGCGGTAGTAGAGGTCCTCCCGGAAGCGGCCCTTCTGCACCAGGGTTTCCAGGCTCTGATTGGTGGCGGAGATGATCCGGGCGTTGATGGGGATGTCGCTGACGCCCCCCAGCCGCCGCACCTTCCGCTCCTGCAGGACCCGCAGGAGCTTTACCTGGAGGGGCATGGGCATCTCGCCGATTTCGTCCAGGAAGAGGCAGCCCCTGCCGGCAAGTTCAAAGAGCCCCTGCTTGCGGCCGGCGGCCCCGGTAAAGCTGCCCTTCTCGTGGCCGAAGAGTTCGCTCTCCATAAGTCCCTCGTGGATGCCCCCGATGTTCACCGCCACAAAGGGTTCGTCCCGGTCGGCGCTGCGGGCGTGGATCTCCCGGGCGGCCACTTCCTTCCCGGTGCCGCTCTCCCCGGTGATGAGCACCGTCACATCCGAGGCGGCAATTTTGTCTAACTGAACAGACAACTTCCGCATCTCCGGGGTGTCCCCCACCTGCATGGATTCCGGCACGGTACGGCGGTCCGCCTCGATCAGGTTTTCCCGGCGCTTGTTCTCCACCAGCGACCGGAGCCGTATCACCAGTTCTGCGGGATCGAAGGGTTTGACGAGGTAATCCTTTGCCCCGGTCTTCAATGCGCTCACCGCATCGGCAATCTCACCGTGGGCGGAGATCATAATCGCCGGCGCGGAAATGCCCTGTTTCAGCATCCATTCCAGCACCCCCTGCCCGCTTATCCCCGGCAGCTTAAGGTCCAGAATCACCGCGTCGAAGCTTTCACCTTCAAGCTGTTTCAGCGCCGCCTCGCCGCTTTCCATCTCCGTCGAATCGATCCCCTCCAGACTCAAATATTTTTTCAGCGATTCCCGAATGTTCTTTTCATCATCAACGATTAAAACTTTCATACTTTTTTCCCTTACTTTAAGAAACTGCGTTGGAGGACTCGGGCATCATTATCACTACAGCCGCGCCGCCGTTGTCCCGGTTTTTCAATTCGATGGAACCCCCGGCGGCTTCTACAAAACGCCTGCTAATGGAAAGGCCGATTCCGGTGCCGGTACTCTTGCTGGTAAAAAAGGGATCGAATACCCGCTTCAAATCATCTTCGCCGATTCCCTTTCCCCGGTCAACAATGCTGATACTAATGCCGGCCCGCCCGGCGGAACCATTGCGGCCCGCATTCCTGACTATCGATGCGCCGATCTCTTCCGGCTCTCCGCCGGATTCCAGTGCGTTGCGGATCAGGTTTTCAAAGACCGACCGCAGCCGGTCTGCATCGGCAAGGATCATGCCGTCACGGATTGAATCGTCGCCGATGATATTCCTGCCGCAGATCCGCTGCGAAACATCCGCCAGGGTATCGTAAACGTTGATCCTGGTCCGGTTCCCCGCCGCATCCCGCAGGAAATCGTTCACCCGGTATACCAGGGCGGAGATGCGGTCAACCTCTTCGTTGATCCGTTTGATTTCGTCCCCCGCATTTTTGTTGTTCATTTTTTCCAGTATGCCGGTCTGGAGCCGGATCGAAAGGAGGGGATTCTTGATCTCGTGGGCCAGGGTGCTCGCCGCGGTTCCCAGCACCACCAGGTTCTTCTGCGCCTCGATCCGTTCACGGTACTCCCGGTTACGCAGGTACAGATGGCGGACGTAAAAAACCAGGACCAGCAAAATCAGTTCACAAAAAGGAAAGAGGATGGCGGTCACCGTATTGGCGCGCCAATAGGCGGGATGGGAGATGTCGATATAAAACCAGGCGCTTCCCGCCAGGGCGTTGAAGAAGGGCGAAACCATTCGGGAAGGAAGCTCGACCCCGGGTCCCGGCAAAGGGTTCCGATCATTATTTTGCCTGGGGGAATTACGCTGCATACGGTCACGGGTGCGGTTGTTTGTATCATTGGATTGCGGAGACGGAAGCAGAGGGGCGAACATCCGTTCAGTATGGATCACAAATTTTATCCGGCGGCCGTGCCGGTCGGGAATGGTATAGCGGCCAAAGCGGTCACGGGGAGCGTCCTGATCCAACAGGGCCTCATCAAAAACCGGGGGCGTCACACCCCAGCGGTAAACCGGGGAGAGGTCCTTCCCGTAAATGGCGAAGCCGGCGATCCGTTCTTCCAGGACGGGGTTCGCCTCAATGGCGGAACCGAAATCATCATAGCCCCGCAGGCTGGTAAACAGGGCGTTAAGGATCCGTTCATTGTCGTTATCCCGGATAAGCCGCGCCCGGTCCCGCAGTCCCCAGATGACGAAGATCGTAAGTGCGGAAAGCAGGGCCCAGCCGAGAAATGCGGCGATCCATGACGATGTCCCTTGGGTGATCTTCACCATTACTCCTCTCTTTCATATTACCTGATGCTTGCAGAATTTAACAGATCGGTTAATTCATCCTCTTCCCCAAAGGCCCCCAGGGTTCTGAGCTTTGAAAGGCTCAGGAGAAATCCGTATTGGGAACGGATAAGCTGATTGCGGTTCGAGCTTACCAGGGCCGATGCGTCCGACAGGGTTGAAACCGAATTCTGAGAAAGCCGGAACAGTTCCATCACATACTCAAAATGTTTTTCCGCATATTCACAGGCCCTGCGGGTAGAAAGAACAGAGCCCGCCTGGGCGATGGCATCCAGCAAAGCGGTTTGCAGTTCTGTTTCCAGGTTTTCCTCCGCCCCCGAATAATCCAGCGCCGCCTGAGAGCGAGCGACACGTTTCTTTTCAACGTTGTTCGCCGTTACCCAAAAATCCAGGGGAATGCTGCCGCTCAGGGAAAGCTTTCCCGTTGAAGGTTCAAGCCCGTTTGCGGCAGAATAGTTAAGCCCCGTGGAGAATGACATGCTTAAGGAAGGCGCATAATCCCTTGCCGCCAGACTAACGTTTTTTTGCGCCTGCTGATTTGCCAGAACCGCCTTTGCCAATGCGGGGTTGTTCGCCGCCGCAGTTTTCAGCAGATTGGCGTAAAGGGCGTCCGTTTCCGCATCGGTTAAGGCTGCAAGCCCCGCGATTAAATTTTCGTGGGTTTCAAAATCAAGGGCTTCAAGAACCGGCATTTCCTTTAGGCCCGTAAGGTTCCTGATCTTTACGCCCTTTAAGAGGATGTCCCGCTTTGCCTGATTCCGGGCGTTCTCCTTTGATTCCTTTTCCGCCAGGGCCTGTAAATAATCACCGCTGTTCATCATGCCGCTTTGGGACCGTACCTCTGCAATGCTCAGGCTTAGTTCCGCGGTCCGCAGGGCGGATTCCGCCGATTCAAGGCTTGCCGCCGCCTGCAGCAGTTCGTAATAGGCGGTATCCGCCGCATTCAGGACGGCAAAATAATCTGCCAGCGCATCCTTCCGCGCCATCTCCGTAGCGATACTGTTAATGGCCTTTTGGATAAGGCTCTTCCCACCGTTGAACAGCTTTTGTGAAACGCTTAAACTTGCCCCGGCGGTCAGGGTATCCGCCAAATTCTTCTCCCCCATCCCATTGGAATTCCAAAGGCTCATCGAAGCGGAAGTCCCCAGCGAAAGGGACGGCAGGTTCGTGTAAAACTGGGACTGCTCATTCAGTTCACTGTTTCTTATGGCAAGATTGTATTTCGCAAGACTGCGTGAATTAGCCAGCGCCAACAACCGCGCCTGCTCCAGGGTCAGCGTCTCCGCAGGAAACTTCGTTGGAGGTTCGGCCCCGGCGAAAAACCTAAAGGAGACAATGATTATCAACATCAAAAAAATCTTTTTCATACGCACCTTCGTCTTCATTCCTTCTTCATTCATACCTAAGCGCATCAATCGGATACAGCCCTGCCGCCTTGCGGGCCGGGTAGAAGCCGAAAAAAATTCCAACCAGCGCCGCGAAAAGGGCCGATCCCGCAACGATCACCGGGCTTATCGAGGTGGGAATTCCTATGGCCGATAAAACTTTACAGACCAAAAACGCCATAGTTATACCTATAAAACCGCCCATAAGGCTCAAAATCACCGATTCGGTGAGAAATTGAAAAAGTACATCCCGCTTCCGTGCGCCCACCGCCATCCTGATACCGATCTCCCGGGTCCGCTCGGTAACCGATACCAGCATGATGTTCATGATCCCGATACCCCCCACCAGGAGGGACACTCCGGCAATGGCGGCCAGCAGCGTTGTTAATGTTTTTGAAGTGGCCTGAGCCATGTCGATCATATCCGCCTGATTCATGATGTCAAAATCCGAAACCGCGCCGTCGGCGATCTTGCGGGATTCCCGGAGAATCAGTTCCGCCTCCTTTTGTGCCGCTTCCATATACTCTTTGCTCACCACACTCATGGTGATGGAATTAATGTCCCGGGTATTGTTTAAACGGGTCATCGCCGTATCCAGGGGGACCATGATCACATTATCCTGATCCTGACCGTTCATTCCCGCACCTTTGCTTTCCAAAAGACCGATAACGGTAAAGTAGACCGATCCAATCCGGACCTGCTGCCCCAAGGCTTCTTCAGCGCCGCCAAATAAATCTTTCGCCGTGGTACGCCCCAGCACCGCCACCCGGTTCCGGGCGCTGAGGTCTTCCTCGTCAAAAAAAACGCCGCCGTCCACCGGCCAGTTCCGGGCGATAAGGTAATCCGGCTCCACCCCCTGAATCTGCACCGATGCGTTCCCCTGGGCGCCCACCGTGTTAAAAGTGCCCTGGGTTACCCCGGAAACCGCAGCGGCATAACTGGCCTCGTCTTTAAGTTTTTTCACATCCGCCTTGGTGAAAGCGGCAAAGCGGAACTGTACATTCGCACCGCTGCGGTTGATAGTCCGCCGGGCCATTATGCTTAATAGATTGGTTCCCATGGCGGAGATCCGCGATTCTATGGCCCGCTGGGATCCTTCCCCCAGGGCCACCATGATAATCACCGAACCCACGCCGATGATCACCCCCAGTGAAGTAAGAAGACTCCGCATCCGGTTGCGAAGGATAGACCTGAAACAGGTATACAGTAGTTGTGCAAGGTTCATGACACCGCCCCGGCCAATAAGGCATGGTCTTTTTTCCATGCCGCCAGATCGTCCAGCGCGCTGCGCCTTTCCGTCACGGGCTTATCGGAAATTATTTCTCCGTCCCGCAGCGTGATGATCCGTTTGGTGTAGATCGCCAGTTCCGGTTCGTGGGTTACCATAACAATGGTTTTTCCCCGGCTGTTAAGCTCCTGAAAAAGTCCCATGATCTCCAGCGTCATCCCCGTATCCAGATTTCCCGTGGGCTCATCCGCCAGAATAAAAGCGGGATCATTCACCATGGCCCGGGCGATGGCCACCCGCTGCTGCTGTCCGCCGGAAAGTTGGGACCCATAGTGATCCATCCGTTTCTCAAGGCCCACTTCCCGCAGAGCCCTGGCGGCCCGTTCTTTTCGGCCCCCGGCGGTCAGCCGCTTTTCATTTTTTTCCCGGCGGCGGTAAAACAGGGGGAGCTCCACATTTTCCAGCGCCGTGGTGCGGGACAAAAGATTGAATGACTGAAACACAAAACCGATTTTCCGGTTTCTGATGTAGGCGAAGATGTCCGGACTGGATGTTGAAGTTTCAATGTTGTCCAATGTGTAGGTTCCCTCGCTGGGTTTATCCAGACATCCTAAAATATTCATCAAGGTTGATTTTCCCGATCCCGACGGCCCCATGACAGAAACAAATTCTCCCTCTCCGGCGGAAAAATCCACACCCCGCAGAGCCCGCACCACCACCGCTTCTTCCCCCTGCTTTCCTTCCATCTTGTAAATCCGTTTGATCCCCCGCAATTCTATAACCGGCCGCATTAAATTTTCTCCCGTAAAATGATCTGTATTTTTTCCAGATCTTCAGTGGACCGGATCTCTGTACTGGTACCGTTGCTGATACCGGCCTGTACCCGCATCACCTCAAGTTTGCCCTCGCCGTTGAGGTACCAGAGATTTCGCATGACCACCGTGTTCCCCGCTGCGGCAGGCCGCCCTCCCCCCTGGCTTCCCGAAGGCATTACCCGCCCTCCGCCGGGACCTCCCATGGGAGGTCCTCCCGTTCCGCCGCCGCCAACAAGCCCGGCGATACCGGTTCCCGTCTGCGCCTGAGGCACTGAGGCTAGAGTGGTTTTTGTTTGGGCGCGGGCCTCTATGGCGGCTTTCCGCTGATCTTCATCCATGTTTTTTAACCCTGCGTTAAAAACCATTTCCGCGATTTCAGCGGCGCCGAGGCCGGTAGGTTGATACCGCAGAGCGGCGTTGGGCGCCATAAGAATGTTTTCTCTCCGCTCCACAATAAAATCCACCGCGCAGGTCATCCCCGGCAGGAGCGTACCGTCACGATTTTCCACATTGATGATCACCGTGTAGCTCACCACATTGTTCTGAACCGTGGGTACCATCCGCAGCATTTCCACCACTCCGGTAAAATTTCGCCCCGGTAAACTTTCCAGCGTAAAACGCACCGACTGCCCCTTGTGTATTGAGGCTATGTCCAGTTCGCCGACAGCGGCTTCAATCTGCATCTCCTCAAGATTTTCCGCCAGGGTAAAAATGCTCGTTGAATTGCTGTTGGAACTGTCCACCACCGTATCGCCCACGCTGATATTTCGTTCCAGCACGATCCCGTCAATGGGACTGGTGATAAAGGCGTACTGGTTGATCTCGGTCTCGATCACCCTAAGGCTCGCTTCGGAAGCGGAAAGTTCGGCGGCCTGGATATCCAGTGTGGTCTTTCCGGTTTTCAATTCGTATTCGGAGATGAGCTTTTTTTCTGCCAGCGCTTCCTGGTTCCGGTAGTTCACCAGCTGCAGTTCGTAATTGGCCCGGGACTTGATCACCTGCGCCAGCTGCTGTTCCCGCTGGAGCCTGAGCATGTCCGTGTTGAGCTCCGCAATCACATCCCCCCTGCGGACAATATCGTTGTAATCAACGTTGATCTTCTCAACCTTCCCGCTCATCCGGGGAAGCACCTTTACGGTGGAAACAGGCTTAAGGGAGCCGCTTGAAGAAACGGTCTTTTCCAGGGTCCCCCGGGTAATGGTGGTAAAGTCGTAGACCCCCACCCCAGCCTTGGCCCCTCCCTTGGGGGAACAGCCGGTCAAACACAAGGGCCCCGCAAACACTGCGGCGGCAAGTATCATAAAAGTAAAAGAGGTTTTCACTATCATCTCCTGTCTGAATATATGCAATTATCGTGCCAGCCAAAAAATGGCAGAATTCGCCGGGAAACCGGTATAAAACTGTGAAAAAATTACCCGTTTTAACGGAACCGGGTATTTTTTACCCGGACAGTACCCCTTGCAGAAAAATTATTTTTCTGATATGGTTAAACCCAAGTTTAATTTATTAGTTTATTTATAAGGAGTTATGATGAGTGTAAGAGCAACGGAAAGACTTGTTGGAGATGTGGTTATCGCATCGGGGCTTCAAAACAGCCCCAAAATGGTGGTTCAGTCGGTGGAGATAGAGGCCAAATTGGTTACCACCGTTTGGTTTTCCGACACCAACGAAGCCCAGAAAGCGGTATTCCCCGCCAGTTCCCTTGACCGCTTCGAAGCGCCCGCCGCCCCTGCCAGGAAAGCAGCCGGAAAGCCCGCCGCAGGAAAGAAACCCGGCCGGAAGAAGTAGTATAAAAAAGCCCTGCCTTTCTAATGAAAGCCGGGGCTTTTTTATAACAATTCCAATATCTCCATTAGGGTGTTACAAATATAAGTTGGTTCAGTTTCCTTAAGTTCTTCGACAGTACCATACCCATAGGTAACAGCCAGGGAATCAATACCGTTTTTCTTTGCCCCCGCCATATCGTATTTGGTATCCCCAACCATGATGGTCTCTGCTTTTTTTAGATGGTATGCTTCCAGGACGTATTTTATGACATCCTCCTTGGCGGATCTGGTCCCATCCATATTGCTTCCCACTATCCCGTCAAAATAAGTATCGATCCTGAAATGCTGCAATACTATTTTGGCGAATTGCTCCGGCTTGGAACTTGCCGTAAAACAATGCAGGCCCCGCCGCCTTAAGGTTTGTAACAGGGTCTCCATATCATCATACAATTTATTTTCGTATATACCCTTAACCGTGTAATACTCCCGGTAATATGCCACCGCCCTCTTTGCATTTTCCTTATCAAGATGAAAGAATTCCCTAAAAGACATTTCCAGCGGCGGCCCGATAAGCCGGGAAAGATCCCCGGCGGCCTCTTCCGAAATATTAAATTTCTTCAAGGCGTATTTCACAGCATTGGTAATACCTTCATAGGGATCGGTTAAAGTGCCGTCAAGGTCGAACAGAATGTTTTTATATTTCAGGATTTTGAACCCCTTATCACAGAAAGGCCCCTATGGCGTAAAGCCCTTGGCAATAGCCTGGGACAATTTCAGCTTTAAAAAATTGCTCTCTTTTCTGAGTTTGGAAATTTCAAATTGCTGGGACTTAACAGTTTCGATAAGGTCCCCCTGGGTCAGCGCGCCGGAATGAAGCAGGTCCTCCACATATTCCATCTTGTTGTCAAAATCAACTTCCGCCTCTGCCTCCGCTTCCTGGAAGCTCTCGTCAATTTCCTTTTCATCCAGGATGAACTTATCCTCATCGGACTGAAGTATCTTGTCGGCAATGCGGTAAATCGCCTGGGACAGAACCGATTGGGGTTTGTAGAGGATAATCGGCAACCGGGAAGAAAGGGCGACATCCTGCATGCTGTCCCGGTAGATCACCCCCAGATGCTCGATCTTGAGATCCAGGTATTCTGAACAGGACCGGCGTATCTTCATCGCCACATCGGCGTCCTTGGGATCGTCTATCATGTTCATGATAAGCCGAGGGTGGAAGTGCTCCAGGCGGGCCATGAATTTATCGTGAGCCGCCGGGTCCCGGGCCTTTATCTCCGGCAGCAGCTTGGGAATGTAGAGTTTCTGCGGCCCCGAACCATCCTTGCGAATCTGCTCCAGATAGGATCGCGCAATGGTCCCCTTGCCAAAGACCGTAAACATCAGCCGGAACACCGTGTTTTTAAGGAACACATAGGCGTTCAGCACCGCCGTCACCGCCGGGGCGGATACCACAATGCCCTGGCCGGAGAGGAGAAAAAAGTCGAGGATAGACTGATGGGTCCCCGCCCCCAAATCCAGGATCAGAATGTCCGTATCGGCTTCCAGGGCCAAAAGACGCTTTACCAGGGACTTAAGCTGGCCGGACCGCAGGTTGGCGAGCCCCGGAATCTCCGTATCCCCCGGAATAAACCGCAGACCCCGGATATCCGTATCGGCAATCACATCGTTAAAATTGGACCGGGTATCGTTCAGGTAGGTGCCGATACCCGCGTGGGGCGAATGGTGCCCCAATACCAGATGCAGATTCGACGCCCCCAGGTCCAGGTCCGCCAGCACCACCCGCTGCCCCACCTGAGCCAAGGCCACCCCCAAATTCGCCGCCACCAGGGATTTCCCCACACCGCCCTTGCCACTTGCAACAGGAATAATACGCATCACAAACCCCCGTTCTCCGCAGCAGCCGGCTGCAAAGCCGCATCCACCCGTTTAAGCTTATTCAAAAGCGCCGCCCCGCCGCAGAGGGAAAGCATATCCCCCGCAATAACAGCCAAAAGGCCTCCAAAAACAACCAAAAAGCCGGTATCATCCATATAAACTGCATTAGTAATCTGCGCCCGGGAAAAAATACACCAAACCAGGGCAGAAACAGCCGTCAGCGCCTTCCCTGCCGTATAAAGCGTAGCATAAGCCCTATACCGGACAAAATCCAGCCACATAAACAGGGCCATGAGCAAAAAAAGCGCATTAGCCGCCCCAAACACCAGGGCGGGAAACACCGCCCCCTCAAGCCCCGACGCCGCGGGCCCCATCACCCCGGCCAAAACAATCAAACGGACAAGCTCATATACAAAAAGAAGCCCCCGCAGGGGTCGATATATTTCCACATTAAAAATCTAAGGCTATGAGGGAATAGGGTCAAGGGGGGAGCGCCCAGGGCAAAAGCATTTACTATGAGAAACAAAAAAATCATATATAGCGAGTTGATTAGGAAAGAATAGTGTAAAAATATACCAATTATGGTTTAATTATACGGCGCATTTCGTGAATGATGCCAGCATAAATGCAGTGAAGCCCGAATTTCTTTCATATAAAGTTACCAAATATAGTCTAAGAAAGTAAATGCTTTTGCCCTGGGGGAGCGCCGCTGCGGCAGATACCCCATTCCCCCTGCAGCCGTAATAAACTCCGGTTGCAGGGGGATGGGGCCTTTACGGAAAATGGGGGAGCAATTTGTTTCGCTGCTCCCCCGCGCTCCATGGTCCTCGAAGCAAGCCCTGCGGGCTTGTTCTGCGGTCCATTACGCTGCCCCCACTTCTGGTTTTTGGGTATACGGTACATCCAGGAGTTTGTGGCGCTTTGCGTCTTTATCGAAAGTTTTTCGACCGGAACCCGCAGGGCAGAGGGCGAAAAACCTGCGAGTGCCACAGGCCCCTGGTTTTTTTAATAACGAGCTATTCTTTCGGGGTTATAGATTGGGTAGAATTCTAAACAAATATTCAGATAAAGCCGAGGCTATTGTCAATAATGGTTCTTGTTATGATTTTGTAAAAACCGTACCGGATCAGTCGGTGAAATTAGTCGTTACCTCACCGCCCTATAGTATAGGGAAAGAGTATGAAACAAAATCAAGTTTGGATGAATACTATAATAAACAGGAACAAATAATTGACGAATGTGTACGAATTCTCGCCGATGACGGAAGTATATGTTGGCAGATTGGAAATTTTGTCGAGAATTCTGAAATAGTCCCTCTGGATATTTTATTATATCCCATTTTTCAGAAACATAATTTAAAATTACGGAATAGAATTATATGGCAATTTTGACATGGCTTACACGCATCAAAAAGATTTTCTGGAAGATATGAAACCATTTTATGGTTTACAAAAACAGACAATTATATTTTTAATTTGGATTCTGTACAGATACCTCAAAAATATCCAAACAAACGCTATTTTAAAGGACCAATAATAGGAGAGTTTTCTTGCAACCCCTTGGGAAAGAATCCAAGTGATATATGGGACATTCCCAACGTAAAAAACAATCATGTAGAAAAAACAATTCATCCGTGTCAATTTCCAATTGAACTAGTTGAAAGATTAGTCCTCTCTTTAACAAATGAAGGTGATCTGGTATTTGATCCTTTTTTAGGAGTTGGTTCGACAGCGGCAGCGGCAGTAAAAAACAAACGTCGGGGAATGGGGTGTGAAATAATGGAAGAATATTATAGTGTTGCTGTTGAAAGAACAAAGCTGGCAAGGGATGGAAAATTAAAAACCCGACCCATGAACAAACCAATATATGATCCAAAAAACCCTAAAATCAATTTGGAATATGAATTGGAAGAAGCAACAGAACAATTTGTGTTGTTTGATAAATCACCAATATGTGGAATGGTAAAATGAAAATAGTTGAAAAATATTCGCACTTAAACGGTTTTGAATTTTTATTGGTTCATAATCCGAAATTATGGCATGAAATTGAAAATGTTATAAAGACAGTTGACGCAGAAAAATGTAAGACAAAAGTATCAAAAGAAAAAACAATGAAGGGGACATTATTGTATAGCCCTATAGGGTTATAGATTCCTCCCTATTTTGCCAAAGGCTGCGGCCTTTACCTTACTTCTTCTTAGGCGCCGCCGCCGCTGTCTTGGCGTCCACCGTGTTTAGCATGGCGGTAAGGCGGTCCTTTTCGATAAGGTCGATGAGCCGGGCCTCGGTGTAGCGTTTTGCTTCCTCGCCGAAAATGCCGACGGTGACGCAGACCCCTTTGCCGGCCTTCACTTCCTTTAAATGGGAATGGAAGTCCCGGACGATAAGTTCGCCTATGGAACCCTGGGTTCTGATAAACCGGAACATGATGACGTCCGACCATTTTGGGGTATCCACTTCGGCAAGGATATCCGCCCATTCATTTTGATGGACTTCGATGTTGGTGATCTTGACCTTCGCCTTGGAATAATAGGCCATGACGATCCGACGGCAGAGGGCCACGAAATCGGCGGAGGGAGCCAGCAGATAAATTTGAAGGTTACGGTTGGCGTTAAGTTCCTGGTACTTGCCGATGAGCATGGACACATCTTTGTAGCCCGGGGTCTCGGCCTGGATAAGCTTGAACAGGGGCAGGGCCCTGCCGATGTCGTTCTGCTTGAGGTAGGTGGAGGCCAGCCGGTAGCGCAGGTCTATCAGAATATCGGGCTTGATGTTCTGATGCTTCAGGCCGATTTCAAAATCCTGGATAGCGTTATCGGGGTTGCGCAATTCCGTGTTAATCGTACCGGATAAAAGACAGGCGTTGGGTCCCATGACCGGGTCCGCCCGCAGATGGCTGAAAATCCGCAGAGCCTGATCGGTCTGGCTTGCCTCGTAATAGCATTCCCCCAGGGTAAAGAGGGATTCCTTGTCATCCGGGGCCATTTCTATGGCTTTGCGGATAAAGGACATGGCTTCCTTGGCCTTTTTCATCCGGAACAGGGAATGTCCCAGGTAGCGGAGGGCTGCGGCGCTCTCGGGGTTCTGCATACGGGCCTGCTGCAAAAGCTGGATGGCTTTTTCATAGTTTTTTTTCTGAAATTCCAGGTAGCCCAGGTTGTAGTTGACTTCGAAATTATTCTGCCGCAGGGCGTGGGCAGTAGAAAAGCCCTTGTAGGCTTCGTTGGCCATGTCGAGTTTGAGCGCCGAAAGGCCGTAGCGCAAATTAGCCTCGAATTCATCTACCGATTTATTGGTGGGGGCCAATTCGGTAAGGACCTCATAGGTCTTCATGGCGTCCCCCCAGGCCTGTTCCTGGAAATAGATATCCCCTATGTTTTTAAGGGCCCCGGGGTCCCGGGGATTTGCATTCAGCTTTTTAGTCGCTTCCCTGATTATAGAGTCCCGGCCCTTAACCCTCTTTTTCCGCCCGTCGCCGCTGCCACCGCTGCCGGAATCGCTGCTCCTTGAACGGCCAAGAAACATCATAAATACCACAATAACAACGGCAAGGCCGACCACAGCTGCCAAAATGGGAAGCATATTCATAGCGTTATTATCGGTAAATAATGCAGTCACCTCAAGCCCTTGTTACATATTCATGGGGAGGGGCGGGGCATCCCCGGCATTCACCACCTGTTGAATCTGCTTACGGAGCCTGCGCTGCGCTTGTCTCCTCCAGCAGGGAATTCCAGATTGGTTCATGCCGTGAATGCCCCGCCCCTCCCCATGCATCTGTTTGCTCATAGGGGAAGAGCGTTGTTGGGGAACGTTCCCTATCTGAATGATCTCTGGACATCCCCGCTGGAGAGACAAGCGAAGCGCAGGCTCGTAAGCGGATTCCTCCAGACATTCAGATAGGGGTTGTTCCCCCCTTCGCCTGCCGGCGGGGATTCTGCAAAGCGGTTGACAAACAGGTAATCACTGTCTAAATTCAAGGGAGACCTATTTCTCCGAAAAAGGAGCCGGACCAGTGGCATCAACTATTGGCATTAAAATCGCAAATGGTGAATTTTATTCTATCATGGATGAGAATTCTATCGTTAAAAAACGGCTTGTACTCACCACCGTGCATGATAAACAACGAAGCGTACAGATCGATCTTTATAAAAGTTTTACAAAAACTATGGCGGATGCCCTGTATATCGGCAGTCTGGTGGTCGAAAACATCAAACCCAAGCCCAAGGGGGAGCCTTCCATTGAAATGGTGATATCTTCCACCACGGAAGGGGAAATTTCTGCGGATGCCATCGATCTGGACACTTCCTCCCAGGGGGAACACCAGTACTTGAACGTTTCCCTTAAATCCCTTGATGAGGATAACCGGGAATTTGAAATTCCCGATTTTGAGCTGGAACAGCATGAAGGGCCCCCCGCCGGGCTCTATGAACGGACTTTGGAGATCAAAAAAGAAAAGGATAAAAAGGATTTCCCCTGGGCGGTGGTGCTTATCATCGGTCTGGTGATTATCCTGCTTTGTCTGGCCCTTTGGTTCTTCCTGCTCCGGGGCAAAGGCGCTTCCAAAGAGCAAAAAGCCCCTACCCGGGTAGAATCCACGGTTCCCGCGCAGCCGGCGGAGCCTAGCCAACCCGCCCAACCGGCGGCGCCCCCGCCCGCAGAGCCTGCGGCCCCGGCGAGCCCGCCCCCTGTTATCCAGGCGCCCCCCGCTTCACCCAAGCCGGCTGCCAAACCAACGGCAAACCGTACCCGGCCCCCTGCTCCGGTATCTACCTACAAGGTGCCGGCGACCATTCCCAAGAATGGCGCGCCCTATAAAATCCGCTGGGGGGATACCCTCTGGGACATTTCGGAGGCTTTTTATCGGAATCCTTGGCTCTATCCCCGCATTGCCCGGTTTAACAATATCAGGAACCCGGATCTTATCATTTCCGGGACCACTATCCGTATTCCGCCAAAAAATTAAGGATACCACCGGCGCCCTGTCCCTCTGCCTGCTTGTCTTCCTTGCCGGATTCAGTTCCTGCAGGGCAGACATGGTTTTTGCGGAGGAACTAAGCGGGGTTTCCCTCTCCTTTTATCAGGGCCTTCTGGCCAAAGACGCTGCCTCCGCGGCGGCCTTCTTTGAAAGCGCCCTGGAAAGCCCCAACCCCTTTATCCGGGACGCGGCGGCTGAACAGCTGATCCTGCCCCTCTTAAACAGTGAAATTCCCCCGGACACGCTCCTGAAACTCCCCGGCAGCCAACCCGCCCCCGGCCTGGTTAAGGGCAGCGCCGAAACAAGTCTGGGGGCTGCGGTTTTCTATACCCAGGGCCGTTATGGGGATATCGAAAAGCTCTATGCCGGGGAGGCGTCCCCGGACGGCAAAAAGCCGCCTTGGGATACCGCCCTGCTTTTGCTGGCGGAAACCCGGCTCCGTCCCGGTGAAACAAGGGAAAAAATCCGTTCCTTTCTGTTCAGCTCTGTCCCCGGCGACGCCCTCCTCTGGGCTCTGGAAGAAATCCGCCGGTTTAACCCCGAAGCCCTTAGGGGCGCTGAAAACGCCGCCATAGACGGCCGCCTTGCCGCTGCCCGGTCCGCTTTTTCCGGGGGGCTCATCCTTTTCCGGCTAGTTCTGGAACAGGAACCGTCCCTCTTTTTCCGTTACCCCGAGCTTTTAACCGATCTGGGCAGGTGCTTACAATTCGCCTCCGGGGGAAACGAGGGGGTCGAAATCCTTCAAAACATGGATCGGCAGCTGCAAAGCGGAGACGAAAAGGCGTCAGTCACCTTTTCGCCGGAAGCGCTTGGCGCCATTCGCTACCGGCTGAACTATTTTGCGGGCAGGATCAGCCGTCAGCGGAAGCAGTACCGCCAGAGCAGGGAATTTTTTACCCGGGCCATCCCCTTCGCCCCGGACAGCCTCCAGTCCGACGCCTGTATCTGGTACATCCTGGACACCGCCCTGACCGAGGGGATCGGCGAAAGCGTTGTCCTGGTTAAATCCTATATCCCCCGCTGGCACGATGATCCCTACTTTTCCGATATCCTTGACCGGCTTTCCCGCTATCTGGCGGCGAACCGGCAATGGCAGGCCATTGCGGATATCCTCCACTTTATTCGTAACGGTTCCGATCGGGAATCTGTTGCAAAATACGCCTATATCACCGGCCGGGCCCTCATGCTGGGCTATATTCCGGCGGACACCGACCGAACCGAAGCGGCCCTCCCCTGCTTCCGGCTGGCCTACGAGGCAGGGGAAGCTTCCTATTATTACCGGGCCTTAAGCGCCTCATTTTTGGGGGAACCCCTCCTCTCCCTGCCGGAAAATACCGAAGCCGGAGCAGCGGCAGCCGGAAAAACCAGGGCGGCCAAGACCGGCGCAGCAGCCTTCCCCCACCCCGCCGAAATGGCTTTCCTCCTGGGCTTTTTTCAAAATGGGGCCGCAATCCAAATCAACCCCTATCTGCAAAAAATGAAGGAGGAACTCAGCATTCCGGAACTGCGGGCCCTGGCGGAGGCCCTCCATGACGCGGAACTCTACCCGGAACTCCTCCGGCTGGTAAAGGACTACATGGGCCGGGAAGGCTATGAGCTGAACCGCCGTGATCTGGAACTCTACTACCCCCGGCCCTTCCGTGAACTGGTTGAAAAAAACGCCCGGGCCGCCCTCAATCCCACCGGCGCTGCCGTCAATCCCACCGGCCCCGTAGCTCTGTCCCCGGAGCTGCTCTTCGGCCTTATCCGCACCGAAAGCGCCTTTCAGGCGGATATCATCTCCCGGGCCGGGGCAGTGGGTCTGACCCAGCTGATGCCCGCCACCGCGATGGAAATGGCGGGCCGTATCCGGCGGCAAAACGGCCCGGACTATGCAGAAAAGGGCGCGCCGGATCTGCAGGACCCGGAAACCAATATCCACATTGGGGCGGTATACCTTTCCTACCTGATGAACCGGCTGGAACATCCCCTGCTGGCGATCCTGGCCTATAACGGCGGCATGACCCGGGTCCGGCGCTGGTATGCTGCCTCCGGCAGCTTGGCTTCGGACCGCGTCGCCGGTCCCCTGCCGGGGGATATCTTCCTGGAAACCATCGAATATGCTGAAACCCGGGAATACGGCAGGCGGGTCCTTTCCGCCGCCGCAGCCTACGGATATCTTTTTTATGATATGAGTTTGGAGCAGCTTTTTACCGATATATGTAAGTAATATGTCGCTGAAAGATTTTTTGTCCCGACCCGATTCAAAATATCGCATTGCCGCCATCGCCGGAGCGGCCATCCTGGGCCTCTCTTCCCTGTTTTTGGGCATCTCCATTGCGGGGGCCATTCTGGGAATGCCGGGCTACCGGACCGGACCGGGGGCCTTCTTCGCCGCTTCCTATGGGCTCCTGGCCTTTGCCATCCCGGCCTACCTCTTTTTCGCCGCCTTTATTCTTGCGGATAACGCATGGCGGCCCGACCGCATTTTCATCCTTGGGGCGGTCATTTTTCCCTTTATTACCCTGGCCGTGGGGGTCAGCTTTATGCGTGATTTTGAAGTCCGGTCCCAGGAGCTTGCCCTGCTGGATTTAACCGGAAGGGCCGGGTTCAGTTTTATCATTGTCGCTTTAACCGTCTTTGAATCCCTGATGATAGCCGTCTTAAAGATTCTGCTTTTCCCCAACAAGGGCCGAAACGCCGGCAGGCCCGGCGGAAGGCAAGGTGCAGGGAAAGGCCCCTTCGCAGGCGTCAATCAGCAGCCGGGACGCCGGCAGAAATCGAAATCCCTTCTGCTCCCTGCGCCGGCTTCGCAGGCGGCGCCCGGGACAAGCCTCAAGGACATCTACACCGAATCCGCCGCCGCCCATCAGGGAAGCCCCCGCAACGAAGGGCCGCCCATCAGCCTGAAAGCCGCAGAACAATCAAAGCCGCCTTCCGTACCGCCGGCGCCGCCCCCCACAAAATCCAATCCCGCAAAATCCGCCCCTGCGGATCATCCAACGCTGGTCAATCTGCCGGAACTAAAACCCCTTGCCAGCGCAGCGGCGTTAAACCGGCTCGACTCAGGCCGGACCGGGAACACCCCTGATGATAGTAAAACTGAAGAGCTCGAAGAACTTGGCAGCGCTGATGACATTGGGGAGCTTGAGGAACTTGAAGCTGATCAGACTGAGGAGCTTGAGGAATTAGAGGCCGATGAGGTTGAAGAACTGGAAGCCTATCAGACTGAAGAGCTTGAAAAACTGGAGGCCGATGAAGCTGAGGAACTGGAAGAACTGGAGGCTGATGAGGTTGAAGAGCTCGAAGAACTTGAAGCCGATGAAGTTGAGGAACTTGAAGCAGATCAGACTGAGGAGCTTGAGGAACCGACGCTTGATGAAGCTGATGATGGCGAGGAACCCGATGGCCCGGCTGTCACCGTTTCATCCCCGTTCCCGGAACTTTTCGGATCGGCCCTTACCGATGCAAAACCGGGTGTTCCGGAAGCTCCCGAACCGGAGATCGTCTCAATAAAACCCAAAACGATTCCCAGGAAAAAAATTCGCAGCGCCTGGCGGGTACCGGTGGAAATTCTCAACCAGTACCCCGACGGCGAATACTGGATCATCGACGACGCCACCCGGGAAGCTGCGGTGACCCTTCGGGAAACCCTGGAGGAATTCAAAATCCAGGCTGAGGTGACCGGCATCCGCAAAGGCCCGGTGATCACCATGTTCGAGATACTCCCCGCCCCGGGGGTCAAGCTTTCCAAGATCGTCAATCTGCAGGACAACATCGCCCTGCGGCTCGCCGCATCATCGGTGCGTATCGTGGCCCCCATTCCGGGGAAACACGCGGTGGGCATCGAAGTGCCAAACGCCAAACGGAACATCGTTTCATTCCGGGAGATCATCGAAGGCGAACTCCACCGGGAAGGCAAAAAACTTGAAATTCCCGTGGTCCTTGGCAAGGACATCACCGGAGAAGGCCAAACCATCGATCTGGTCCAGATGCCCCACCTGCTTATCGCGGGCTCCACCGGTTCCGGTAAATCGGTCTGCGTCAACTCAATGATACTGTCAATTCTGTACCAGCGCGCCCCTGCGGAATGCCGGCTGATCCTTATCGATCCAAAAATAGTGGAACTCAAACTCTACAATGATATTCCCCACCTGCTCACCCCGGTGATCACGGAACCGAAAAAAGCCTTCCAGGCTTTGCAGTACTGCATCTACGAAATGGAACGCCGCTACGCCTGCCTGGACTCCATGGGGGTCCGGGATATCCGCAGTTACAACAAGCGCATTAAAGAACGGGAAGTTGCCGCGGAACACATGCCCTACATCGTGGTGGTGATCGACGAGTTCGCCGACCTGATGGCCACCACCGGCAAGGAGCTTGAATCCACCGTGGCCCGCCTTGCCGCCATGAGCCGCGCCGTGGGCATCCATCTGGTACTCGCCACCCAGCGCCCTTCGATAGACGTAATCACCGGCCTGATCAAGGCCAACATCCCCAGCCGCATCGCCTTTATGGTTGCCGGAAAAATGGACAGCCGCATCATCATCGACATGGTGGGCGCAGAAAAACTGTTGGGCAAAGGCGACATGCTCTACGCCGGCGCCACGGACCCCTTCCCCATCCGCATGCAGGGGGCCTTTATCTCCGAGGAAGAAGTTGAAGCCGTAGTAGAATACGTCAAAACCCTTGGCAAGCCCGACTACATCGACGACGAGATCTTCTACGATGAGGACGAAGACGACGCATCCCCTTCCCTCTTCTCCGACGGCGAAGACCCCCTCTACGACAAGGCCCTGGAAGTCGTCTTCCAACAGGGCAAGGCCAGCGCCAGCTACATCCAGCGCCGCCTCAAAATCGGCTACAACCGCGCCGCCCGTCTGGTGGAAGAAATGGAACACCACGGCGTCGTCGGCCCGGCCCAGGGCTCCAAGCCGCGGGAGTTACTGCGGGCGTATAGCAGCTAATGAACTTCCTCTGTTGCCCGTTGCGGATTGTTTATTGTATAATGAAGTTATGGTTCCGCGAAAATTGCCCATCGGCATTCAGGATTTTGAAACTGTCCGCACCGAAGGCTATGTCTATGTCGATAAGACCCCCTGGATTCACCGGCTGATAAGCGAGGGCAACCCCTACTTTCTGGGCCGCCCCCGCCGCTTTGGGAAAAGCCTACTCGTATCTACCCTAAAGGCCTATTTTCTGGGGAAGAAAGAGCTGTTTGAAGCGATTAAAGCGAACTCTCAGTTCGCAGGCCAACCAAAACTTGCCATGGCAGACCTTGAAAAGGACTGGATTACCTATCCGGTTTTTCATATTGATTTGAATGTGGGAAAATACACCGATTTTGAAAGTCTTGAATCGGGTTTGAATACCTATTTACAGACCCTGGAAGCCGAATGGGGTAGAAATCCCCAGGAAGAAACCCTGCCGTTCCGCTTCCTGGGCCTTATCCGCCGGGCCTGTGAAAAATCAGGCCGTAAGGTAGCGGTACTCATCGACGAGTACGATAAGCCCCTGCTCAGTACCTTCGGCCCGCCATCAGAAGATAATCCTGAAGCACAGGAGGAAATCCGCAAAACCCTTAAAGCCTTTTACGGCGTATTAAAAACCGCCGGTCCCTGGCTTAAATTCGTCCTGCTTACGGGGGTTACAAAATTCTCACAGGTCAGCGTTTTTAGCGATCTTAACCAGCTGCGGGACATCAGCATGAACGAAACATATGCGGGAATCTGCGGCATAACCCCGACGGAACTTACCGATGGTTTTGTCCCTGAACTCCAGGCGCTGGCGGAAAAAGAAGGGATGACTTACGACGAAGCCTTGGCTGAAATGCAGCGCCTTTATAATGGCTATCATTTCGCCGGCGACGGAGAAGGGGTATTCAACCCCTTTAGTGTCCTGAACACCCTGGCCAGCAGCCGTTTCGGCGATTACTGGTTTAAGACCGGTACCCCAACCTTCCTTGTCCAGGGGCTTAAAAAAATCGACTACGATCTGCGGACCCTTACCGAGGGCGTCACCGTACCGGAAGACGCCCTGAGCAACTACCGTGCGAACAGCACCAACTCCATACCGCTGCTCTACCAGAGCGGCTACCTGACCATAAAAAAGTATGACCGTAAGTTCCGTCTTTACACCCTGGGCTTCCCCAACGGAGAAGTGGAATACGGCTTCCTCAACGAACTCCTGCCCCTTTACACCCCCTGGTCGGAGGACCCTCAGGGTTTTTCCATCTTTAAATTTATTGAGGACCTTCAAAAAGGCGACACCGATGCTTTCATGACCCGGCTCCGTTCCTTCTTTGCCGATATCCCCTACGAACTAAACGATAAAACCGAGCGCCATTACCAAACAGTGTTCTATCTGGTGTTCCGGCTCATGGGCCAGTACGCCCGGGCGGAAGTCCGCAGCGCCGCAGGCCGGGCCGATGCGGTGATTACTGCGGGTAATATTGTCTATGTGTTTGAGTTTAAGCTGTCCGGCAACGGTACTGCGGAAGCTGCCCTGCAGCAGATTGACGACAAGGGGTACTTGCTGCCCTACACTGCCGGGGACAGGCGGCTCGTCAAGGTGGGCGCGGAGTTCGATCCGGCTACACGGACTTTGGGGCGATGGGTTACGGGGTAGGAAATTTTATTAATAAACGTCTGAGTGCTTGCACTGTCACTCCAATGCCTTTATCACTGCATATTCTATCAAAATGAAAACTAAAAGCAAAATTCCATTGATGATTACATAAGGCGCCAGGGAAAAATTCAGAAAATTGAAAATCAAACCACTTGCGATGGATATTATAAAAAATATTACTGAAACAATCCGTACATTTCCGGTTCCGCCTCTGACATCAAAACTGACAGCAAGCGTACATGACAAAGTAAGAAAGGCGAATATACCAGTACCGATTGTCAACAACAATTGATAGGTCTCATCCTTGTTTCCGGAATAAAACCCAAAGGCGATCAGGGAAGCAATGGCTAAAGAAATGATTAACATAACCGGATTAATTTTCATGGTGAACTCCTTTTTGTTCTGCATTAAAAACTGGTGGTGTTAAGGCAACAAGTTTTATAATGGCAGGTACATTTTCAGCAAGCTGCCAGTTTTTCATTCCCGGTATCCAGACATAGGTTTCTTTGACAATTTTCTTATCAATAATTAAACGCACAAGTTCAGTTTCAGAAAATGGTCCTTCTTGGTTGTTGTCTATAATGGCATAGTAAACAGAAGGCGGCGCCGTAGAATTTTGAGCAAAAAATGAATTCATGCTACCGGGAATTTGCATATTAGACATCGTTTCATTCATGGATTTTACCATTTGTTGAGCGATAGCCACACTCATCCCGAATTCAACAAGTCTATCCACAGAATAAAAATTCACTTCACTCATAATATCTATCCTTTTATGGCGCTGGAGGAGGTGGTGGAGACGGTACTGTTTGAGCAGTAAATAGCGAAGCCAACTCTTGTACAGTTCCGGCAGCGGCCCACGCAGCCATACCTGCTTTCCAGACCATTGATTTATCCGTAAGCTGACCGGTCTGAACCATTTGAACAAGCTGGGGCATTGCGAAAGGACCTGTTGTTTGTCCGTTAACGGCCACATTGTATTGAACATTTGGCGGAGGAGGAGGCGCACCCGGTATACCACCTGCCGGAGGCTGGTTCATTCCCTGCATCATATTGCCCATCATTCCGGCCATTTGCTGCCCTGCGATACCGCCCATTGCCATTCCGGCCATCATTGCGCCGGGATTGAAACCTCCGCCGCCACCGTCTGTTCCGCCGCCCTGGCCCATCGTACCAAGGGACTGTGCGGCGGCATGTGCAACCTTTGTTTGCTGATCAAGCTGATGCGCCGCAAAATTTGCACCTTCTGTTTGAAGCCGCTGCGCCAATTCCGCTTGTTCCCGCTGAATGCGCAGTGTTTCTGCCATATTGGCGGCATTTATGCTCTGCGTATCCGCCATATTTTGAATGTTAATGTCAGTCTGAGCTTTTAAAGTTTGTTCAGTCAGGTTCTGGGTAACATTCATCAGTTTTTGATACCCTTCACTATCCTTGGGAATGTCGATTGCCTCAATGTCTACCGATGAAACTTTAACGCCAAATTCTTCATCAAGGCGCGGCTTTATATACCCCTCCGTAATTTCCTTGATTTTTAAGATACGGGTGGTTAGCTGCAATACCGGAATCTGATGCTCTGATGGTATGCTTGAAACCACGCCTTGAATATACCCATTCACACCGGATCGTATTTGTTTTTTGAATGCCTCTTTGTTAAAATCAATCAGGCGGTGCAATTTGATAAAAGCTTTATAATCTACCAGTTTAAAGGTAATTACCCCGCGAACCGCAACAGGGACAGCCAAATCGGGGAAACGCGGATCAAAAACATCAAAATAGGGTACTCCAAACTGGACCTGATTTATCCCGGCAAGATTGATGAAATATATCTCGGCCTGGAAAGGTGAATTACCTCCGAAAAAGGATCCCGCGACACGGGCGAGTACCGGGAAGTTGGCGGTCTTAATGGTTCCATCGTAAGGACCTTCAATAAAATCCTGTAATGTCCCGTCTTTTTGCGGATAAACAAAAACGGCGACTTCACCGTCTTTTACCCGAAGGCTGCTTCCGTATCTGATGGCGTTTTCTTTAACAGTAGAATTGACGCCTTCCCTGGTATGATCAGCGTCTTTTCCTGATTCATCCAGATATTCCGCAACATCAGGCCGCCATTTCCAGACCAAATAATCGGGCTGGTCACAGCGGATTACGTCCATGAACCCGCCTTCCGTACTTTTTGTTTTTCCGAATAATGCCATTTTAGAACCTCTCCTTTGTGTTACGGATAATCAATACGGTACATTTCCCCATTACATTTTTTAAACCGCTTAAGGCTTAGGGCAACTCCTTTTATAAGTCCATATTTTTCTATGGCCAACAGCATATATTCCGAACAGGTCGGCTTAAAAAGGCAGTTGCGACGCAGTTCTTCGGGGGCATAATGCTGATACAGATGAACAAAGCCAATGACCATACCCTTAAGAACGACAATAAAACCGATAATATGGCAGGCCGCCAAAATAACAACACAGGTAAGAAACGGTTTTTCTTCCACCGTATACTGAATCCGCTCCGCGATGCCGGGAAACAAAAAACGCAAAAAAAAATAAACAAGAACCGTTACCCCAAGGGTACTGGTAAAAAACACAAAGTAATATTTAAAGACAGTAAGAATAGTTGTTTTGGGCCGTAACAGTTCTTTTTCAAGAACATACTTTTCAGCCTCTTTTTGTTCTTCCTCAGAATAGATACTGTCCGCCATATTTTGCTTCCAAAACAAGCGGAGCCGCACATGACGCGCGGCTCCGGTGAATTCATTCTTACGATTTCTTCTCGCGCAGCAAGCTCTTCATGCCCTGAATGGCATCGTCTTCTTCCTGCGTCGGTTTGGTGCCCAACACCACACTAAAGCGGTCATTGGGTACTACGATTTGGAATTCGTGTTTTACGGTCTTGTAAACCTTTGTCTCTTCACCCTTTACGTCTTCAATAACATCCTGCTGGACTGTTTCGGTGGTGAACGCGGTAATATCCTTGTAATAATATTCCGAGGTTGCCTCGTCATGTTGTTCCCAGTCGCTGCTTAGGGTCAACTGATAGGCAAGAATTTCGTCCCGGGTAAAGAACAGGTAGGTAACTTCATAGATGGAACTACGGAAACATCCGTCTTCGCCAAATTTCCAGTAGAAGGAATCGTTAGTTCCTTGTTCATACTTGAAGTTCGCAAAGGAAATGACCTTCTCAACCTGGCTTTCATCAAGCCCAAGTTTCTGCAAACCACGGGCCTTGGGATCCAGGCGCTGAACAATGGATTGAATCAGCGCGTCATATTCCGCATCAGAAACAAATTTGAATTTTTTCTTTGCGAAGCAGCCCTTTCCCTTTACTTTTTTCGGGAAACAGCCTCCTTTTTTCTCTTTTTTCTTGAAACACCCCTTTGCGGAAGCAAGACAGCCCTGTTTGTTTTCATCGCTGAAGGAAAAAATCGCCTTTTCCTGATCATCGGTCCGGTAGCCGGCCTTGGGATCAATAAGCGCAGCGCTTCCGTCCTTTTTTCCCGTTAATCCCTTTACAATGTCTAATACACCCATCTCACAACTCCTTGCTTTCGTATATATAAGCGGCAAACACCACTCTGATGCCTGTTATAAATTCGCCGGGCGCTCAACCCCCAGCAATGCGTACAGTTCCTGAATTTCCTGTTCGGACACCCCGCGCTGCTTTGCATTTTCCAGCAATTCCTGAGAACCCGGTTTTGAAGTCAGATGCTTGCGCTCAAAATAGTCGTTCTTGATGTAGGCAAGAAAGTAGTGATAAATGCCCCGGTCTTCCAGCATCAGGGCGGCATTAAGGTATTCGAGTATTTTGTCGATCTCAGGACGCAGCGCCAAAAATGCTTTCTTGCCATTCAGCAGGCAGATTGCGGCATAATAGTAGAGGGATGGATCAGAAAAATTGTCGGCCATAGCTTTTTCAAAATACGGTAAGGCCTTGGCGGGGAGTTTTAACTTTAGGAAACAAAGGGCGAGAGAGCTATTAAGGGAAGGATCATTGGGATTTTGAGTTATTTGTGCCTGGAAAGTTGCAACATACTGGTTTACCTGGGGCAGAGGCATGGCCGCTACAGTCTGGTAGCTCTTTATACGGGCAGCTTTCCCACAGTTAGGGCATATTTCGCCGCTCTCTAACTGGCTTTCCAGAATATCGGCGCCGCAGCCACCGCATTTTATTGGCAAATCAGCCATTTTTTTGTCCACTCCTTTTACCATTTCTAGCTATGTCTGTAAATAATGTCCGATTAACTTACGTTAACTTACAACGTCTTTAATTGTCAATACTTTTTTATAATAGACTACCAAATTCAATAAATAACTATCATTTCTTCCATATTGTGGGGGCTTATACTTTAGTTGTAAATTCAAAAAATCTTATGGCCATTTTGAAAGACGGAAAAACCGAAAACCTTACCATCCGGGTCGAGCCTGACTTTAAGAAGCGGGTAGAGGCTGTCCGGCAGAAATATTTTAACCGCATACCCATGAATGTATTCCTGGAAATGATGGTCGAGGTCGGCATGGATGTTGAGGAGCAGTTTGCAGTGTTAAAAAAGGAATTGTTTACTGAAATGGTAAAGAATAAGTACGATGTTCTGGTATCCCATCAGGAAACTGCCAAAAAGAACGGCAATCCTAAAGAAAAAGCCTGATTAAGGGGCCTGCGGGGACAATAATATGTTTTTATCCAAAAACCTGTAAAAAAGGCAAAAAATTCCCTTCCGGGTTTTGCTCCTTCCAACTATTATGATCGTCTATAATGGAAAAAACAACCAAACGGAAACAGTGTTTGAATTCTTCTTCCTCAAAAACCTCTTTAAAGAGAAGGGCAACATGGCCCGGCGGGTTGGCAAAGGCCCCGCAGCCGAAAGCGCTTAACACAAGGCTTTCATGGGCATGAGCTGCCGCAATCCTCAGGATGGTTCTGATTTTTTCCTTCGCTGTTTCCACAAGGGAGTCTGCGATAAAATATGCGGCCCCCTTTTTCTTTAGTTCGGGTTTTCTTAAAGCGGGAACGCTTACAAAAGAAAGGCGATACGGTTCTTTTAACAAGGCGTAACCGGAATTCTCAGATGCCCTAAAAACGGTAATACCACCGGAATATATGCCCCCTGTTTTACTATCCAAGGGATAACGTTCTTTGGCTCCTCGTACCCCATATTCCGATGCATAATCAACAAATTGAAAGAGAGAACGGAACAGATTGGTCCGCCTGAATATATTTTCTTCCTGGGCGCCCGATCCTTTCCGCACCCCTCCTCCCGGATTGCGGTCGCTTGCCATATTGAGAACACAGGGATTTAGTTCTGCTTTGAGTAATATATTCGCGGTCTCAAGACAATCCGCCTCAACGATTGAAAATTTTGTTTCGTGCTTAACGGCATTTTCCTGCAGCTTTGGCGGAACTTTGAAAAATTCGGTTTGATTCGGAATGGAATCGTTATTGATTTTAATTTCAGCGCCTTCAAGTTGATAGCTGCCGTTATTCGCTATCTCTACAGTGTCTTTCCATATATCAGTTCGCAGTTCCTGAAAACCGCTTCTTGCGTTTGATGCGGCGCGAAATGCTTTTATCCATGCAAAATGATCAAATTGGTTATTGTTCATTGATTGCTTCCTTCTTTTTCCCGGTAATATTCATCGACAAGAAATTCGGCGCTTTCTGCCCAATATTCATTGTCGACCCGCTGTAGTATTGCATAAGTATTTGATGCAAGAAAACTGCTATACACTTCATCAAAACTTTTTGCCTCTTTTTGGGCAATTAGACGGACGATTTTTTCAATTTGTTTGATGACATGAAAAGTTATGTTTTTTTCATTCCAGATATATTTATTTGTCATATTGTTCTTTCCTTATTAGACGTAGATGAGAAAGCACCCTCTCGGTATGTATTGAAACTTGATCGTTTGGTTTCATGTAGCGAAGCCTATCCAGTGTTTCATATATGCTTAAGGTTCCAAGCACATAGTCTGCGATAGTTTCAAAAGTGTTGTCGTTAGCAACCGGACCTTGAACAATATCAAAGCCGTGCTGTAATCCGCCTTTTGTGCGGTTCTGCATAATAAATTCAAGCCATTCCTTTGAAAGATCGTCAAATTTTTTGATTGTAAAAGCGTCATTATCGGATAATTCAAATTCATAAACAATTACACCATCCCCGCCAAATCTTTTAAATTGTTTTACCGCCCATTCATAGGCTTGATTTTTAATCGTTGTCATGTAAAAACCCTTGCCAAAATCGCGTTTGTCTTTTGATTTTGACAAATCTACGACAGAAAAATCTTGACTTGAACCATGATAGAGAATCATTGCATTCTCCTTTTTAACACATCTTCAGCAAAGCCAATGGTTTCTTCCAAGTCTTGCGTGTGTAATGTACTATAACACTCACGAATTGCTACATTGATTTCATACCGTTTAAACTGCTCAAACACATCCTTTTCTTTCATGTTGTGCCGCTGTGCGTACCCTTCAACCGCAACTACTACTAACAGATTTGCGTCCTTAGGTTCATCTTTGTATATCATAGTTTTTCCTTTAACCCTATTTTACCTAATTATACTATACCTCTAAAACCTATGAAAGCAGGCAACAAATTGGCTTACCATGCCCATCCGGGGCCTTGCGGTCTACGAAAAATCCATGGTATAGTGGGGTATCATGGTTGACGGGGCTTTAATTGACGCTTTTAGTCTTCAATCCCGGGATTTTGCCCTTAAGTGGAAAGGGCTGATCCGTAAGTCGCCACAGTTAAAACATTACAACGCTCTGAATGACGATACCCTTATTGAGGCAGACGCCGCTTTTTACCCCCTTTTGGCCCGTACTCTGGCCCGGGGGCTGGACCGGTCTCTGGTGGGGAATTTCTTTGTCACCCTGGGAAGAAACCGGATGAAGGAGGGTTTTCCCGTTTCCGAGGTGATCTACGCGGTAAATCTGGCCGAAAGGGTGTCCATTGAGTACATTATGACCGAATTTGCCCCGGAGAGCCCGGTACGGATGTACCAGTCTATGGGGGTTATCACCCAGATGTCGGAATTCTTCCTGCTGGGCTGCTTTTATCTGACCAAGGGCTTCCTGGAAGCGACCTATACCAGCATGGGAAACAAGGATGCGGTCTCCGAGGAACTGTTAAAAAAATATTTTAAGGACGATTTTTTCTTTAAAAAAGATTGATTCGGGAACTTTTTTAAGAGGTGTAAAAAGTTATATATGGACATTAAGGAATCGCTGGAAGAGTTCAAGGTTATCTTCTCCATTCCCTTCCCCCAGGGTAAATCCATCACCTTTTTGGGGCAGACCATTACGTCCATCGACATTAACGAGACCGTGTTCATCTCCTGGGTGTCCATGGCGATCCTCATTGTCGCCGCCCTGCTGCTCACCCGCAAGTTAAAGGATGTGCCCCGGGGCGCCCAGGCGCTTCTGGAATGGGTCATCGAGTTCTGCAACAATTTTTCAAAGGAGCATTTTGGGCGGCGGGCCAGGGTTTACGGGCCCTATATCGGGACGGTGTTCCTCTTTCTGCTGGTGGTCAACATTATTCCGGTCCTTTCACCCCTGTCCATCGGCCTGTTTCACCTTGAACCGCCCTTTACCATCAAACCGCCGGCCCGGGACATCAATTTTACCGCCGCGCTGGCCCTTATTTCGATCCTGTTGGTGCTTTTTGGGGGCCTCCGGGCCCGGGGCATCAAGGGCTGGGTAAAAAATCTGTTCCACCCGGTGCCGATGATGCTGCCCTTCAACCTGCTTGAGTACATTATCCGGCCCGTGTCCCTGTGTTTGCGGCTTTTTGGCAATATTCTGGGGGGGTTTATCATCATGCTCCTGATTGAACAGGCCCTGCCCATACCTTTTGCGGTTCCGGTGGCCCTTTCCCTGTACTTTGATTTTTTTGACGGCCTTATTCAGGCGGTGGTATTCACCTTTCTTACCACCCTTTTTATAGGCGAAGCTGTGGAAGTTGAGGAACTGTAATCCGGACCTGATGGTCCTAAGTTATAGAAGTATGAAATGAGGAGTGTATCATGGACGTGAATCTGTTATTTCTTATCGGCGCGGGTATCGCGGTGGTAACCGGCATCGGCGCCGGCATCGGCATCGGCATCGCCACCAGCGGGGCATCCCAGGCCGTTTCCCGTCAGCCCGAAGCTTCCGGGAAAATTATGACCATCTTCTTTTTGGGTATCGCCCTGGCGGAAGCAACCGCCATCTACGGTTTCGTAATCGCCATTCTGATATTCACCAAAGCGGCATAAGGAGGTTCCCTTTTTGATCACCCCGTCCATTGCGACATTCCTGATAACTATTCTCAATATCGGGATCCTGTTTTTTATCCTCCGGGCCATTCTTTTCAAGCCGGTTACCAAATTCATGGCGGATCGGGCCAAAAAGATTGAGGATGCCATTGCCCAGGCTGAAAAGGACAAAAGCCAGTCCAGGCAGCTGCTCCAGCAGTACGAGGATCAGCTGAAGCAGGCCGAAGCGGAAGCGGATGCGATTATCCGCAGCGCCCGGGAACATGCCCAGCAGCAGGCGGACCGGGTCGTCGCGGAGGGAAAAGCTCAGGCGGAGAACATTCTTGCCAATGCCCGCAGGCAGATTGAAGCGGAACAGCAGGCCGCCCTGGTCCTCTTTAAGGCCGAAGCCGCCGCGCTGGTGGTATCCGCCGCGTCCCAGCTCTTGCAGCGGGATTTGAACCAGGAAGACAACCGCCGCCTGGCGGGGCTTTTGCTGCAGGAATTGGGGAAATAGCCGATGTTTACCCCGGAGCGATGGGCCGCTGCCTTTATCAATGCCATTATTGAAGGCGCCGTACCGGCGTCCGGCGCTAACATAAGCGGCTATGCGGCTATCGCAGAAGGGCTGGACCTTTTACGGGCCCTGAGCCCCCTGATCCTTAAAATTCCCGGATCGGTTTCGGGAACTTCCGCGGCGGCGCAGTTGGAAAAGATGATCCGGCGGGCAGGGCAAAGCCTGCCTGCGGCCGGGTTCGGCGCGGCGTCTACGGTACTGCCCATTGGTGAGGAGACCACTGTCAGATTCATCCTGCTTTTGATAAAAAAGAACCTTTTTCACCATATCAATACAGTTATTGCGGAAATTGAAGCTGAATTGGACCATCTGCGGGGGATTCTTCCGGTTACCCTGGAATCCGCCGCCGCCCCTGCGGGGGATTTTGAGGAATCATTGAAAAAACAATTAATGGAAAAAACAGGGGCAGGGGGAATCAAGCTTGATTCCCGGCTCGTTCCGGAACTGCTGGGGGGATACCGGCTGCGGATAGGCGGCGATATCATCGATGCCAGCCTGCGTTCCCAGTTACAGCGGATGGGCTCTGATCTAGCGGCTGCGTATTCCGGCGGCGCTCAGGGCGCCGTTGCGGGCGCTGCGCCCCAGGGAGGTTTTTAATGGCGAATTTTGGTGACCTTACCCGGGTCTTACAGGAACAGATTACCCATTGGGAAGGCAAGGCCTCCTCGGATTCCACGGGATTTGTGGTCCAGGTGGGGGATGGGGTGGCTACCATCTACGGCCTGAACAGGGCCGTTTACGGGGAACTGGTTGAATTTGCCTCCGGCGCGATCGGAATTGTGCTCAACCTGGTCGAAGACGGGGTTGGCTGCGTGCTCCTTTCCGGGGAATCCCTGGTCAGGGACGGCGAAGAGGCCAAGGGCACCGGCAAGGTCGTTTCCGTGCCTTCGGGGATGAGCCTTTTGGGCCGGGTGGTAAACCCCCTGGGGGAACCCATCGACGGCAAGGGCCCCGTCACCGCCGAGGAATACCTCCCCATGGAGTCCCCGGCGGCCCCGGTTATTGACCGGGGTTCGGTAAATGTGCCCCTGCAAACCGGCGCCCTTTCGGTTGACGCCATGATCCCCATCGGCCGGGGCCAGCGGGAGCTTATCATCGGCGACCGGCAGACCGGGAAGACCGCCCTTGCCATCGACGCCATCATCAACCAGAAGGGCAAAAATGTTTACTGCGTCTACTGCGCCATCGGGCAGAAATCTTCCTCCGTGGCGGCTATCATAAAGAACCTGGAAAAAGCCGGGGCCATGGAATACACCTTTGTGGTGCTGGCCTCTGCCTCGGACTCCGCAGCCCTGCAGTACCTGGCCCCCTATTCGGCGGTGGCCATGGCGGAACACTTTATGCACAAGGGCAAGGACGTGCTGGTAATCTACGACGATCTTTCCAAACACGCCGTGGCCTACCGGACCATCAGTCTGCTGCTGCGCCGGCCCCCAGGACGGGAAGCCTTCCCCGGGGATGTGTTCTACCTCCACTCCCGGCTCCTGGAACGGTCCGCCAAGCTTTCCGATGCCCGGGGGGGCGGCTCCATCACCGCCCTTCCCATCGTGGAAACCCAGGCGGGGGACATTTCTTCGTATATCCCGACCAATGTTATTTCGATTACCGATGGGCAGATCTTCCTGGATTCGGAATTGTTTAACTCCGGGTTCCGGCCCGCCATCGACGTGGGGCTCTCGGTCAGCCGGGTGGGCGGTTCCGCCCAGACAAAGGCGGTCCGCAAGATCTCCGGGCGGCTGCGGCTGGACCTGGCCCAGTACCGGGAAATGGCCGCCTTTGCCCAGTTCGGCAGCGACCTGGACAAGTCCACCCAGGACAAGCTGGCCCAGGGGGCGCGGCTCATGGAGGTGCTCAAGCAGCCCCAGTTCAGCCCCTATGCCATGGAAGAACAGGTGGCGATCCTCTACATGTCGGTAAACGGCTATCTTATGGATGTGGCGGTGGATAAGATAGCGGCCTTTATCAAGGGCTTCCTGGAATACCTGCGGGTGCATCACGCCGCTATATTGGAAACCATCGCCAAAACCGGGGCCACTTCGGTAGAGCTTGAGCAGGAACTCGCCCAGGCCATAGAAGACTTCAAGCAGCTTAAGCAGTAGGGGCGGATATGGCAAATTTACGGGACGTCCGCCTGCGGATGCGGGCTATCACACAGACCCTCCAGGTTACCAAGGCCATGAACCTTATTTCCACAGCAAAACTGCGGAAGGGCCGGCGGGTGCTTGAGGATACGGAACCCTATTTCACCCGAATTCAGAAGTCCATGTACGACATCCTCTCCAGTGCCGGCAGGGTGCAGAGCGAATTCCTGCATGCCCGGAAAAAGGACAAATCCTACCACACGGCAATAGTGGTGATCACCAGCGACAAGGGCCTGGCCGGAGGATACAACGCCAACATATTCAGGCATGTGATGGGGCTTTGCAAAAAGGTTACCAACCCTCTGCTCATTCTGATTGGCTCCATCGGCTATCGTTACTTTGACCACTCCCCCTACCTGATCCTGGAAAATTTTTCCTTTAAGTCCCAAATGCCCACGGTGGAAAACGCCAAGGAAATTGCGGATTACCTGGTGTCCCAGTACGAATGGGGCATGTTTGATGAGGTCCACGTGGTCTACACCCACATGTACAGTACCATTAAACTGCTCCCCTCGGAGCGGCAAATCCTGCCCCTGGACACAAAAACCATTCAGGAAGAATTGACCCAGGCGGAGCAGGAAAAACGGGTGGACCTTCACTTTGAATTTCTTCCCTCGGCGGAAGAGGTTTTTCACGCGTTGGTGCCCCTCTACGTCAAGGGCATTGTGTACGGCGCCCTGGTGGAAGCCTACGTCAGTGAACAGAGCGCCCGGATGGCCGCCATGGACGAGGCTTCCAAGAGCGCCGAGGATATGCTTGCCACTTTGCAGATTTACTACAACCGGGTGCGGCAGGCGGGTATTACCCAGGAGATGTCGGAAATTATTTCAGGCTCAGCTTCGCTTAACGATTAGAAATTACCAGTGTTGAGACAAAAGTGAGGATTATGAAATGGCGAATATAGGACATATTACGCAGATAGTTGGACCCGTTGTGGATGTGCGCTTTGAGGAAGGGGGAGTCCCCGCGATACTCAACGCCCTGGAAATCAAAGCTCCGGGCGCCGCCGGGGCTGAACACCGGGTTGTGATCGAGGTGCTCCAGCACATCGGGGACAACCGGGTACGCTGCGTCGCCATGGAAGCCACCGAGGGCCTTTCCCGGGGGCTCGAAGTTGAGGACACCGGTTACCCCATCCGGGTACCCGTGGGAGAAGAGGTCCTGGGCCGCATGTTTAGCGTCACCGGCAAAATTATCGACGACAAGGGCGCCTTTACCAGCAAGGAAACCGCTTCCATCCACCGGGGGGCCCCCAGTTTTGAGGAACAGCGCCCTGCCACGGAAGTGCTGGAAACGGGACTCAAGGTCATCGACCTGATGGCCCCCTACTCCAAGGGCGGCAAGATCGGCCTCTTCGGCGGCGCCGGGGTGGGCAAGACCGTTATCATCATGGAACTTATCCGGAACATCGCCACCGAGCATTCCGGCTACTCGGTGTTCTCCGGGGTCGGCGAACGTTCCCGTGAAGGGGCGGACCTCTGGAAGGAAATGAACGAATCCGGGGTTATTGAAAAAACCGCCCTGGTCTTCGGCCAGATGAACGAGCCCCCCGGCGCCCGTATGCGGGTAGCCCTGGCGGGACTGACCATGGCGGAACATTTTCGGGATCAGGGGGGCCAGGATGTGCTCCTCTTTATCGACAACATCTTCCGGTTCATCCAGGCCGGCGCGGAAGTGTCCGCACTGCTGGGCCGCATCCCCAGCGCCGTGGGTTACCAGCCCACCCTGGCAAACGAAATGGGCAGCTTGCAGGAACGGATTGCCAGTACCTCCAAGGGCTCGATCACCAGCGTTCAGGCGGTGTACATCCCCGCCGACGATATCACCGATCCGGCGCCGGCCACCACCTTTGCCCACCTGGACGCCACCACGGTACTCTCCCGCAAAATTGTAGAGCTCGGTATCTACCCCTCGGTAGACCCATTGGCTTCCAGTTCCCGCATCCTGGACCCGGCGGTGGTGGGCGAAGAACACTACCGCACCGCCATTCAGGTACAGCAGACATTGCAGCGTTACAAGGAACTGCAGGATATCATCGCCATTTTGGGAATGGATGAACTGTCCCCGGAGGACAAACTCCTGGTAACCCGTGCGCGGAAGATACAGCGTTTCTTCAGCCAGCCCCTCCATGTGGCGGAACACTTTAACGGCATGCCCGGCGTGTATGTGCCGGTCAAGGAAACCATTCGGGGCTTCCGGATGATCCTGGACGGCGAAGCGGACAACATCCCCGAGCAGGCCTTCTTCCTCGCCGGCGACATCAACGATGTGCTGACAAAGGCAAAGGCCTAAACTGCCATGGCCGTCCTGTATTCCTTCGAGGTGCACACCCCCTACCGCCGCTTTTTTTCGGATCAGATAGAGGCGATCATCATCACCCTGATCGACGGCGAGATTGGGGTCTACGCACACCACTCCGCTTTTACCGCCCCGGTCAACACCGGCATCCTAAAAATAAAAGGCAAGGACGGCCAGTGGTTCTCCGCTTTTACCACCGAGGGCATCCTGGAAGTAAAGGAACACAAAACAGTCCTGATGGTTGACGCCGCCGAATGGCCCAACGAAATTGACTATGAACGGGCAGTAGCGGCAAAGCAGCGGATGGAAGAATCCCTGAAATCGGCGATGCTGAAATTCGAAACCGACACCGCCCTCGCCACCCTCAAACGGGCGGAGACGCGGATTAAGGTGTGGGAGCTGCGCAAGAAACAGGAAAATTAAAATAGTAGAAGTAACTCGCAAGGATATTGGCGCCGGTGACTTGACGCAGGAGGTCACTAGAGTTGTTCAATTATTTTTAAGATGCACAGTAATACTGTAAATCGCGCGTGTCCCTGTTTTATTTGAAACTGTCCATTTTTGTTTGCTAATTTGTCAGATATGATTTCTACGCAGTAACTTTAGACACAGGAATACAAACCCGCCCACTGCTTACAACCCCATGCAACCCTTTCTCAGCCACTACCATAATCCCGGTCCAGTACCGGGCCTCCGCGGTCCGGGGCCGTTCTATCCCCAATTCTTTAAGCTGGGCAGACAGGAATGGGCCTTTCGTAGGCCCCACAACCTCCCTATATGGTACAGGTCGATTACATAGCCATTCTGTATCCCTTGCCCCCCCGCCATTTTTTGGAGTAACCTATCCAAGTAGACGGGGGTTTGAAGCGGTGGACGACACTATCAATCAGTTTTTTGACCATCCCATCCTCAATTCCCCTTATTCATACCCCAGCCGCCATTGGGAACTGGACACCCAGGGCCAACCAACCCAAAAAATCGTAGAAAAACGCCGAACAGCGTCATATATAACCCCTATTCCCAACCCTAGGAAACAAAAAAACCGGCAAAATCAGTTCAACCTGGTTTTTGATGAAGGCTTAGGGCTTTCCACTCAGGACCAGATGTACGACCCCACCATGGCGGCAATAAACGCCATCCGGGGTTATGTGGATGTATGGCGGAAGCTCCCGAACCCCGCCGATTGGAAGGTGAGCCCTGAAACGGCCCGGCTTCTCCAGCACTGGCGGAACTACCGCTTTAACAATATCCGCCCCTTTTTCTGTCAGGTGGAAGCGGTGGAAACCCTCATCTGGCTCACCGAAGTAGTCCCCGCCCTGGGCAGCAGCCCTGGCAAAAAAGAAAGCGTCTTTATTGAATATCTAAAGAACGCCAACGCCGAGGCAAACCCGGAACTATTCCGCATAGCTCTCAAAATGGCAACCGGCTCCGGCAAAACCACCGTCATGGCCATGATCATTATTTGGCAGACTATCAACGCCGTCCGCCACCCCCAAAGCAAACGTTTCACCAACGGCTTTCTGGTCGTTACCCCCGGCATCACCATCCGGGACCGGCTCCGGGTGCTCTACCCCAATGACCCCGACAGCTATTATGAACGCCTTGAACTTGCCCCCCGTGATATGCTGCCGGATCTGAAAAAGGCAAAAATAGTCATCACCAATTACCACGCCTTTATGCTGCGGGATAAAATGGAACTCCCCAAAGCGGATCGTTCTTTTTTACAGGGCCGTGGACCGGATCTGGAAACAATCGAAACCGAAGGTCAAATGATAAAGCGGGTAATGTCAGAACTCATGGGCGTTAAAAACATCATGGTCATAAACGATGAAGCCCATCATTGTTACCGGCAAAAGGTGAGTGATAGTGATGCTGCTGTCCTTAAGGGCGATGAAAAAGACGAAGCCGAGGAAAACAACAAAACTGCCAGGGTATGGATATCCGGCCTGGAAATGGTGAAACGGGTAATCGGGATTTCAACCGTAATTGACCTTTCCGCAACCCCCTTCTTTCTTGCCGGTTCAGGCTACCATGAGGGTACCCTTTTTAGCTGGACCGTCAGCGATTTTTCCCTCATGGATGCCATCGAGTGCGGCATAGTAAAACTGCCCCGTGTCCCCGTGTCCGATAATATTGCCAGTGGTGATATGCCTATGTATCGTAATCTGTGGGAACATATCGGCAAGGGTATGCCGAAAAAAGGCCGGGGCAACGCCGGCGACCTTGACCCCGCACTGCTCCCGGTAAAGCTCATAACCGCCATGGAAGCCCTCTACGGTCATTACCAAAAAACCTTTGCCGCTTGGGAAGATGCGCATATCCCGGCTCCACCCTGTTTCATTGTGGTGTGTAATAATACTGCGTCATCAAAATTAGTATACGATTATATTTCCGGTTACTACCAACAAAGCGCCGAGGGGAAAAAGAATTTTCATGACGGTCATCTTTCCCTTTTTAGTAATTTTGATGAATCAGGCGATCCCCTTGCCCGTCCCCATACCCTCCTGATAGACAGCCACCAGCTTGAATCCGGCGGCAGCCTTGATCCTCATTTCAGTTCCGTTGCGAAAGACGAAATAGATCGTTTCAAACAGGACATAATAAAACGAACCGGCAGCCGTGAAGCCGCCGACAATATCAGCGAACAGGAACTGTTACGGGAAGTAATGAATACCGTTGGCAAAGAAGGCCGCCTGGGGGAAACCATACGCTGCGTTGTTTCCGTGTCCATGCTCTCCGAAGGCTGGGACGCTAATACCGTAACCCATGTCCTGGGTGTCCGGGCTTTTGGAACCCAACTCCTCTGTGAACAGGTCGTAGGCCGTGCCCTTAGGCGGCAGTCCTACGACCTCAATACCGAAGACCGCTTTGATGTGGAATACGCCGATGTCCTGGGCATACCCTTTGATTTTACTTCCCAGGCGGTTCCCCCCAAGCCGCCCCAGCCCCGTGACACTATCCATGTCCACGCCATAAGCCCGGAACGGGATAACCTTGAAATACGATTCCCCCGGGTTGCCGGGTATCGCGCCGAACTCCCGGAGGATCGCCTCAAGGCAAAATTCACCGCCGATTCTGTGTTTGTCCTGAGTCCTGATATCGTAGGCCCCGTGGAAGTGCAGACCTCGGGAATCATCGGGCAGGCGAATGACCTTGATGTTAAGCACCTTGATGAAGTCCGTGAGGCAACCATCGTTTATAAACTTACCCAGCGGCTTCTGGAAACAAAATTCCGGGACGATAACGGTGAAATAAAGCTTCATCTTTTTGGGCAGCTTAAAAATATATGCGCCGAATGGGTCCGGAACTACCTTACATGTACCGGTGAAGTGTATCCTGCCATGCTTCTCTACCAGATATTGGCCGATGAAGCCTGTAACCGCATCGCAGCCGCCATCAGCCAATACCTTATAGGGGAAAGGGAGAAACCCATAAAGGCAATCCTTGACCCCTACAATCCCGAAGGCTCCACCATTCATGTCAATTTTAATACCAGTAAAAAAGACCGATGGAAGACCGACCCCCGTAAATGCCATATCAACTGGGTCATTCTCGACAGCGATTGGGAATCGGAACTGTGCAGGGTAGCGGAATCCCATGCCAAAGTAATAGCCTATGTGAAAAATCAAGCCCTGGGCTTTGAAGTCCCCTACCGTTTCGGCCCCCAGGACAAAACATACATCCCCGATTTTATTCTCCTGATTGATGACGGTCATGGTCCCGATGATCCCCTGCATTTAATCGTGGAGATTAAAGGCTACCGGAGGGAGGATGCCAAGGAAAAAAAGCTTACCATGGAAAGTTTTTGGATTCCGGGGGTCAACCGTTTGGGGACTTATGGGAGATGGGTTTTCGCAGAGTTCGTATATGTGTATGATATAAAAAAGGAATTTGCGAAGCTGGTGGATAAATATTGCGGAGGAGAATATAGTTATGGCAATTAATCGCGTGGAGATAAAGGACTTTTTGGTATTTCAGGGTGAGTTTGCTGTGGACTTTTGTTCCGGTGTAAATGTTATAATCGGGGGAAATGGTACAGGAAAAACAACGCTGATGAAAGTAATGTACCTTATCACGGAACTAGAGAATACACGAAAAAAGTTATCACCTGATGATAAAAGTAAATATAGTGCGCTTAAACATTATTTTCATAATATTTGTATTAATTCTTGTTACCTTTCTTGGGGTACTAACAAGAGTATTACGAACAGGCAAAAGACAGAAATTTATGTTCATTGTGTTCTTGATGATCTGAATATTGTTAATGATGCCAGTACTGTTGGGGGTCTGGCGCTGACAAGACCAGGCAATCAAATTTTTATACCGGCTAAAGATATTCTTGAACATTCAGAAGGATTACTTGCATTAAACAATACAAGAGAAATTCCTTTTGACCAAACGTATATTGATATTCTTTCAAATGCTGAACTTGGTGTAACGAAGGAAATATCTGAAACTAACAAGTTAATACTTAATAAAATTAAAGATATTATCGGAGGCGAAGTAGAATTTGAAAATGATACTTTTTATATAGTAAAGTCTGATGGTCAAAAAGTACCGTACTCACTTGAAGCTTCAGGTTACCGTAAATTTGGGCTCCTGTGGAAACTTGCACGCAATGGGTTGCTCGAAGACGGGACAATACTTTTTTTAGATGAGCCAGAAAATAGCTTAAACCCAGAACTAATGCCTGAACTTGTCAATGTTCTCCTCGAACTTCAACGAGGCGGTGTACAGATATTTATCGCAACACATAGCGAAATATTGGCGAGCTATTTTGCTGTCAACCGTAAAAAGGATAACGAGGTAAATTTCTTTTCGCTGTACAAAGACGGGGCGCAGATTAAATGCAATAAAAGCGATCGGTTTGATTTACTCACACCGAACACGTTAACTGCAGAGCAGGTCAATCTGTATGAAAGGGAAATAGAGAAGGGATTGGGTAATGCCTAACTATATTGAAGAAAGTGGAATGCATTTTATTGCGGAAAACGCTTTCTACATTGAAAAGTCTGCTCCCTACATACCCTTAAAAGGCAGCGGCATTAAGTCCGTTGAGTTTATACGGATAAGGAATCATGATTTGCTGTTTGTGGAAGCAAAGACAAGCATTGCAAATCCAGGCAACCCGGATGTGGAGAATCTGAAAAAATTCAATACGGAAATTGAAGACATCTGTGATAAGTTTATACATTCACTTAACTTGTTCTCGGCAATAATGGTGGGCGTCAAAAAAGAAACCCTGCCAATTGTTTTTGATAGCGCCGATCAATTGTCGCTTATGTTGATTTTGGTAGTCAAAGATCACGATTTAAAATGGTGCAAACCGGTTCAACAAAAACTCCAACGGATATTACCAGAATATTTCAAAAAGATATGGAAACCCGTGGTTCACGTTATCAATCATGACGCCGCAATTAAACATGGTATCGCTATTGAAATAAAGGAGCCCCCCTATGGATCACTTAATCCAAACCGAACTTGACACCCTCAAAAACATCATCATCAACACCGTCCCGGTGGAACAGATATATCTTTTCGGATCCTATGCCTATGGCACACCAAACAAAGATTCGGATTTGGATTTGTATATCGTTGTAAAGGATGACATGGAAATGCGGGAGATTGATGCCGGAATAAAGATACGTATGGCCCTATGCCGATCACAAACCATGCCTTTGGATATCATTGTAAGCAAAAACAATACCTACCTTAGACGAAAATTGGGGCCTACCATGGAACGGAAAATCGCCAGGGAGGGAATAAAAATTTATGGGTAACTATGGCTTTGTAAAGGAATGGATCGAGATCGCAGACACTGA